>NZ_CP025546.1:2753312-3059235 GCF_003614435.1 Mycobacterium paragordonae
TCAGACTGCGACGCACATCGGGGTGGTGCATGATCGTGACCCGCGGCGCGGTCTTGTCCGTCATCTGCGTCAGATCTGCGCCCTGCACCCGTTCCTTCGCGTAGGCGAGTGCGTTGAGGTAACCCGTGGACAGCGTGCCGGCGGCCTTCACGCCGATCGTCATGCGCGCGTTCTCGATGACGTGGAACATCTGCGCGATTCCGTCGTGGACGCCGCCGACCAGATATCCGACAGCCGGAACGTCGGTGGCGCCGAGGGTCAGCTCGCAGGTGGGGGAGGACTTCAGCCCCATCTTGTGTTCCAGTCCGGTCACATACACACCGTTGCGCGCGCCGAGTTCCCCGGTGTCCGGGTCGAACAAGAAGTTGGGAACGTAGAACAGGCTCAAGCCCTTGGTGCCGGGTCCCGCGCCCTCAGGCCGGGCCAGCACCAGATGGAAGATGTTCTCGGTCGTATCGCCGACATCGCCGCCGGAGATGAACCGCTTCACTCCTTCGATATGCCAAGTGCCGTCGGGTTGTTCGATCGCCTTGGTGCGGCCCGCCCCCACATCCGAGCCCGCGTCGGGTTCGGTGAGCACCATGGTGGCCTGCCACCCGCGTTCGATTCCCATTGCGGCCCAACGCTTCTGCTCGTCGTTCCCCTCGACGAACAGGGATTGCGCCAGAATCGGGCCCAGGTTGAAGAAGCAGACCGAAGGGTTGGCGCAGTAGATCATCTCGTTGACGGCCCAGGTGAGCGGCGGCGGCGCGGCCATGCCGCCGATCTCCTCGGCCAGGCCCAGCCGCCACCATTCGGCGTCTTTGATCGCCTGGACGGTCTTCACCAATTCCGGTGCGACGCTGATGCTGTGGGTTGCCGGGTCGAAGACCGGCGGGTTGCGGTCAGCGAACGCGAAGGATTCGGCCACCGGGCCTTCGGCCAACCGGGCCGCCTCCGACAGGATGGTGCGCACCGTGTCGTCGTCGAGGTCGGCGTATTTGCCGGTGCCGAGGACGGCGCCTACGTCAAGAACCTCGAACAGATTGAACTCAAGGTCGCGCACGTTGGCTTTGTAGTGCCCCACGGTGGTTCCTTCCACTCAGACTGATCGGCCCGATGATCGGGCACAGTCTTGCTGCCGGGAGAAAACGTACGCAACCGTAGGTAAGGGGCTACCCGTGCGCGCCGAACAGTAGGCCGCCCTGGCCACCGACGCCGTTTGGAGTGCCGCCTCTGCCGCCGTTGCCGATCAAGACGGCATTTCCGCCGTTGCCGCCGGTCAAATTGCCGTTGCCTCCGGCTCCGCCGTTGCCGATCAGACCGGCCTGCCCGCCGGGCCCGGAGACGCCCCCCATCGGGGCGTTGCCGCCCGCACCGCCGTTGCCGATGAAAGCGCCTCCTGCGCCGCCGGCTCCGGCCGGGGCGGCGTTGGATGCGTCCCCGCCACCGCCGCCGTCGCCGAACAGGAAAGCCCTGCCGCCGTTGCCAGAGGCGCCGGTGAGGGAGCTGCCGCCGCCATGGCCGCCGTTGCCGTACAGCAGGCCGCCATTGCCTCCGGCGCCACCTGCCCCCATTCCGTTCGGGCTGGTACCACCGGCACCGCCATTTCCTAACAAGAATGCGGAGCCGCCGAGACCGCCGGCGCCGCCGCCGCCACCACTGTTACCGCCGGCTCCGCCAGCGCCGAACAGCCAGCCGCCGGCACCACCGGCGCCGCCGTTCGCGCCCGCGCCGCCCACGCCGCCAGCCCCGCCGGAACCGAGCAGGCCGGCGGCCCCTCCATTGCCACCGCCTACTCCCGCGACGGCCGACGAGAAACCGTTGCCGCCGTTGCCGAAGAGAAGGCCGCCCGCCTGTCCATTCGGATTCGCCGCGGTTCCGTCAGCGCCGTTGCCGATCAGCGGGCGGCCCAACAGTGCGTTGGTGGGTGCGTTGATCAGGTCGAGGATCGGCTGCAGCGGACCGATATTGGTCGCTTCCGCCAATGCGTACTGCTGCGCTCCGCCCGCCAGCAGTTGCACGAATTGTTCGTGGAAGGCGCTGGCTCCGGCGCTGAGCGTCTGATACGTCTGCGCGTGCGCGCCGAAGATGGCAGCGACGGCAGCCGACACTTCGTCGGCGCCGGCGGCAGCGACGGCGGTGGTCTGGGCTGCCGCCGCGTTGTTGGCTTCGCTGATCAGTGATCCGACCCGGGCCAGATTGCCCGCCGCTTGGGATACGAAATCGGTATTGGCGACCACGAACGACATCTCGCACCTCCACAGCGGTGAGCCGGCGACCTCAGAATCGTAGCGCGATTCGGAAACGATGAATCCATTTCGCAACTCTTTTTGGAGGCAATTTTTGGGCCGAAATTGGTTAGTCCACCAAGGGAATTCGCCCGATGGCGACCGGGCTGTGCAATAGGCCCCGGACCGCGACGGTGATTCGTATCGCGAAGTGCCATAAGCCAATTCAATGACATACCGGAATCAAACCGAGACCTCCGACGACGCTTGTGTCAATACACTCGGTGAATCCCGACGCACTCTGACTCCCTGTGAGGCCGCTGGAATGACCTTGACCGCCTTCGAAGTGACCGCCCCGGCGGCCTCCTTCGACCGCGTTCCGCCCAGCGCTGCCCGCGGCCTCAGTTGGCGCGCCGCGCTGTGGTCGGTGCTGTCGGTGCGCTGGGCGGCCGGCGCACTGACGCTGTTTTTGGCCGGTCTGGCGGTTCAGCTCAACGGTGGCCCGACAGCCGCGTGGTGGACGCTGTATCTGGCTTGTTATCTGGCCGGCGGCTGGGGCTCGGCATGGGCAGGCGTGCAAGCACTTCGGAACAAGGCGCTCGACGTTGACCTGCTGATGATCGTGGCCGCGATCGGTGCGGTGGCGATCGGGCAGATCTTCGACGGAGCACTGCTGATCGTGATTTTCGCGACGTCCGGTGCCCTCGACGAGGTTGCCACGAAGCACACCGCGGATTCGGTCAAGGGACTGATGAACCTGGCGCCGGACCAGGCAGTGCTGGTCGATGCCGCGGGCGCGGAGCGGGTGGTGCCCGCGGAGCAGCTGGTGGTTGGGGGACCGGGTGCTGGTGCGTCCCGGCGAACGGATACCCGCCGACGGCGTGGTGTTGTCCGGGGTGTCCGAGGTCGATCAGTGTTCCATCACCGGTGAATCGATGCCGGCCGTCAAGTCCGCGGGCGATGAGGTGTTCGCCGGCACCGTCAACGGCGCGGGTGTGTTACGCGTGGTCGTCGCCCGTGACCCGTCGCACAGCGTCGTCGCCCGAATCGTTGAGCTGGTGTCCGAGGCGTCAGCCACCAAGGCCAGAACCCAACTGTTCATTGAGAAGATCGAACAGCGCTACTCGGTAGGAGTGGTGGCGGCCACCTCAGCGTTGATCGTCGTCCCACTGGTGCTGGGCTCGGCGCTGCAACCGACGCTGTTGCGCGCCATGACTTTCATGATCGTCGCGTCTCCCTGCGCCGTGGTGTTGGCCACCATGCCGCCCCTACTTTCGGTGATCGCCAACGCGGGCCGGCACGGAATCCTGGTGAAGTCCGCGATCGTCGTCGAACGCCTCGCCGACACCAGCATCGTCGCGTTGGACAAGACGGGCACGCTGACGTGCGGGACGCCGCGACTGACGGTCGTCAAGTCGTTGCGGCCGGAGTTGATGGACGTGCCGAGATTGCTCGAATTGGCAGCCGCCGCAGAACAATCCAGTGAACATCCGCTGGGACGGGCGATTGTCGGGGAAGCGCGGCGGCGCGGTCTGATCATTCCTGCTGCCGAGGACTTCCGCGCTGTGCCGGGCCGGGGTGTGCGCGCCACGATAGGGCGCGATTTCGTCGAGGTCTGCAGTCCGCACAGTTTCCGCGGCGAGCTGCCCGGCGAAGTGACATACCTCGTCGACACCGGTGCGACAGCCGCCGTGGTAGTCGTCAACGGGGTGGCCGCCGGGGTTTTGGGGCTCACCGATCAGATGCGTTCCGATGCGGTGGACTCCGTGGCCGCCCTGACGGAGTTGACGTCGGCGCCCCCGGTACTGCTGACCGGCGACAGCGCCCGCGCCGCCCGACTCGTTGCCCGTGACGCCGGCATCGTTGACGTGCGCGCCGGCCTGCTACCCGAACAGAAGGTCTCGGCGGTGCGCGAACTGCAGGCCGGTGGCCACCGGGTGCTGGTGGTGGGTGACGGCGTCAACGACGCCCCGGCGATGGCCGCGGCGTGCGCCTCGATGGCCATGGGCGCCGGTTCCGACATCACTCTGCAGACCGCCGACGCAGTGACGGTCCGCGATGAACTGCACACCATTCCGACGATCATCGGCTTGGCCCGGCAGGCGCGCCGGGTGGTGACCGTCAACCTCGCGCTTGCCGGCAGCTTCATCACGGTGCTGGTGCTGTGGGATCTCTTCGGGCAGCTTCCGCTGCCACTGGGTGTGGCCGGCCACGAGGGGTCGACACTGCTGGTGGCCCTCAACGGCCTGCGCCTGCTGAGTAACCCAACCTGGCGGTCCGCGGCGGCGCGTTGACGTACGCTCTACTGCTGATGGGAACTGGGTGCACGCGGGCTCTGACCGCGGCCGATTTCCGGCAGGCGGTCAGGGGCAACGAGAACGTCTTCGTTTATTTCTGGGCGCCGTTGTGCCCGCCGTGCGACGTCTTCACGCCCACCTATGAGGCATCGGCGCAGAATTGCCCGGACATCGTGCACGCCAAGGTCAACTTCGAAGTAGAGAAGGATCTGGTCGAGACGGCCGGTGTGACGTTGCTGCCGACGCTGATGGCCTTTAAGAAGGGCAAGCTCGTCTTCAAACAGCCAGGCATCGCTAATCCGACGGTGATGGCCGAACTGGTCAGGCAGCTCAGGTCCTACCGGCACAAGTCGACCACGCCCAGCCTGCTGTGAGCGGCTGGGGAACAACAACCACAACCTCGGCGTTAGGGCAGACGTGACTACCCAAGACCTCACTGCGGCGCAGTTCAACGAAACCGTCAACGGCAACGACATGGTGCTCGTTGACTTCTGGGCCTCCTGGTGCGGCCCGTGTCGCGCCTTCGCGCCCACCTTCAAGGCGGCGTCGGAAAAGCACCCTGACGTGGTCTTCGCCAAGGTCGACACCGAGGCCGAGCAGGAGTTGGCCGCTGCCGCTCAGATCCGGTCGATCCCCACGCTGATGGCCTTCAAGAAGGGTCAGCTGTTGTTCAATCAGGCCGGCGCGCTGCCTCCTGCCGCGCTGGAGGACCTGGTACAGCAACTCAAGGCCTACGACATCGAAGCGGCGACCGAAGAGGCAACCGAAGTCTGAGCCGCGCCCGGGCGACGCTGCCGGAACCGGATCAGGTCTGCGTTACCGTTTCAAGGTGAGTTTGGTCCTCCTGGAACACCCGCGGCCCGAGATCGCCCTCATCACGCTCAATCGTCCCGAGCGGATGAACTCGATGGCGTTCGACGTCATGGTGCCGTTGAAAGAGGCGCTCGATCAGGTCACCTACGACAACTCGGTGCGTGTGGTGGTGCTCACCGGCGCCGGCCGCGGATTCTCCTCGGGTGCTGACCACAAATCCGCCGGCGCCGTCCCGCATGTCGAAGACCTCACCCGCCCGACGTACGCGCTGCGGTCCATGGAGTTGCTCGACGAGATCATTCTGAAGCTGCGTCGGCTGCACCAGCCGGTGATCGCCGCGGTCAATGGTGCGGCCATCGGAGGAGGGCTGTGCCTGGCGCTGGCCGCCGACATCCGGGTGGCCTCCACCAGCGCGTATTTCCGGGCAGCCGGCATCAACAACGGTCTCACTGCCAGCGAACTGGGCCTGAGCTACCTGTTGCCCAGGGCCATCGGGTCATCGCGGGCATTCGAGATCATGTTGACCGGGCGTGACGTGTCCGCCGAGGAGGCCGAGCGGATCGGACTGGTGTCATGCCAGGTGCCAGGAGCGCAGCTGCTGGACACCTGTTATGCGATCGCCGCACGGATGGCCGCCTTCTCCCGACCGGGTATCGAGTTGACCAAACGCACGCTATGGAGTGGACTGGACGCCGGCAGCCTCGAGGGACACATGCAGGCCGAAGGCCTCGGACAGCTTTTCGTCCGTCTGCTCACCTCCAACTTCGAAGAAGCGGTTGCCGCACGCGCAGAGAAGCGCCCGGCGGTCTTCACCGACGACAAATAGCGCCGCACAAGTAGCGCAAACCCAAAAGGAGCGAATGTGATCACGGCTACGGACCTCGAGGTCCGCGCTGGTGCGCGCATCCTGCTCTCGCCCGACGGCCCGGATCTGCGGGTGCAGCCCGGCGACCGGATCGGACTCGTCGGGCGTAACGGCGCCGGCAAGACGACGACCATGCGCATCCTGGCGGGGGAGGGCCAACCGTATGCCGGTTCGGTCATCCGCAAGGGCGAAATCGGTTATCTCCCACAGGATCCCAAAGAGGGCGACCTCGACGTCCTGGCTCGCGACCGGGTGCTCTCGGCGCGCGGGCTGGACGTGCTTCTCACCGACCTGGAGAAACAGCAGGCCCTGATGGCCGAAGTCGCCGACGACGACGCGCGCGACCGTGCCATCCGCCGCTACGGGCAGCTGGAGGAGCGGTTCGTCGCGCTCGGCGGTTACGGTGCCGAGAGTGAGGCGGGCCGTATCTGCGCCAGTCTCGGACTGCCCGACCGGGTGCTCACCCAGCAACTGCGCACCCTGTCCGGCGGTCAGCGCCGCAGGGTCGAACTGGCGCGCATCCTGTTCGCGGCATCGGATAGCGGTTCGGGTTCGTCGACGACGTTGCTGCTCGACGAGCCGACCAACCACCTCGACGCGGATTCGGTTGGTTGGCTTCGGGATTTCCTGCGCTCCCACACCGGCGGGCTGGTGATCATCAGCCACAACGTCGAACTACTCGCCGACGTCGTGAACCGGGTGTGGTTCCTCGACGCGGTACGCGGCGAAGTCGACGTCTACAACATGACCTGGCAGAAGTACCTCGACGCCCGCGCCACCGACGAACAGCGTCGCCGCCGGGAACGCGCCAACGCCGAGCGCAAAGCGACCGCGCTGCGGAACCAGGCCGCCAAGCTGGGCGCCAAAGCCACCAAAGCCGTTGCCGCACAGAACATGTTGCGTCGTGCCGATCGGATGATGGCCTCGCTCGACGACGAGCGGGTCGCCGACAAGGTGGCCCGCATCAGGTTCCCCACCCCGGCCCCGTGCGGGCGTACGCCGTTGGTGGCCAAGGGGCTGAGCAGAACCTACGGGTCGCTGGAGGTGTTCACCGGGCTCGACCTGGCCATCGACCGGGGCTCGCGGGTGGTGATTCTCGGACTCAACGGCGCCGGCAAAACCACGCTGCTGCGCCTGCTGGCGGGCGTCGAAACGCCCGATACCGGCGGCCTGGAACCCGGCCATGGTTTGCGGATCGGCTACTTCGCCCAAGAGCACGACACTCTGGACAACGACGCGACCGTCTGGCAGAACATCCGCCACGCCGCCCCCGAATCCGGCGAACAGGATCTGCGCGGTCTGCTCGGGGCTTTCATGTTCACCGGCCCGCAGCTCGACCAGCCCGCCGGCACGTTGTCCGGCGGTGAGAAAACCCGACTCGCGCTGGCCGGCCTGGTCGCCTCGACCGCCAACGTGCTGTTGCTCGATGAGCCGACCAACAACCTCGACCCGGCCTCGCGCGAGCAGGTGCTCGACGCGCTGCGCAGTTATCAGGGTGCCGTGGTGCTGGTGACCCATGACCCCGGGGCCGCCGAAGCGCTCGACCCGCAGCGGGTCGTGCTGCTGCCCGACGGCACCGAGGATTACTGGTCGGAGGAGTACCGCGACCTCATCGAGCTGGCCTGAGCGTCGATTTCCGTCAAAGTGGCCCACCGAAGGTCGCGGATTTCTACCCTGTTGCCATGCGGAAGTCAAAGGAGACCCGCGACCAGCTGTTGCACGAGCTTCGCAACGCCTACGAGAAGGGCGCCAGCATCCGTAATCTGGCCGCCTCGACCGGGCGCTCATACGGCTCAGTGCACAGCATGCTGCGCGAGTCGGGAACCATAATGCGCGGCCGTGGCGGACCCAACCACCGCGCCGTCAAACCCTCGGCGTAACTCGCTACGCCTGCGTCCCAGCCGAGGTGCGCACTGAGTTCTCCACCAGGTCCAGCACCGCGGCCAGGCGTTGCGGATCCTCGCCTGATGCGAGGCGGGCCACCAGACCGTCGAGCACCAGATCGAGGTAGCAGTGCAACACGTCGGCGGGGACGTCCTCACGTACCCGCCCGGCCTGTTTCTGCCGATGCAGCCGCTCGGTCGTCGCCGCCGCCAGTTCGGCTGAACGCTCCGCCCAGCCGCGACTGAACTCCGGGTCCTGGCGCAGCTTGCGCGCGATCTCCAGCCGGGTGGCCAGCCAGTCGAACTGCTCGGGGGCCGCGAGCATGTCCCGCATCACCTGGATGAGCCCCGAGCGCGACGCGACCTCCGCCATCCGCTGGGTGTCCTCGCGCGCCAGCGCGAAGAACAGTGCGTCCTTGTCCCGGTAGTGGTGGAAGATCGCGCCGCGCGACATCCCGATCTCTTGTTCCAGCCGTCGCACCGTGGCTTGGTCGTAGCCGTACTCGGCGAAACAGCGGCGTGCACCGTCGAGAATCTGACGGCGCCGAGCCTCCAGATGGTCCTCGCTGACCTTTGGCACTGGCGGGCGCGGTGCTCGTTAGCCGGACTTGCCGGACTTGAGCATGTTGCGCAGCACGTACTGCAGGATGCCGCCGTTGCGGTAATAGTCGGCCTCGCCGGGGGTGTCGATGCGGACCACCGCGTCGAACTCGACCTTGGAACCGTCCTCCTTGGTGGCGGTCACCTTCACCGTCTTCGGCGTCTTGCCGTCGTTGAGCGCCTCGATGCCGGTGATGTCGTAGGTCTCGGTGCCGTCCAACTTCAGCGACTTGGCCGACTCACCCTCCGGGAACTGCAGCGGGATGACGCCCATGCCGATCAGGTTGGAGCGGTGGATGCGCTCGAATGATTCGGTGATCACCGCGCGCACACCCAACAGCAGCGTGCCCTTGGCGGCCCAGTCCCGCGAGGAGCCGGACCCGTACTCCTTACCGCCCAGGACCACCAGCGGAACGTTCTGTGCCGCATAGTTTTGCGCCGCGTCGAAGATGAACGCCTGCGGTCCGCCGTCCTGGGTGAAGTCGCGGGTGTAACCGCCGGAGACATCGTCGAGCAGCTGGTTCTTGAGCCGGATGTTGGCGAAGGTGCCGCGGATCATCACCTCGTGGTTGCCGCGCCGCGAGCCGAGGGAGTTGAAGTCCTTGGGCTCGACCCCGTGCTCCTCGAGGTACTGCGCCGCCGGGGTGCCCTTCTTGATTGCGCCGGCCGGCGAGATGTGGTCGGTGGTCACCGAGTCACCCAGCAAAGCAAGGACTCTGGCGCCCTTGATGTCTTTTACCGGCTCCGGGTCGGCGGGCATGCCGTCGAAGTACGGCGCCTTGCGCACGTAAGTGGAGTCGTCGGCCCACTCGAAGGTGTTGCCCTCCGGGGTGGGCAGCGACCGCCAGCGGTCGTCGCCCTTGAACACGTCGGCGTATGACTCGGTGAACATGTCCCGGTTGATCGAGGAGGCGATGGTCTCCTCGATCTCCTGGGTGGTGGGCCAGATGTCCTTGAGGAAGACGTCGTTGCCGTCGTTGTCCTGCCCGAGCGGGTCGTTCTCGAAGTCGAAGTCCATCGTGCCCGCGATCGCGTAGGCGATCACCAATGGCGGTGAGGCCAGGTAGTTCATCTTGACGTCGGGGGAGATGCGGCCCTCGAAGTTACGGTTGCCCGAGAGCACCGCGGTCACCGACAGGTCGTTGTCGTTGATCGCCGCGGAGATCTCGTCGGGCAGCGGACCGGTGTTGCCGATGCAGGTGGTGCATCCGTAGCCGCCGAGGTAGAAGCCCAACTTCTCCAGGTAGGGCCACAGGCCGGCCTTGTTGTAGTAGTCGGTCACCACCTGCGAGCCGGGCGCCATGTTGGTCTTCACCCAGGGCTTGGAGGTCAGGCCCTTCTCGACGGCGTTGCGGGCCAGCAGTGCGGCGCCGAGCATCACCGACGGGTTGGAGGTGTTGGTGCAGGACGTGATTCCCGCAACCACCACGGCGCCGTGGTCGAGCACGAATTCGCCACGCTCCTCGGATTTCACGTCGATCGGCTTGGACGGCCGGCCCGAGTGCCCGTTCGCGGCTGAGGGAACGCGGTCACCCTCGCCGTCGTCGGCGAAGGACAGCGTCACGGAGTCGCTGGCCGGGAAGGACTCCTCGACCGCCTCGTCCAGCTTGGTCTCCGGTGCCGGGTGGTTCTCCTCCACGTAGTTGTGGATGTCCTTGCGGAAGGCAACCTTGGCCTCCGACAACGGGATTCGGTCCTGCGGACGCTTCGGTCCGGCGATCGAGGGCACCACCGTCGACAGGTCGAGCTCCAGGTACTCGGAGTACTTCGGCTCGTGATCGGGGTCGTGCCACATGCCCTGTTCCTTGGCGTACGCCTCGACGAGCGCGAGCTGCTCCTCGGACCGGCCGGTCAGGGTCAGATATTTGATGGTCTCTTCGTCGATCGGGAAAATGGCTGCGGTGGAACCGAATTCGGGGCTCATGTTGCCCAGGGTGGCGCGGTTGGCCAGTGGCACTTCGGCGACGCCGTTGCCGTAGAACTCCACGAACTTGCCGACCACGCCGTGCTTGCGCAGCATGTCGGTGACGGTGAGCACGACGTCGGTGGCGGTGACGCCGGGCTTGATCTCACCGGTGAGCTTGAAGCCGACCACGCGCGGGATCAGCATGGACACCGGCTGGCCCAGCATGGCGGCCTCGGCCTCGATGCCGCCGACACCCCAGCCCAGCACGCCCAGGCCGTTGACCATCGTGGTGTGGCTGTCGGTGCCCACACAGGTGTCCGGGTAGGCGACTGTTGTTCCTTGCCCGTCGTCACGCGTCATGACCGTGCGCGCCAGGTATTCGATATTGACCTGGTGCACGATGCCGGTGCCCGGGGGGACCACCTTGAAGTCGTCGAAAGCGCCTTGGCCCCAACGCAGGAACTGGTAGCGCTCGCCGTTGCGCTCGTATTCCAGCTCGACGTTGCGCTCGAAGGCGTCGGCGCGGCCGAACACGTCGAGGATCACCGAGTGGTCGATCACCAGCTCGGCCGGTGCCAGCGGGTTCACCTTCTCCGGGTCGCCGCCCAGGTCTTCGACGGCCTCGCGCATGGTGGCCAGGTCGACGATGCAGGGAACCCCGGTGAAGTCCTGCATGACCACCCGGGCCGGGGTGAATTGGATCTCGATGCTCGGGTCGGCGTCGGGGTCCCAGTTGGCGATCGCCTCGATGTGGTCCTTGGTGATGTTGGCGCCGTCTTCGGTGCGCAGCAGGTTCTCGGCGAGGACTTTGAGGCTGTAGGGGAGTTTCTTGGTGCCCTCAACGGCGTCGAGGCGATAAATCTCATAGCTGTTGTCGCCGACCTTGAGTGTGTCGCGGGCTCCGAACGAATTCTTGCTGCTCACATCAACTCCCGAAAATTCAGTTTGTGCCGCCGACGGGCCGTGTCGACGGTTGCGGTGCAACTTTAACAGTACGCTTGTCCTGCAAAACGGGGGCACCCGTAGTTGCCAGTCTTGTCCAGTGCGGTTCCGGACGAAAGGGCGGCTGCCCTCTTCATTGAAACTGAAACCATGCACGCGCTTCCCGGCGTGTCGTGTGCCGGGTTGCAGTGTCGCGGTGCCGGGGGGCGCTGTCGCGCGAAGCTCAGCCGGTACGGTGCTCCTAGCAACATGGGAGGAGCGAGGACCTTGACTTATTTGCCGCAGACTTATTTGCCGCAGACGATCCCGTTCCTGCCCGAATACATCCCGCAGGACGTCGACATCAACTCGATCAAGGCGCAGGTTGCCGCGGACGGCGTCGCGGCCACGCCGAACGTCGAACCGGGTCTGCAGGAAGTGGTGAGTCAGGCGCGCGGTGACGGAATCACCCTCAAGATCGTGCTGCTCGATCACAACCCGCCCAACGACACGCCGTTGCGCGACATCGCGACCGTGGTCGGCGCCGACTACCCCGATTCCACGGTGCTGGTACTCAGCCCGAGCTACGTCGGCAGCTACAGCAGCCACTACCCGCGGGTCACCCTCGAAGCCGGCGAGGACCATTCGAAAACCGGCAATCCGATGCAGTCCGCGCAGAATTTTCTCAACGAACTCAACACGCCTGAGTTTCCCTGGACGGCGCTGACGATTGTTTTGCTGATCGGGGTGTTCGCCGCAGCGGTGGGTACCCGTCTGATGCAGCTGGGCAACCGCCAGCCAGCAACGTCGAGCGCGAGAGCCGAAGCCCCCGCCGACGAGGATTCCCAGGGCATTTAACCAGGGCTTCACCTATTCGTCGGCGTTGATACGACGCGGTGGCCGCTGACTGCGGCAAACCCTTCAGGTCACTGTTCGGTCACAGTAAACGCACTTCCAGAGTGCAATTTGTGACTTGCGTTTCTTTAGCGGCAACTGTGACGTACGGTGCGAATGATGCTTGTGATGCCTATCGCACTTTTCTGAAAACCCGCGTCGTACACCCGATTTGCCCATAGGAGACCCAAGTCGCATGAGACGGACACGCCCGGGCTCTGCTTCGCGAACCGCCGCCAGGTTGGTACGGCCAGCCGTGCCGACTGTGCTCAGCGTCGCGCTGCTGTTCGGCACGCCCGAGCTCGGAATGGCCAGGGCGGACCCGGCGGCTGACTCGATGGCGGTGCTGATCGCCAACGTCGCAAAGGCGAGCCAGCGTCTGGAGGACCTGGCCAACGCCGTCGAGATGGAGCAGGAGGGCGTCAACAAGGCGCTGGTGGCCGTCGAAGAGGCGCGGGAACAGGCTGAGGTCGCCGGGCGGGAGCTGGAGACCAGCCAGCAATCGGTGAAGGACGCGAATGCGGCCATCGCCGCGGCCCAGCAGCGGTTCAATTCCTTCGCCGCGGCCACCTATATGAACGGACCGTCGGACGGCTTCCTGACTGCTCGCAGCCCCGAAGAGATGATCGCCGCCGCGTCGGCGGCCCAGACCATGACCACCAGTTCGCAGGCGGTGATGGCCAGACTGCAGCGGGCGCGTACCGAGCAGGTTAATAAGGAATCCGTAGCGCGCCAGGCCAAGCAGAAGGCCGACAAGGCCGCCGCCGACGCCAAGTCCAGCCAGGACGCGGCGGTCGCGGCGCTCGGTGACACCCGGCGCAAGTTCGACGACCAGCGCGACGAGGTCAATCGCGTCGCCGCCGAGCGTGAGCAGGCCGAAGCCAAGTTGCAGGCCGCGCAACTGGTCGCATGGCACGCGGCCGGCGGGCAGGGCACGCCGCCGTCAGGCATGTGGGACTCGGCCGACGGACCCGGTGGCGGGCGTCGCTGGGACGGTTGGGACCCCACGCTGCCGCAGGTGCCCAGCGCGAACATCCCTGGTGACCCGATCGCCGTGGTGAACCAGGTGCTGGGCTATTCGGCGACGTCGGCGCAGGTGACCGCCCAGATGGGGCGCAACTTCCTGCAGCAGCTCGGCATCCTCAAACCTGACGACACCGGCATCACCAATGCGCCGGCGGCGGCGACGTCGGGCCGCATACCGCGGGTCTACGGCCGGCAGGCCTCCGAGTACGTCATCCGGCGCGGCATATCGCAGATCGGCGTCCCCTACTCCTGGGGCGGTGGCAACGCGGCGGGTCCCAGCAAAGGAATCGACTCGGGCGCCGGCATCACCGGCTTCGACTGTTCGGGACTGGTGCTCTACTCGTTTGCCGGCGTGGGGATCAAGCTGCCGCACTATTCGGGTTCGCAGTACAACATGGGCCGCAAGATCCCGACCGCCCAGATGCGCCGTGGCGACGTCATCTTCTACGGCCCCGGCGGCAGCCAACACGTGACGATCTACCTCGGCAACGGCCAGATGCTCGAGGCGCCCGACATCGGTTTGAAGGTGCGCACCGCGCCGGTCCGCACCAGCGGCATGACGCCGTTCGTGATCCGCTACATCGAGTATTAACGAGGTTTCATGCGTCACAAGCGATTTCGCTTCTCCCTCGCCTGGATCACCGCGCTGGTGACCGGGCTGTTGATCGCTGTGGCCAACCCGGCCCCGGCCTTGGCCGAACCGGGCGAGTGGGATCCCACCCTGCCGGCCGCGGTCAGCGCGGGCGCTCCCGGCGACCCGTTGGCCGTCGCCAACGCCTCGCTGCAGGCAACCGCGCAGGCCACTCAGACCACGCTCAATCTGGGGCAGCAGTTCCTGTCCGGGCTGGGCATCAACCTGGGCGGCTCCGCCGCTCCGGCCGCGGACAGCAGTACCGGTGCGAGCCGGATTCCGCGGGCTAATGGCCGGCAGGCGATCGAGCACGTCATTCGCCGGGCCGGGTCGCAGATGGGTGTTCCTTACTCCTGGGGAGGCGGCTCGCTGGACGGCCCCAGCAAGGGTGTCGACTCGGGCGCGGGCATCAACGGTTTCGACTGCTCGGGTCTGATGCGCTACGCCTTCGCCGGCGTCGGTGTGCTGATCCCGCGCTTCTCCGGCGACCAGTACACCGCCGGACGACACATCCCGCAGAACGAGGCAAGGCGCGGCGACCTCATCTTCTACGGCCCCAACGGCGGCCAGCACGTCACCATGTACCTCGGCAACGGTCAGATGCTGGAAGCCTCCAGCCTGGCGGGCAAAGTCACCATCAGCCCGGTGCGCAAACCCGGCATGACGCCGTATCTGACTAGGATCATCGAGTACTGAGCCGGATGGGCGACCCTGAGAGTCGCCTAATAGCGAACCGGTGACGTCGACGGAATTCCAGTCGCCTGGAATAGTTGAACGCGGGCACGTCGCTGCCCCGCGACAGTGGTCGTGACAGCAGTCGTGTCCCGAATGAGCTCTGGAGGGTTATTGATGACAACGGCAGGTGGCGGTTACCCGGGCCAGGGTGCTCACTCGGGCCCACCCACCCAGGAGGCGCCGATGGGCGGTGCTGACGGGCTGGCCGCCGAGGTTCACACCCTGGAGCGGGCCATCTTCGAGGTCAAGCGGATCATCGTGGGCCAGGACCAGCTGGTCGAGCGGATGCTGGTCGGGCTGCTCGCCAAGGGGCACGTGCTGCTGGAAGGTGTTCCGGGTGTCGCCAAGACCCTGGCGGTCGAGACCTTCGCGCGCGTCGTCGGCGGGACGTTCGCCCGTATTCAGTTCACGCCCGACCTGGTGCCCACCGACATCGTCGGTACCCGCATCTACCGGCAGGGCAAGGAAGAGTTCGACACCGAACTCGGCCCGGTGGTGGTCAACTTCCTGCTCGCCGACGAGATCAACCGTGCGCCCGCCAAGGTGCAGTCGGCGTTGCTCGAGGTCATGGCCGAGCGGCAGGTGTCCATCGGTGGCAAACGGTTCCCGTTGCCCAACCCGTTCCTCGTGATGGCGACGCAGAACCCGATCGAGCAAGAGGGTGTCTACCCGCTGCCCGAGGCGCAGCGCGACCGCTTCCTGTTCAAGATCAACGTCGGCTACCCCACGCCCGAAGAAGAGCGCGAGATCATCTACCGGATGGGCGTCACCCCGCCGCAGCCCAAGCAGATCCTCGACACCGGCGACCTGCTGCGCCTGCAGAACGTCGCGGCCAACAGCTTCGTCCACCACGCGCTGGTCGACTACGTGGTCCGCATCGTGACCGCCACCCGGCACCCCGAGCAGCTGGGGATGAACGACGTCAAGACGTGGATCGCCTTCGGCGCCTCGCCGCGTGCCTCGCTGGGCATCATCGCCGCGGCCCGGGCGCTGGGCCTGGTGCGTGGGCGCGACTACGTGATCCCGCAGGACATCATCGACGTCATCCCGGACGTGTTGCGGCACCGCTTGGTGCTCACCTACGACGCGCTCGCCGACGAGATCACCGCGGAGACCGTCATCAACCGCATCATGCAGACGGTCGCCTTGCCGCAGGTGAATGCCGTTCCGCAGCAAGGGCATTCGGTCGGCCCGGTCATGCAGGGTGCTGTGGCAGGCGGTCGGTGACCGACTCGAAAAAGGTGCGGCATCCGCCGTCGATGCTGCGCGGCACCATCGACGACCCCAAGCTGTCGGCGGCGCTGCGCACTCTTGAGCTGACCATCAACCGCAAGCTGGACGGCATCCTGCACGGCGATCACCTGGGTCTGATCCCGGGGCCGGGCAGCGAGCCGGGGGAGTCGCGGATCTACCAGCCGGGTGACGACGTGCGCCGGATGGACTGGGCGGTGACCGCGCGTACCACCCATCCGCACGTGCGGCAGATGATCGCCGACCGCGAGTTGGAGACCTGGCTCGTGGTCGACATGTCGGCCAGCCTGGACTTCGGCACTTCGGTCTGTGAGAAGCGGGACCTCGCCGTCGCGGCGGCGGCGGCCATCGCTTACCTCAACGTCGGCGGTGGTAACCGGCTTGGTGCGCTGATCTCCAACGGCGAGAACATGATTCGGGTCCCGGCCCGGTCCGGCCGGGAGCATGTGCACACGTTGCTGCGCGCCATTGCGACCACCCCCAAGGCGCCCGTCGGCGTGCGCGGCGACCTGTCCGCGGCGATCGACGCGCTGCGGCGTCCTGAGCGTCGCCGCGGAATGGCGGTGATCATCAGCGACTTCCTGGGCCCGATCAACTGGATGCGTCCACTGCGGGCGATCGCCGCCCGGCACGAAGTGCTGGCCATCGAGGTCCTCGACCCCCGCGACGTCGAACTGCCCGACATCGGCGATGTCGTATTGCAGGACGCCGAATCCGGGGCGGTGCGCGAGTTCACCATCGACGCGCAGCTGCAGACGGATTTCGCTCGGGCTGCGGCAAAGCATCGCGAGGACGTGGCCCGCACCATCCGTGGCTGCGGTGCGCCGGTGATGACCCTGCGCACCGACCGTGACTGGATTGAAGACATCGTCCGCTTCATCTCCTCCCGCCGGCGTGGGGCAATGGCGGGACGCCGGTGACGGACTTCTACAACATGACGGGTTTGTTATGACGTTGCCGTTGCTGGGGCCGATGTCGCTGTCCGGCTTCGAACACTCCTGGTTCTTCCTGTTCCTGCTCGTCGTCGCCGGGCTGATAGCGCTGTATGTGGTGCTACAACTGGCGCGGCAGCGGCGGATGCTGCGCTTCGCCAACATGGAGTTGCTGGAAAGCGTTGCGCCTAAACGCCCTTCGAAGTGGCGGCATATTCCGGCGATTCTGCTGGCGGCGTCGCTGGTGCTCTTCACCATCGCGATGGCGGGGCCGACGAACGATGTGCGGATCCCGCGCAACCGCGCCGTGGTGATGCTGGTGATCGACGTGTCGCAGTCGATGCGTGCCACCGACGTCGAACCCAACCGGATGGTGGCCGCGCAGGAGGCCGCCAAGCAGTTCGCCGATGAGCTCACCCCCGGGATCAACCTGGGGCTGATCGCCTACGCGGGCACTGCGACGGTGCTGGTGTCGCCGACCACCAACCGGGACGCGACCAAGGCCGCGCTCGACAAGCTGCAGTTCGCCGACCGCACCGCCACGGGGGAGGGCATTTTCACCGCCCTGCAGGCGATAGCCACCGTCGGCGCGGTGATCGGCGGCGGCGACACGCCCCCGCCGGCGCGCATCGTGTTGTTCTCCGACGGTAAGGAGACGATGCCGACCAACCCGGACAACCCGAAGGGCGCCTTCACCGCCGCGCGTACCGCCAAGGACCAGGGCGTGCCGATCTCGACCATCTCGTTCGGTACCCCGTACGGGTTCGTCGAGATCAACGATCAGCGGCAACCGGTGCCCGTCGACGACGAGACCTTGAAGAAGGTCGCGCAACTGTCCGGCGGCAACGCCTACAACGCCGCCACGCTGGCGGAGTTGAAGGCCGTCTACGCCTCGCTGCAGCAGCAGATCGGCTACGAGACCATCAAGGGTGACGCGAGCGTGGGCTGGCTTCGGCTGGGTGCGTTGGTGCTGGCCATCGCCGGTTTGGCGGCGCTGCTGATCAACCGTCGCCTGCCGACCTAGCGCTACCGAACACCGAGGTTTTCGGAAAAGATCGCACTCTACGGGCCGACGGGTCTGCGTTCAGCTCCGGTGGTCGCGGACTACTGTTCTGGTCGACCTGACTCTAGTCGGCGGGCCCAATCTCCTTGTGCCCGTTGGCGCTTGGTTCACGAAGGGCGACCAGGGCGCGCTGCTCGCTGGCGTGGGTCGCTTCCAGCAGTGCCGCCGCTTCGGCCGGCGAGTCAGCGAACAGGAAGCTGCCCTGGCCGGGGCGCCCGCCCAGACCGAGCTTGTTCATCCGCTTGGGAACCGCCGTGCCCTGGTACTCCAGCGCGATCGGATGCCCGGCCTCGTCGACCCCACCCAGCGGTTGGTGTATTTCGACGTAGGCGCCGTGCGGCAGGCGTCTGATGATGCCCGTTTCGACGCCGTGTTCGAGCACCGCGCGGTCGCTGCGCTGCAGGCTGATGCACCAGCGGTAGGCGATGAAGTAGACGAACGGCGGCAGCACCACCATCCCGATCCGGCCGATCCACGTCGTCGCATTCAACGAGATGTGGAACTGGTAGGCGATGATGTCGTTGAACGACGAGAAGGTCAGCACGATGTAGAACGCAATGGCCATGGCGCCGATCGAGGTGCGCACCGGGACGTCGCGGGGGCGCTGTAACAGGTTGTGATGCGCGTTGTCACCGGTGAAGCGCTTCTCCAGAAATGGATAGACGACGAGGCCGCCGAGCATGACCCCCATCAGGACTGCGACGGCGACGGCGGCCGGAACGGTGTAGTGCCCGATGTAGATCTCCCAGGCCGGCCACAGTCGTACCAGGCCGTCGGTCCACATCATGTAGAAGTCCGGCTGTGAGCCCGCCGCGACCTGAGAAGGCTTGTAGGGACCCAGGTTCCAGATCGGGTTGATCTGCAGCAGCCCGCCCATCAGGCCCAGGACGCCGACGATGGCGGCGAAGAAGGCACCGGATTTGATGGCGAACACCGGCATCACCCGCACGCCGACGACGTTGTGCTCGGTGCGGCGGGGTCCGGGAAACTGGGTGTGCTTCTGGAACCACACCAGTGCCAGGTGCACACCGATCAGCGCCAGCATGATGCCGGGGAAAACCAGGATGTGGATGGCGTACAGCCGCGGGATCAGGATGTTGCCGGGGAAGTCCCCGCCGAACAATCCCCAGTGCAGCCAGGTGCCGATCACCGGGATTCCCAACGTGATTGACGACAATGCGGCCCGCAGACCGGTGCCAGAGAGCAGGTCGTCGGGCAGTGAGTAGCCGAAGAATCCCTCGAACATGGCCAGAATCAGCAGCAGCGACCCGACCACCCAGTTGGCCTCCCGAGGCCGGCGGAACGCGCCGGTGAAGAAGATGCGCGCCATGTGCACCATGATCGAGGCGGCGAACATCAATGCGGCCCAGTGGTGGACCTGGCGCACGAACAGCCCGCCCCGCACCTCGAAGGAAATGTTCAGCGCCGTCTCGTAGGCCCGCGACATCTCGACTCCCCGCAGCGGCTGATAGACGCCGTTGTAGGTGACCTCGCTCATCGACGGGTCGAAGAACAGCGTCAGGTACACGCCGGTCAGCAGCAGCACGATGAAGCTGTACAGCGCGATCTCGCCGAGCAGAAACGACCAGTGCGTCGGGAAGACCTTGTTCAGCTGGCGCCGCAGGCCCGCGGACGGGTGGTAGCGGGTGTCGATCTCGTCAGCCTGGCGGGCCAGCACCGCGCCGGCATCGATTTTCGGACTCATCGGCGAACCTTCTGACTCGGCAGCATTGCAGTACGGATCTTCCATTAATGTACTACTAGTTCATTAATGAATGAGCAATACGCTTCTGGCTGTGATGTTCATCAGCTAATTTCGTCAGGATCTATCCCGAAATTGGTAGCCGGAAGGACGCGCTTCGATGACACCTGGCCGCGGCGCGCAGGTCGGTGACGCGGGCGAGGACGCCCGGGTCATCCGAACCCGCGCCGACGTCGCGCGCACCGCCTTCGACGTGCTGGTGCGGGAGGGATCTGACGCGCTGACGCACGCTCACGTCGCCGAGCGGGCCGGCTACTCGAAGACCACGCTGTACAAGCATTGGCCGAGCAGATTTGACCTCGCCGCCATCGCACTGGAGGCCCTCGGCGAGGTGGAGCACCACCAACCCACCGGCGATCTCCGCACCGATCTGATCGGCGAACTCACCACGTTCCGCCAGGCCGTGCTCGACCATCGGCTCGATCAGGTGCTCTCCGCCATGGCGCAGTGGGCGACGGACGACATGATGAGAGAGGTCCGCAACAAGATCAACACCGATGGTCAGCGCACCATCCGCGGCATCCTGCAGGACGCCTTCGACGGCGCGGAACTGGAGGCGGCGATCTCGATGCTGTCCGGAACCTGCGAAGGAGCCGCGAGGGGAACCTGCGAAGGAGCCGCGAGGGGAACCTGGTTGCGATTCCCGGGCGGAAATTTGGCGGTGAGGTTCCCCTCGCGGCGGCTTCACGGGAACGATCAGGCGCCCCGCGAGGCGCGCGCTTCCCTGACGCGGTGGGTTATGTCCGCGGGATGATCTCCCGCAACGACTCGGACCACGATCCACCCGTAGCCGTGCGTCATCTTCTCGTGCCGTCGGATGTCCTTCTTGACGTGGTAGCGATTACTCAGATGGTGATCGCCGTCGTACTCGGCCGCGACCCTGATGTCTTCCCACCCCATGTCCAAATAGGCTTCAGTCCAACCCCATTGGTTGCGCACGGCGATCTGCGTCTGAGGACGAGGGAAGCCGGCACGGATAAGCAGCAATCGCAGCCAAGTTTCTTTCGGGGACTGCGCGCCGCCGTCAACCAGGTCCAGCACCGCCCGGGCGGCTTTGATGCCCCGGCGGCCCCGATGGCGATCGGCGATCACTTCGATGTCGGGCAGTTTCACAGAGGTTGCCTGCATCAGCGCGTCGACCGCTGCGACGGCAGAGTCCAGCGGGTAACGACTGGCCAGGTCCAGGGCTGTCCGGGCTGGCGTCGTCACGCGCATTCCGTCGATGACCGCAATCTCGTCGGGCACCAAACGGTCCTTCCATACCTGCACTCCCGGCGTGCGGCGGTGGTTGGTATCGATGATTGCGGCCGGCATATCGGCGCCAATCCACTTGGCACCGTGCAGGGCCGAAGCCGAATAACCCGCCAGCACACCACGCCGGCGCGAGCGTAACCACAGCGCCTTCGCCCTCACCCGTGCGGTCAACTCCTGGTCGCGCGGGACGTAGACATCCTTGTGTACTGCGACGTGCTGGCTGCGCAATTGGTAGGGCGTCAGTGTTCCCGCCGCGAGGGCTTCGCTGCCGAGAAACGGATCGGTCATGACCGCAGTGTGCTGAGGCACCCCGACATCTATGCGCTGCACCTGCGCGAGTGGAACCTGGCTGTGGAAACCGCGCCCACGACAGCTGCCTGGTTCCTCTCGCGCGCCCGCCGCCAGAAAGCCCCAATTTCGGCCGCAACGCGTCAAGGCGCTAGGTTGTCGGGGTGACTGACACGGCCACCGAGACCACGAGCGAGGCCGCCACCGAGGGCGGCAAACCCCCATTCGTATCCCGATCGGTGCTGGTCACCGGCGGGAACCGGGGCATCGGGCTGGCGATCGCACAGCGACTGGCCGCCGACGGCCACAAGGTTGCCGTCACCCACCGCGGATCCGGGGCGCCGGAGGGGCTGTTCGCCGTCGAGTGTGACGTCACCGACAACGACGCCGTCGACCGCGCCTTCAAAGAGATCGAGGAGCATCAGGGTCCGGTTGAGGTGCTGGTGTCCAACGCCGGCCTCTCCGCGGACGCGTTTCTCATCCGGATGACCGAAGAGCGGTTCGAGAAGGTCATCGACGCCAACCTCACCGGGGCGTTCCGGGTTACCCAACGAGCCGCGCGCAGCATGCAGCGTAAGAAGTTCGGCCGGCTGATCTACATCGGTTCGGTCTCCGGCAGCTGGGGTATCGGCAACCAGGCCAATTACGCCGCCTCCAAGGCCGGTGTGATCGGCATGGCCCGCTCGATCGCGCGGGAGCTGTCCAAAGTGAACGTGACCGCGAACGTGGTCGCCCCGGGGTACATCGACACCGATATGACCCGAGCGCTGGACGAACGGATCCAGGAGGGGGCGCTGCAATTCATCCCGGCCAAGCGGGTCGGCACCGCCGCCGAGGTCGCCGGCGTGGTGAGCTTCCTGGCGTCGGAGGACGCGAGTTACATCTCGGGTGCGGTCATTCCGGTTGACGGCGGCATGGGCATGGGCCACTAAGAGCAAGGCCACTAAGAGCAAGAGGGGACGAAACAATGGCAGGACTGCTCGAAGGCAAACGGATCCTGGTGTCCGGGATCATCACCGACTCATCGATCGCGTTCCACATCGCCAAAGTCGCTCAGGAGCAGGGCGCTTCGCTGGTGCTGACGGGATTCGACCGGCTGCGGCTGATCCAGCGGATCGTGGACCGGCTTCCGGAGAAGGCCCCGCTGATCGAGCTCGACGTGCAGAACCAGGAGCACCTGGACAGCCTGGCCGGCCGGGTGACCGAGGTCATCGGGGAGGGCAACAAGCTCGACGGCGTCGTGCACTCGATCGGCTTCATGCCGCAGAGTGGGATGGGCATCAACCCGTTCTTCGACGCGCCCTACGAGGACGTGTCCAAGGGCATCCACATCTCGGCGTACTCATACGCCTCGTTGGCAAAAGCGTTGCTGCCGATCATGAATCCCGGTGGCGGCATCGTCGGCATGGACTTCGACCCGACCCGCGCGATGCCGGCCTATAACTGGATGACGGTCGCCAAGAGCGCGCTGGAGTCGGTGAACCGGTTCGTCGCCCGTGAGGCCGGCAAGTACGGGGTGCGCTCCAACCTCGTTGCGGCAGGGCCGATCCGGACGCTGGCGATGGCCGCGATCGTCGGCGGCGCGCTGGGTGACGAGGCCGGTGCCCAGATCCAGTTGCTCGAAGAGGGCTGGGACCAGCGCGCGCCGATCGGCTGGAACATGAAGGACCCCACGCCGGTCGCCAAGACGGTCTGCGCGCTGTTGTCCGAATGGCTGCCGGCGACCACCGGTGACATCATCTACGCCGACGGCGGCGCCCACACCCAATTGCTCTGACGCACAATGGAATTCGATGCGGTCCTGCTGCTGTCGTTCGGCGGGCCGGAAGGGCCTGAACAGGTCCGGCCGTTCCTGGAGAACGTCACTCGCGGCAGGAACGTGCCGCCGGAACGGCTCGATGACGTCGCCGAGCACTACCTGCATTTCGGCGGTGTGTCACCGATCAACGGGATCAACCGCGCGCTGATAGCCGAGTTGCAGCAGCAGCAGGAACTGCCGGTGTACTTCGGCAACCGGAACTGGGCGCCGTTCGTTGAGGACACCGTTGCGGCCATGCGCGACAACGGTATCCGTCGCGCAGCCACCTTCACCACATCGGCGTGGAGCGGCTATTCCAGCTGCACTCAGTACGTTGAGGACATCGCCCGGGCCCGGGCGGCGGCAGGTTCCGGGGCGCCGGAGCTGGTCAAGCTGCGCACCTATTTCGATCACCCGCTCTTCATCGAGATGTTCGCCGAGGCGGTCACCGCGGCCGCCACGACGGTGCCGCCGGACGCGCGCCTGGTCTTCACCGCCCATTCGATACCCATCGGCGCCGATCAGCGCTGTGGGCCGAATCTCTACAGCCGCCAAGTCGCCTATGCCGCAAGGCTTGTCGCTACCGCCGCCGGCTACGCCGAACACGATCTGGTGTGGCAGTCACGCTCGGGCCCGCCGCAGGTGCCCTGGCTGGAGCCCGATGTCGGCGATCATCTTTCGGCTCTGGCCGGCGCCGGCACCGAAGCCGTCATCGTCTGTCCCATCGGCTTTGTCGCCGACCACATCGAGGTGGTCTGGGATCTGGACCATGAGTTGCGGCTGCAGGCTGACGAACTGGGCATCGCGCTCGCCCGCGCCGGCACACCCAACGCCGACCCTCGATTCGCCCGGCTGGCAATCGATTTGATCGACGAACTCCGCGACGGTCGTGAGCCGGCGCGGATGGCCGGGCCCGGTCCGGTACCGGGGTGCCTGGGCAGCGTCGACGGGGCTCCGTGCCGTCCACCGCATTGCGCGGCCGGCTAGTCCGTCCAGGCCGAATGCAGGATTGCGTCGACGGCCGCCATGCGGGCCGACCGCACCACGGCGGTCAGCGGCCGCAACGCATCCGTCGCGATCTGACCTTCTGACGACGATTGGGTGCCAACCAGTTCCGGTGCGGCGGTCATGCGGTCGGGCAGCCGGCTGAGTCCGGCGCTGACGGCGATGATCGCGTCGACATGTGCCGCGTTCTCCAGCACGCGTAGCGCACGGGTCGGCGCATGGTCGGGAACCCGGTGCTGGCGTTGCGATTCCAGTAACTGCTCGACCAGGCCGCGCGGATTGTCCACGCCGCTGGATGATCCCAGTCCCATCACGCTCAGGGCGTCGGCGGCCGACCGCACCGCGGACCGCAGCTCGTATTCGGCGCCGCCGAGATCGTGGTAGTCGAAGGCCGGAGGGCCGGGCAGTGAATACACCATCCATGTGAGCGCACATAATTCGGGCTCACCGGACTCGTCGCTGTCCTCGATGTCGCTATACGTGAAATCCGGTACCAGGCCGATTGCGGTGCTCGGGTCGGTCGGATGGCTGATGATCACGGCTTCACCGGCGGCCAGCGCATCGGTCGCGAACTGTGTCCCGGCAAACAGTCCACGCACGTCGCCGGGTACCGGCAGGACTACGTTGATGGTGCCGCGCAGGGAGGCCGTCGAGCGGCCAACCGCGCCACGCAGCGTCTGCAGCAGACAAACCGTACCGGCGTCGTTCACATCGGGCCACGGCAGACCGGTGTGGCCCGCGGCGACCGCATCATACGCGGCTACCGATTGCCTTGGCGCCCAAAGTGATAACGCGTCCAGGACGTCGTCGGGCGCGGCCTTGCCGGCGAGCCAGGCGTTGGCCCACATGGACAGCGAAACACTCGGGCACCACATGATCTCGCAGTGTAGTAGTTCGCCGCCATGGAGGTGGATCACGCGTATTCTGTGCCCATGCCCGCCGCGCTGATCTGGTTGATCGCAGCACTGCTGCTCGCCGGCGCCGAGGCGCTCACCGGAGACATGTTCCTGCTGATGCTGGGCGGCGGCGCGCTGGCCGCAGCGGGTGCCAGCTGGTTGACCGACTGGCCGGTGTGGGCCGACGGACTGGTATTTCTCATTGTGTCCGTGCTGCTGCTTTCGGTGGTGCGCCCCACCTTGCGGCGGCGGCTGCTGCCCGCAAAGGCTCCGGCCATCGGCATCAAGGCTCTCGAGGGCAAGAGCGCGATAGTGCTGGACCGAGTGGCTCGCGACGAAGGCCAAGTGAAGCTGGACGGTCAGATATGGACGGCGCGCCCGCTCAACGAGGGTGACGTCTACGAACCCGGTCAGTCGGTGACCGTCGTCAAGATCGACGGGGCCACCGCGGTGGTGTTTCAAAGTATGTAGGGCTTTCGAGAAAGGGAATCCCGGTGGAAGGTGCGGTAGCTGGTTTGGTTTTGCTGGCCGTCTTGGTGATCTTCGCGATCATCGTGGTGGCCAAGTCGGTCGCGTTGATTCCGCAGGCCGAGGCCGCGGTCATCGAACGACTGGGTCGTTACAGCCGCACTGTCAGCGGTCAGCTGACCCTGCTGGTGCCGTTCATCGACCGCGTCCGCGCCCGGGTGGACCTGCGTGAGCGCGTTGTGTCCTTCCCGCCGCAGCCGGTCATCACCGAAGACAACCTGACCCTCAACATCGACACCGTCGTCTACTTCCAGGTCACCGTGCCGCAGGCGGCGGTCTACGAGATCAGCAACTACATCGTCGGTGTCGAGCAGTTGACCACCACGACGCTGCGCAACGTGGTCGGCGGCATGACCCTCGAGCAGACCCTGACTTCCCGCGACCAGATCAACGCGCAGCTGCGCGGCGTGCTCGACGAGGCGACCGGCCGGTGGGGTCTGCGGGTGGCGCGGGTGGAGTTGCGCAGCATCGACCCGCCGCCGTCGATCCAGGCTTCCATGGAGAAGCAGATGAAGGCCGACCGGGAAAAGCGCGCCATGATCCTCACGGCCGAGGGCACCCGACAGGCGGCGATCATGCAGGCGGAGGGGCAGAAAGCGTCCCAGATCCTGGCCGCTGAGGGCGCCAAGCAGGCGGCGATCCTGTCCGCTGAAGCCGATCGCCAGTCCAGGGTGCTGCGCGCTCAGGGCGAGCGGGCCGCAGCGTATCTGCGGGCCCAGGGTCAGGCCAAGGCCATCGAGAAGACGTTCGCCGCGATCAAAGCCGGCCGGCCCACGCCCGAGATGTTGGCCTACCAGTACCTGCAGACGCTGCCGGAGATGGCACGCGGGGACGCCAACAAGGTGTGGGTGGTGCCCAGTGATTTCAACGCGGCGCTGCAGGGCTTCACCCGCCTGCTCGGCAAGCCCGGTGAGGACGGGGTGTTCCGGTTCGAGCCGTCCCCGGTTGACGAGCAGCCCAGACATGCCGCCGACGCCGACGACGCCGAGGTCGCGGACTGGTTCTCCACCGAAACCGACCCGACGGTCGCGCAGGCGGTGGCGAAGGCGGAGGCGATAGCCAACAAGCCGGTGGACCGCCCGCTGGGGGCGCCCCCGGAGCTGCGTCAATAGGATTGCTGGATGAGCACTCTGACTTCCCCGAAAACCTATGCGGCGCTGGCAACTTTTCATGCCGTCGACGCGGTAGCGTGCGCCGTCCAGGTGCCCCCGATCAAGAAGGTGCTGGACACCGTCGAAGTTCCGGAGAACGTCCGACCCGTCCTACCGGTGGTCAAAGCCGCTGCCGCGGTGGGGCTGGCGTCGGTCACCCGGTTCCCGGGCCTGGCCAGGCTGACCACGGCGATGCTCACCGTCTATTTCGTGCTGGCCGTCGGTGCTCACGTGCGGGTGCGGGACAAGGTGAGCAATGCGCTCCCGGCGGTGGTGTTCCTCGCATTGTTCGCGGCGATGACCGCAAAGGGGCCCCAGGACAATTAGTCCAGCCGCAGCTCGACCATCGGCAAAGGTGCGCCGGCGTCGGTGATGGGCGCGCCGAGCGTTTCCTCGAGCACGTGCCTGAACTTCTCCCACGCTCGCGGGTGGCGGTCCCGGTAAGCCGTCAACACCCGGTCGACCTCCTGCTGGCTGAGGATCCGCGCGGCAGCCGGTGCCGGCGCGTGGCTGCCGACGTAGACCCGTACCCGAGGATTCGCCTCAATGTTGCGGAACCACTGGGCTTTTCGGCCGAATCCGGACGGGACGACGTAGCTGCCGGGTGCGGGATGGTCGACCACTTCCAACACCACGTAGCGGGGCCGGCCTGACTTGCGACCGATGTGCTCGAGCATCAGTGTCCGGGATCCGAAGAGCGCTCCGGCTCGTGCCCGGTAGATCCAGATCGGTGCGCGAACCAGGCGGCGGGAGCGCAACAGTCGTGCCCCGGTCCGGGCAAACGCGTGAGATGGCATTGGTACCTCCCCTCTTATCGAGGGTGCCACGCGCGCTCGCGGCGGAAGGGAAGGCCGGGGGCTCAGCCCCCGTGGCGAGGGTGCGCAGATGTACGGCGACACGCCGTTGGACGTGGCATTCTGCGCACCCTCGCGCGCGACTAGGGGCTTACCGCGGCGCAGCCGGGGACGGGCTCGGGCTGGCCGACGGGGGTGCCGGCACCTGACCCGGTCCGGGCGGCTGTTGCCCACCCGGGCCGCCCGGTCCCATCATCGGCGGCGGGCCGCCGGGGAAGGGCGGCCGCATGCCGGGGCCGCCCGGCCCGAGCGGCGGAGCCATGCCCAACGGGCCTTTTGGCCCGGCCATCGGACCACCGGCACCGCCCGGTCCGCCCGGCCCACCCGGTGGCGGGAAACCGAAATGGGACGAGCCGACCGGACCGAAGCCCGGTCCCGGCGGCGGCGGAGGCCCGAAGCCGAACGCCATGATCAGAAACGCGGCACCCGCGGTGAAGAAGGCACCGAAAAGCCCGCCGAGAAGCCCGGCGCCGAGTACCACGCGGGTGGAAAAGCGGCGCTTCTCTGCCACTACCGGCGCAACCGGTGCAACGGGCGCGGCCGGTGCCGCGGCCGCGGCGGGGACGGCGGCTGACGGGTCAGTCGTCGTAGTGTCGTCGGAGGTCATGCGACTCCTCACGTCGTTGGATGATTGGTACTCGCGACGGTAGAAGCCGAACTTGAAGTGGATCTGAAGAAATCAGGGCGGCCCGGGTGGTCCGGGCAGTGGCGGCCGGCTGGGCAGCAGACTGCCCGGCGCCGATGTCGGGGCGACGCTGGACCCTGCCGTTGGCGGGGTCGGCGGCGGGGTTGGCACAGCAGACGAGAACTGCGGATAGGGCGGCGGGGGTAGTTCGACGCGGACCGTGAACACCAGCCCGGTCACCGTGAACGCGGCTGCCGCGCCGAGTGCGACGCCGGCGATCCCGGCCCCTACTAGCGCGCCGGTGGAATACCTCCGGGAGGGTGCTGTGGTGTTGGTGGGGTCCGAAGTCATAGGTGGATTGTGCGCCGTCAACGGGAAATGCGGCCCGAAATTCGCGGGGATGTCGAGGTCACGACTAAGAATGGGGGCATGACGGACAGCCGGGCGGCGGCGGACCAGTTCAGCGTCGGCACTCCGCGCGTGCTGGTGGTCGAGGATTCCGAAACCATCCGCGAGATGGTCGGCGAAGCATTGGCCGATGCCGGGTATCACACCGACACCCGTTGTGACGGAACAGGATTGGAAGAGACGCTGGCAGGTCTGCGGCCCGATCTGGTGGTGCTAGACGTCATGCTGCCGGGCCGGGACGGGTTCGAACTCATCGACGTGGTCCGCGAGTACGGCGACGTCGGAATCGTGTTGATCACCGCCCGCGACGGGCTGCCGGACCGGTTGCGTGGCCTCGACGGCGGCGCCGACGACTACGTGGTCAAACCCTTCGAACTTGCTGAGTTGGTGTCACGGGTGGGCGCGGTGCTGCGGCGACGGGGTCGACTGCCCAAGGTGGTGCAGTTCGGCGATGTGATTCTCGACGCCGACGCCGGGGTGGCGGCACGCGACGGACACCCGCTGGACCTGACCGCCACCGAGTTGCGGTTGCTGGAGTTTTTGGTCGAGCAGCGCGGCCGGATCGTCAGTGCCAACCAGATCCTGAACGCGGTCTGGGGTTACGACGCCTACGACGCCAACCTGGTACAGGTACACGTCAGTAGCCTGCGGCGCAAGCTCGAAACCCATGGGCCCCGGATTCTGCAGACCGTCCGCGGCATCGGATACCGCCTACAGCCGCGGCGATCATGACCAACGACCCCACTACCGCCACCCCGTCCCTGCAGCGCCGGGTGGTGCTGCTGGTGGTGGCACTGCTCGCCGTTCTGCTGGCGGTGCTCGGCGTGACCATCGACGTCACCCTGGGGATGCAGGCCCGACGGAATCTGCACGACCGCCTGCTCGCCGCCACGTCACGGGCCGACGCGCTGGTCGCCGCCAACACGCCGCCCGATCTGCTGGCCGCGCAGCTCAACGGTGGCAGCGTCCGGGCGCTGGTGGTGCTGGCCGACGGCGCCAAGTATGGCGACCCGGGCATCAGCCCCGACATCAAAGCCGGTTCGGTGATGCCGCCGCCGGGCCTACCGCCTCCACCCGGCCCGATGCCGATGCCTCCCACGGGGCCGAATCCGGGCCCGCCACTCATGCCTCCGCCACCACCGCCCGGGCCCCCGCCCGACGGCACGGCCACGGTGGTGGTGCACCCGTTGCCCGACGGCGCCCGGCTGATCCTGGTCGCGGACACCACCCAGACAACCCAGGTGACCCGACAGCTGCGGCAACTGATGTTCGGGGCCGGATTGGCGACGCTGGTCATAGCGGCGCTGCTGCTGATCGCCGTCAGCAAGGCGGCGCTAAGGCCACTGGACCGGCTGACCACCCTGGCCAAGGACATCGCCACCGGTGATCGTGGCCGACGGCTGCATCCGTCCCGGGCCGACACCGAATTAGGCCGCGCCGCAGACGCTTTCGACGCGATGCTGGACGCCCTCGAGGATTCGGAGCTACGGGCGCAGCAGGCCGCCGAAACCGCACAGCGGGCCGAAGCCGCGACCCGTCAGTTTCTGGTCGACGCGGCACACGAGCTGCGCACCCCGATCGCGGGCATGCAAGCGGCCGCAGAGCAGCTCGCCGCCCACGAAAGCGATGCGACGGCCAGTGCGCAATACCGGCGGGCCAGCCTGCTGCAGTCCGATGCCCGGCGGGCCGGACGACTCGTCGCCGACATGCTGGACCTGAGCCGCATCGACGCGGGCCTGCCGTTGGACGTCCATGACACGGATCTGGCCGCCATCGCGGACGCCGAGGCGCAGCGGGCCGCGATGCTGGCGCCACAGCTGTCCATCGAGCGGACCGGCCTGGAAACGCTGACCGTCCAGGCCGACCCGACCCGCGTCGCACAGATCCTGTCCAACCTGCTGGACAACGCCCGCCGGCACACCCCCGCCGACGGCGCCATCACCATCGAGGTCACCGCGGACACTGCGGCGGCGCAGGTGACCGTCACCGACACCGGCCCGGGCGTCCCCGACGACGAGCGTTACCGCATCTTCGAGCGGCTGGTGCGCCTGGATGCGGGGCGCGCCCGCGATCACGGCGGGGCCGGGCTGGGACTCCCGATTGCACGCGCGCTGGCCCGTGCGCACGGTGGCGACCTGGTGTGTCTGCCGCACGACGGCGGCGCGCAGTTCCAGTTGAGTCTGCCGCTGGGCTGACGTCAGCCCGGGTCCACGCCGAGATTTCAGTGACGGCTGTGCATCAGGCCAAAAACACAACCGTGATGGCAATTTCGCCGTCAGGGAAGAGGGCCGCGTCAGCCCGTCAACACCGTCAGGCCCCATTGATCCAGCCACGGCCGCACCAGTTCGGCGACGGAAAACGTTGCCGGACGCGAACATCCGGGATTCGGATCGTTGGCCCGCCCGCCGCGGATGTGTATCCCCACCGCCGCCGCGCCGTCCGGTTGAATGAGGTAGACGGGCCCGCCCGAGTCGCCGCACTGGCTGGCCGCCAGGAAAACCACCTTGCTCTCGGTGACTTCGGTGACCTGACCGCACTCGACCCGGCCCGTCTTCATCCCGAACTTGCACAGCTGCTCACCGACCTGCACCTCACCAGCCACCCGGGCGACCGGCATCGCCCCCGCGATGGACGCGGTCCGGGGGATGGTGTCGGAGTCGAGCGTGATCAGACCCATGTCGTGGGCCTCGCCGCGGGTACCCTCGCTGACGGTCTGGGTGAACGTCCCCACGCTCTGGTACGGACCGCCGCCGGCATTCATGCTCACCCGGCTGGCTTCGCCCGGCTTGTTGCAGTGACCGGCGGTGAGCACTCCGGTTTCGCCGCTGGTGCTGCGCACCAGAAACCCTGCGGTACAGGCCATTCCGCCGGTGCCATCGGCGAAGGTGACAGCGACGGCGGTCCCGGGACCGATCGTGGGTAACGGCGGCAGGTCGACGAAGGGCTGCGCGGTGGGTTTCCTGACTCCGGGCATGAAGATGGCGGCCACAAACGCTGCCGCGCTCAGCAGCGCGACAAACGACAATCGCCAGCTGTAGGCGCGAGACTGTCCGCGCGCCAGCAAGGGCCAGGACGCCACCACCAGCGACACCAACGCGCCGGCGAGCAGCGCGAGCGTGCGCAGGAACTGCGCCTGTGACATCAGAAACGACCCTGCGCGGCCAGCCCAGCCGTCAGGGCGTCACCACCGGTTCGTGCTCCGGCTCGGAGGCAGACACCGGCTCCGCCGGATGCCGGTGGTGCTGCCGGTACTTGTGGATCTCGTAACCGAGTCCGCACAACCCGAGCGCTCCAGTGCACACCGAGACCAGGACCATCAACGGGTTGGCGTCGCCGGCGAACGCGTTGCCAAGGATCACCACGGCCGCGGTTCCGGGCAGCAGACCGGCCACCGTTGACCACATGTAGGGCATCACCCGCACGGCCGAGGCGCCGGCGGCGTAGTTGATCGCCGAGAACGGCACGACAGGAATGAACCGTAGCGACAGAATGGCCAGCCAACCCCGCTCGCGCAATCGCTGATCGAGCCGGCCGATCGTGCGACTGCGCACCAGGCGGTTCAGCCGCCAGCCGGTCGCGCGGACCAGCAGTGTCGCCAGAACCGCGCTGGCGGTGCTGGCGGTCACCGCGATGATCACGCCGATCACCGGTCCGAACAGCAGGCCGGCTGCCAGCGTAAACGCGGTGCGGGGAAAGGGCGGCACGGTGACGACGGTGTGCACCAGCCAGAACACCAGCGGGAACCACGGCCCGAGGGATCGGGCCCAGTCGCGCATTTCTATGGCCGTGGGCAGCGGAACGAGCAGCGCCACCGCCACCAGGACTGTGATTCCCACCACGGTTGCGATCAGCCGCGGCACCGACGCCTGGCGCGCGGCCGTGACCAGAGCCATGGCGATGCCGCGCACCGTATCGGTGGTTTTGCTGATCGCGGCGGTCGTCACGGCTTTCAAGGGTACGGGGCGAAAATGAATATCGAGTTTCCCGGGGCTGGCGATTCGTCGCGGTGGGGTTCCGCTCGGTGGCACCTCGATTCCTAGATTTTGGTGCCGATCAATTAGCCTTGTTAGCTAAGCGACAAGCCGGAAGTGAGCCGAAGCAAGACTGCCTATTGCTGCGGAAACAGGAGCAAATCGGTGTCCATTGACGTACCCGAACTCGCCGACCTAGAACAGGTTCGCGGGCGCTGGCGCAGTGCGGTTGCCGGTGTATTGGCCAAGAGCGCCCGGATCGATCCCGCCGAGCTGGGCGACCACCCTGAGCAACGCCTGGACACCCCGACCTATGACGGGTTTGTCATCCGGCCGCTGTACACCGCATTCGACGAGCTGCCCGAACCGCCCCTGCCGGGACAGTGGCCGTTCGTGCGCGGGGGTGACCCGTCGCGCGACGTCAAGTCCGGCTGGAAGGTCGCCGAGGCGTTTCCGTTGCCCGGGGTGTCCGTAGGGGAGGCCAACGGCGCGCTGCTGGCCGCGCTCGGCGAGGGCGTCAGCGGGCTGCTGCTGCGGGTGGGGGAGTCCGGCGTGGCGCCCGACCAGCTGGCGGCGCTGCTCGAAGGCGTTTACCTGAGCATGGCTCCGGTCATCATCGACGCCGGAGCTGACTACGCCGCGGCCGCAGACGCCATGTTGGCGCTGGTTGATCAGGTGGAAGACGACCAGCGGGGACTGGTGTCGGTAGATCTGGGTGCCGACCCGCTGACCGCGACGCTGAGTGAGCGCAATGCGCCGACGCTGGACGACGTCGTCGCCGTCGCGAAACGTGCCGCCGACAGCCGGGGCGTGCGCGCCGTCACCGTCGACGGACCCGCCTTCCACAACCTGGGCGCCACCGCCGCCTGGGAACTGGGCGCGACGGTCGCCGCAGCGGTGGCCTACCTGCGTGCGCTCACCGAGGCCGGGCTGCCGGTGCAACAGGCGCTGCGCCAGATCAGCTTCCGGCTCGCCGCCGACGACGACCAGTTCATGACGTTGGCCAAGATGCGCGCCGTGCGCCGGCTGTGGGCGCGGGTCGCCGAGGTGGCCGGCGATCCCGACGGCGGCGCGGCCGTCGTGCACGCCGAGACGTCGTTGCCCATGATGACCCAGCGGGACCCCTGGGTGAACATGCTGCGCTGCACGCTGGCGGCCTTTGGCGCCGGTGTGGGCGGCGCCGACACCGTGCTGGTCTACGCGTTCGACGTGTCCATCCCCGGCGGCTGGCCGGGCACGGCCACCAGCTTCGCGCGCCGCATCGCCCGCAACACCCAGCTGCTGCTGCTGGAAGAGTCGCATGTCGGACGGGTGCTGGACCCGGCCGGCGGGTCGTGGTTCGTCGAGGACCTCACCAAGCAGCTGTCCGAGCGGGCCTGGGAACATTTCCAGTCCATCGAGTCGCACGGTGGGCTCATCGACGCCCACGACTTTCTGACCGACGAGATCGGTTCGCTGGCCGCGCGGCGCGCCGATGACATCGCGCATCGCCGCATCGCGATCACCGGCGTCAACGAATTCCCGAACCTCGGCGAAGCTCCACTGCCACAAGGTGATTCGCTCGGCAGGGCCGGTCACGTGCTTCGTTATGCGGCCGAGTTCGAGGCACTGCGGGACCGCTCGGACGCCTATCTCGCCGAGCATGACAAGCGGCCGCAAGTGTTGCTGCTGCCGCTGGGCCCGCTGGCCGAACACAACATCCGCACCACCTTCGCCGCAAATCTGTTGGCGTCCGGCGGGATTGAGGCGATCAACCCCGGCACCGTCGACGCCGCCTCCGTCGCGCAGGCCGCCCTGGCGGCGGGATCACCGAAGGCGGCGGTCATCTGCGGCACCGACAAGCGCTACCCCGACGAGGTGTCCGGCGTGGTGCGGGCCGCGCGGGATGCCGGCGTCGAACGGGTGTACCTGGCCGGCCCGGAGAAGGCGGTCGGCGACGCCGAACACCGGCCCGACGAGTACCTGACCGCCAAAATTAATGCAGTCGAAGCGCTTTCGAATCTGCTCACCAGGTTGGGGGCATAGCAGTGACGGCCACAGTTCCTTCCATCGGAAGCTTCGCCGACGTCCCGCTCGACAGCGAGAAGGCTCTACCGAAGCCCACCGAGGACGCGGTCGAAGAGCACATCGCCGCCGCGGCGAAAGCGCACTGGTACACCCCGGACCAGCTGCAGTGGCAGACACCCGAGGGTATCGACGTCAAGCCGGTGTACATCGCCGAAGACCGGACCGCGGCCGGCGAAGAAGGCTATCCGCTCAACACATTCCCGGGCGAGGTGCCGTTCCTGCGCGGGCCGTACCCGACGATGTACGTCAACCAACCCTGGACCATCCGGCAGTACGCGGGGTTCTCCACCGCCGCGGAATCCAACGCCTTCTACCGCCGCAATCTGGCTGCCGGCCAGAAAGGTTTGTCGGTGGCCTTCGACCTGGCCACCCACCGCGGCTACGACTCCGACCATCCCCGTGTGCAGGGCGATGTCGGAATGGCTGGTGTGGCAATCGATTCCATACTCGACATGCGACAGCTCTTCGACGGCATCGACCTGTCCTCGGTGTCGGTGTCGATGACGATGAACGGTGCCGTGCTGCCGATCCTGGCGCTGTACGTGGTGGCGGCCGAGGAGCAGGGGGTGCCCCCGGAGAAGTTGGCCGGCACCATCCAGAACGACATCCTCAAAGAGTTCATGGTCCGCAACACCTACATCTATCCGCCCAAGCCGTCGATGCGGATCATCTCCGACATCTTCGCCTACACCAGCGCCAAGATGCCGAAGTTCAACTCCATCTCGATCTCCGGATACCACATCCAAGAGGCCGGTGCCACAGCGGATTTGGAGCTGGCCTACACCCTGGCCGACGGTGTCGAGTACATCAAGGCGGGCCTGGATGCCGGCCTGGACATCGACAAGTTCGCGCCCCGTCTCTCCTTCTTCTGGGGCATCGGGATGAACTTCTTCATGGAGGTCGCCAAGCTGCGCGCCGGCCGGCTGCTGTGGAGCGAGCTGGTGGCCAACTTCGAGCCGAAGAGCTCCAAATCGCTGTCGCTGCGTACTCATTCGCAGACCTCGGGCTGGTCGCTGACCGCCCAGGATGTGTTCAACAACGTCGCCCGCACCTGCATCGAGGCGATGGCCGCGACCCAGGGCCACACCCAGTCGTTGCACACCAACGCACTCGACGAGGCGCTGGCGCTGCCGACCGATTTCTCCGCCCGCATCGCCCGCAACACCCAGTTGGTACTGCAGCAGGAATCCGGCACTATTCGGCCGATCGACCCGTGGGCGGGTTCGTACTACGTGGAGTGGCTCACTCACCAACTGGCGCAGAAGGCCCGTGCGCACATCGAGGAGGTCGCCGAGCACGGCGGCATGGCGCAGGCGATCAGTGAAGGTATCCCGAAACTGCGCATCGAGGAGGCGGCCGCCCGTACCCAGGCCCGCATCGACTCCGGCCAGCAGCCGGTGATCGGGGTCAACAAGTACCAGGTGGTCGAGGACCAAGAGATCGAGGTGCTCAAGGTCGAGAACAGCCGGGTGCGTGCGGAGCAGTTGGCCAAACTCGACCAGCTGCGAGCCGACCGGGACGCGCAGGCCGTCGAGGCGGCGCTGGCCGAGCTGAGCCGCGCGGCCGCCGCGCAGGGTCCCGCCGGTACGGACGGGCTGGGCAACAACCTGATGGCGTTGGCGATCAATGCGGCCCGCGCCAAGGCGACGGTGGGGGAGATCTCCGACGCCCTGGAGAAGGTCTACGGACGTCACCAGGCTGAGATCCGCACCATCGCCGGCGTCTACCGTGACGAGGTGGGAACAGCCCCCAACATTGCCAAAGCCACCGAACTCGTCGAGAAATTTGCCGAGGCCGACGGCCGCCGCCCCCGCATCCTGATCGCCAAGATGGGCCAGGACGGACACGACCGCGGCCAGAAGGTGATCGCGACGGCGTTCGCCGACATCGGGTTCGACGTCGACGTCGGCTCGCTGTTCTCCACCCCGGAGGAAGTCGCCCGGCAGGCCGCCGACAACGACGTGCACGTCGTCGGAGTGTCCTCGCTGGCCGCGGGTCACCTCACGCTGGTGCCGGCGTTGCGCGATGCATTGGCCGAGGTGGGACGCCCGGACATCATGATCGTGGTCGGCGGGGTCATCCCGCCGGGCGACTTCGACGAGCTGTACCAGGCCGGGGCCGCCGCAATCTATCCGCCGGGGACGGTTATCGCCGACTCCGCGATCGGCTTGCTGCAGAAGCTGGCCGACCGGCTGGGATATGACCTGGATTAGTGTTCGCGTGCTTGATGTTCACTCTGCGCTGACGGTGCAGGCCACTCGGACAATGTCGCCAAGAGCGCAGAGTCAACCCCTCAGGGCCCGGGCATGAGCGTCGAGGAACTGGCCGAGGCGATCCGCAGCGGCGACCGCGCGGCGCTGCCGCGCGCCATCACCATGCTCGAGTCCACCCGCGCCGACCATCGCGAGCGGTCCCAGCGGTTGCTGCTGGCCCTGCTCCCGGATGCCGGCAACGCTCACCGGGTAGGCATCACCGGGGTGCCGGGAGTGGGCAAGTCCACCACCATCGAAGCCCTGGGCATGCACCTGATCGAGCAGGGCCACAAGGTGGCGGTGCTGGCCGTCGACCCGTCGTCGACGCGCACCGGGGGGTCGATTCTCGGCGACAAGACCCGGATGGCGCGCCTGTCGACGCACCCTGACGCCTACATCCGGCCGTCTCCGACGTCCGGAACCCTGGGCGGGGTAGCAAAGGCCACCCGGGAAACCGTTGTCCTGTTGGAGGCGGCGGGTTTTGACGTGATACTGATCGAAACCGTCGGTGTCGGACAGTCCGAGGTGGCGGTGGCGAACATGGTCGACACGTTCGTGCTGCTCACCCTGGCGCGCGCCGGGGATCAGTTGCAGGGCATCAAGAAAGGCGTGCTGGAGCTCGCCGACATCGTGGTGGTGAACAAGGCCGACGGCGAGCATCTGCGGGAGGCGCGGCTGGCGGCCCGGGAACTCGCCGGTGCGATCCGGTTGATCCATCCTCGCGAATCGCTTTGGCGGCCACCGGTTCTCACGATGAGCGCAGTCGAAGGCACCGGTCTGGCCGAGCTGTGGGAGACCATTCAGAAGCACCGCCAAGTGCTCACCGACGCCGGCCAGTTCGAGGCACGACGACGGGAGCAGCAGGTCGACTGGACCTGGCAGATGGTCCGCGACACGGTGCTGGACCGGGTGATGTCCAATCCCGAGGTCCGCAAGATCCGCCGGGATGTGGAACGTCAGGTGCGTGACGGCGAGCTGACGCCGGCCTTAGCCGCCCAGCAAATACTTGAGATCGCAACGACCTAACGGAAAGGTAAATTTGTCCTTGTTTGCCCGTGGACTCTACGAAAGCAAAGTAAATTTAATCTCGTGACGGTAGACATCGGAGTCGATCGCCGCGCTGTTCCCTCTCACGATGCCCCTGACGCAGGGCATGGTGTGTTCGGTGCCGCGGACTCCCACTTTGGTTGCGTCGTTCGTGCATTCTCGACCATGTTCCCTGGTCACCGCTTCGGCGGCGGGGCGCTGGCGGTCTATCTCGACGGGCAGCCCGTCGTCGACGTGTGGAAGGGCTGGGCCGACCGCGACGGCAAGGTGCCGTGGTCGGCAGACTCCGCGCCGATGGTCTTCTCGGCCACCAAAGGCATGGCCGCCACGGTGATTCACCGCCTGGCCGACCGCGGGCTGATCGACTACGACGCACCGGTCGCCGAGTACTGGCACTCCTTCGGCGCCAACGGCAAGGCGGACATGACCGTTCGCGAGGTCATGAAGCACACCGCCGGACTGTCCGGGCTGCGCGGAGCCACGCAGGAAGAGTTGCTGGACCACGTCCTGATGGAAGAGCGGCTGGCCGCGGCTTCTCCGGGACGGCTGCTGGGCAAACCGGCCTATCACGCACTGACATTCGGGTGGTTGATGTCCGGCCTGGCCCGCGCGGTCACCGGAAAGGACATGCGCGTCCTGTTCCGGGAGGAACTGGCCGAGCCGCTGGGCACCGACGGCTTCCACCTGGGCCGCCCGCCCGCCGGCTCGCCGACCCGCGCGGCGGAGATCATCATGCCGCAGGACATCGCGGCCAACCGGCTGGTGACCTGTGCGGTGCAAAGGGTGGCCAACTCATTCTCCGGTGGGTACCGCTCGATGTACTTCCCGGGCGTCATCGCTGCAGTGCAGGGCAACATGGCCATGCTGGACGCGGAGATGCCCGCGGCCAACGGGGTCGTCACGGCCCGCGCGCTGGCGCGCATGTACGGGGCGATCGCCAACGGCGGAGAGGTCGACGGCACGCAATTCCTGTCGCGGCGGCTGGTAGCCGGGCTGACCGGAGAGAAGGTGGTGCAGCGGGACCGCAACATCTTCGTCCCGATGGCCTTCCACCTGGGCTACCACAGCCTGCCGATCGGCAACGTCATGCCCGGATTCGGTCACGTGGGGTTGGGCGGCTCGGTCGGATGGAACGACCCGGAAACCGGGGTGGCCTTCTCCGTCGTGCACAACCGGTTGCTGACACCGTTCGTGGCGACCGACCACGCCGCGTTCGTCGCGCTCTACAAGATGATCCGGGACGCCGCAGGCAAGGCCCGCAAGCGCGGGTACCGGCCGGTGCACGGGCTGGGCGCGCCATACACGGAGCCGGGTCAGGTCGCGGGCTGAGCTGAGGTCACGCCGCCTCGCGCATTCAACCTCGCCTTACTGGCTGACCCAAGTCTTTTCGTCTGTTGGACCGACCAGCATTTAGTGATCTTCGGCTCATTTCGATACTTGGCAATGAGCTAACGGCCGGAATACGGCACTATGCGCTGGGGGCTTCTTACGACGGACGGCAGATAGACTTTATGAAGCTCGCGCAGGCCTTCAACCCTCGGCAAAACGCATTGAACGCGCTGCGCTTAGGGCTGGCTCTCTCGGTGATCGTTTGGCACTCGTTTCCCCTGTCCGGCCACCACCTACCGTCAGCGGCCTTTCAACAATTCCTGGGATCGGTGGGAGTTGACGGGTTTTTCGCCATTTCGGGGTTCCTGATCACTGCGAGCTGGCTCCGCCACCCACAACTTCGTGACTACTCGCTGGCGCGTGGCTTGCGCATCCTGCCTGGTTTTTATGCGTGCCTGATTCTTACCGCGTTCGTGATCGCGCCTGTCGGGGTGGCGATGCAGGGCGGCTCAGCAAGCAAACTCCTACTGTCCAGCGGCCCGATCCAGTACGTCGTACGGAACGCAGCGGTGACGATGGCGCAGTTCGACGTCGGCGGAACGCCGCACGGGCTGCCAGCACCCGGATGGAACGGGTCGCTGTGGACTCTGGGGTACGAGTTGTACTGCTATATCGGTGTTGCGTGTTTCGGTGTAGTGGGACTACTCGGTCGTCGCTGGCTTCTGCCGTTCCTCGCGATGCTGGCATGGTTGTTGCTGCTGGTGTCGACCGTGCTGGCGGCGTCGTCGGGGGGAAGGGAACCGGCACGCCTGGCGCTGATGTTCCTGGCAGGAGCGCTCATTCACCATTGGCGGCACGTCATTCCCGCCCGATGGTCGCTGGTCGCAATTAGCGTGATCATCGCCATTGCCGCGTCATGGCTGCCGGATTACCGGCTAGTCGCAGCTTTCCCGCTCGCCTATGCCGTGATCGTTTCGGGTTCGCTGATCTACGACGAGCGCTTCCAGCTCACCACGGACCTGTCCTATGGCGTGTACATCTATGCTTTTCCGATCCAGCAACTGCTGATCATTGCGGGAGCAGGCACGTTGAATCCACTGGTGTTCGCGGTGATCGCGACGATCTTGACCCTTCCAATGGCCGCATTGAGCTGGATTCTGATCGAAAAGCCGGCGATGACGCTCAAAACGCGCATGCTGCACAGATGGTCGAAGAATCGGGCCAAAGGCGATCTGAAGATAACCGCCGCCGCTGGGTAACGCTGTCGGCTGGTGTGGCTAGGACGACGAATCTTCCAATCGAAAGCCGACTTTCATGGTCACCTGATAGTGGGCCACGTCTCCGTCTACCAGGTGACCACGAACGGACTCCACCTCGAACCAGTCCAGGTTGCGCATGGTCTGCTTCGCTCGGGTGAGACCGCTTTGGATGGCTGCGTCTATCCCGTCGGGTGAGATACCAACGATCTCAATGACCCGGTAGGTGTGGTTACTCATCGCATCCTTTCGATTCAGGCTCAGGTGTATGGGTCCTTCCGGCTACGTCGGCAGGATGCGGCAACAGTGTGTCGTCGGGAACATCGTTCTTCGGGTTATCGGCGTACCCGATTCCTCGCGCGGCAACCGCGAAGAACAGGCCTATTCCTACTGCAAGTACCCCGGGTCCTAGTGCGAGCACGTTGGGAACCGCAACGGCAGTGGCGCCGGCGACCGCCCCTTTCAGCAGTAGGCGCTTGCGAGCATCCGCATTATCCGCATCGGCTGGCCGGATCTCAGGAGGCAGAATTTCTCTGACATCGGGATTATCGAGAATATGCGCGAGTCGTGGGGGATTGGGGTACGAAATATCCACCAGATCACTCCCAGCTTTCCTATCAAGGTATTTGGCGTCGTGTGTAGACAGATACGCTTTCACGCTATCCATCTGCTGATGCGCTGATTTGTTCCAATCGATGGCGTGCAAAGTGAATCCGTAGTATCCCAAAGCGATTAGCGAAGCGGCAACGGTAAAGAGCCATACTGCGACGCCTTTTGTCGCGTAATTCCTGAATCGAGAGTTAACCGCCACTTGCGCTAGCGTAAAGATTGCGATTAATGCCACGGGGTAAACAGGCAGTAGCAAGTCTATATATCGTCCGCCGACGGCCGTGCCGCGACCGTACGCGACTATCGCAAGTTGGATCGCCACCCACCCGGCAATTCCGACGGCCAGCCAGGACCGGTCACTGGCAGGAGGGCCAATCGTCAGCGTATGCCGGCAATACCAGATCACCGGTACTTGGATAAGGAGCACGCCGATCACGGTGGGTCCGGCAAGCAGGAGAAACCCCTGGATAAAGGACCAGGCAGTGGTCTGCGAACCAGTACTGGCCGACGCTATCCACGCAATCATCACGACGGCGGTCGCGGCCACGACGCCGAGGCCGACATATTCGAGACCGCGTCGACTTCTAACACCCCTGGCTAGTTGCAGGCCAGCGAGTATTGCAGCTGCCAAGATGGTTGCTACGCCAGATGAAAACGCTAAGTAACTGAGAACAGCGGTTGCCAAACCACCGAACCAGCGCGGTGAGAAAGCGGTTGCCGAGGCAAAAAAATGTAAACTCAGGACACCAAATAATAAAGTCAGGTAGAAGTGAAAATTGAATCCCAAAAGCATGTTCTCATAACCAAGCGGTAGCGCGAAGACGGTCGCCGTGAAGCATGCAAACAGGATGCGTCGTCGTGGCGCAACAAGCGGCATCAACAGAGCCGCAATTAATGCAATGAATGCTGTATGCACGAGCGCAGAAAGGATCATCTCCAAGCGTGGATTCCACTCGCCGGCCAACTCCAGGTGCAACAGGGTAAGTAAGCGGGTTAAGAATAGTCGATGCTCATTGTGTGGGGCGAACAGGTCACCGAAAGATAGGGAGCCGTGCAGGTAGGGGGCATACAGGTTCGCGGCCTCCGCATCCCATTGGTCTATTAAGGGCATCGGTGAACCGAGGACTGAGATGAAGATCAGTTTGGCGCCAAAAACGGTGCAGGCTATAGCCAGCAGCAGCGAGGACTTCCTCAAATGTCGCGGCTCGTTTTCTGGCGGGTTACTCTGTTCGACAGCGTTAGTTCTCGCCGAATCGCCTGCCGCTAGGATCGGGCGGGGGTTGACGTCCGGGTCATTCGGCATTGGATCATCACCTGCGGGCATGTGCACGTGTCCCCTCGCTTCTTGCGCTCTTTGGAGGATAAGGCTGCCGATGGCAGCGTGACTTATGGGGGCATCGCCGTAGCTGCCTGGTTCCGATGCTCCGCGCGCCCACAGCGGCCAGCATTGTCGGATGAGATGCTTTCCGGACCGCCTATCGTTGCTGCCCACTCTTCGGGATACGAAAACCGTTGCGGGTGAGAGCACCTCGCTGCCCGCAGCGTCGCCAGGTTGCTAAACAACGGCGGCGCTAGTGCGTGATCTTTCTTGCTGGAGTGTGGTTGGCGTTTGACCCAGCCATCTTTTGGATTATTGACCCGAAGTCGGTGGTCACGCAGTAGTTTGGTTCTGCATGGGCCCTTCGGCAATTGGTCGGCTTGCGCCCTCGTTTGGTAGGCAGACCACGAGGAAGTTCCGGTATGCGTGTGTGTCGCTGGCCTTGGTCAAGTCCAGGGACGTGGTGTACGACGTCGTCGTGTGATTCTTCGTCTTGATGGTTTCAGGCGGTCAGTGCCGCGGGGGTGTCCTCCTGTTCGGTCGGGGTGTCGTTGACGGTGCGTGATTTGCTCAGGACGTCAAGGCCGAGGTAGCGCCGGGATTCGGCCCATTCGTCGTGTTGTTCGGCCAGCACGGCTCCGACGAGGCGGATCAGGGCGTTGCGGTCAGGGAAGATGCCGACGACGTCGGTGCGCCGGCGGATCTCCTTGTTGAGCCGCTCCTGGGGGTTGTTCGACCAGATCTGGCGCCAGATCTGTTTGGGGAACGCGGTGAACGCTAGTAGTTCGGCTCGGGCTGCCTCTAAGTGTTCAGCCGTTTTAGGTAGCTTGTCCTCCAACGCGTCGATGATGCGGTCATATTGTGCAGCAACGGATTCGGCATCTGGTTGATCGAATACCGAATGCAGCAGGGTCTTGACCCACGGCCACGACGCCTTCGGTGTGACAGCCATCAGATTCGTCGTGTAGTGCGTTCTGCAGCGTTGCCATGCCGCACCGGGCAGCGTGGCGCCGATGGCATTGACGAGCCCGGCGTGGGCATCGGAGGTGACCAGTCGGACACCGGATAGGCCGCGAGCGGTCAGCGACCGCAGGAATGTCAACCACCCGGCGCCGTCCTCGGCGGTGGTGACGTCGATGCCCAGGATCTCCCGATACCCATCGGCGTTCACTGCGACGGCGATCAGGGCATGCACGTTGACCACCCGCCCGCCCTCGCGCACCTTGAGGACCAGGGCATCAGCAGCCATGAACGTGTAGGGGCCGGCATCCAACGGCCGGGTACGAAACGCCTCGACCGCGGCGTCAAGTTCTTTGGCCATCACGCTGACTTGGGACTTAGACAAGCTGGTGATGCCCAGAGTTTCAACGAGTTTGTCCATCCGCCGCGTCGAGACGCCCAACAAGTAGCAGGTGGCCACCACCGTGGTCAGGGCCCGCTCAGCACGTTTGCGCCGTTCGAGCAGCCAGTCCGGGAAGTACGAGCCTTGGCGCAGCTTGGGAATCGCCAGCTCCAATGTGCCGGCGCGGGTATCGAACTGGCGGTGCCGATAGCCGTTGCGCTGATTGACACGCTCGCTGCTGCGCTGGCCATAGTCGGCACCGCACACCGCATCGGCTTCAGCCCCCATCAGGGCATGGATGAAGGTGGCCAACAACTCGCGCAGCACGTCGGGGTGGCAGGTAGTGAGTCGTTCGGCCAACACGGCCGGCAGGTCGATATCGTGGGCAGTGGTCATCGCGTCGATTCCTTTGCTCGAGTGACTTTGGACGGTCTCTCGAAGAATCACGCGATGACCTTCATTCATTCGGCTACGACACGCCGGACATCCCGATCAGGCCCGGCTCGTACACCACCCTGCTGGACGCAACCCTGGCCTTTCTGCCCTTCAGTCAAGGGCTGCTTCAACTGCTGGGTGCATGGATCGACGACTACGTCACCGCTTCAGTCCTTGCAGCTTCGATCGCTACGGTGCCAAACTTCCTGGCCAACAGGTGCCTGGTGTGGCGTGTCGCGTCGCGTGATCAGGTGCATCGCCAGGCAGTGGTGTTCTGGCTTGCCGTCATGGCGGGCGTGACCCTGGCTACAGTCTTCACCTACTTCGTGGAGAAGCACGTCGACGGGCAAGTGACACTGGTGCGCGGCGCTGCGGTTCTGTCAGCGCAACTCCTCGGCTTTGGTTTGGTTTGGATCGGTCGCTTCGTCATGCTTGACCGGTGGCTTTTCAAGCACGCGACTCAGAGACTCGCGCGGGACCCCACTCTCCCTAGCGAACTGCCGACTTGACGAGCTCTCGGTTTCCTGAGTTCACACGATGCACGTCGGCAATGCGGCGACCGGAATCCGGTGCGGCTCAGTGCTCATTCCGCCAGACATTGGGTGGAGCAGTTAATTCACTTCGAAGATCGGCGTAGTCGGCGAGCAGCTGCCGTGCCAGAAACCTGCTGCCAACATTGTTCAGGTGGTCCTTGTCGCGATACAGGAGATCCTGGCCGTTGTTCATGCGGCACAGGGACGCATCGCAGAAGTATCGAGCCGTGTCGAGTAGCCGGACACTCGGCACGCTGTGCGCCACGTCTAGCAGGTTTTGGTAGTAATTGTCGAGTTCGGCTTCGAACCGCTTTCGGTCCATGCTGCACCGCGCCGCCGGCAATATCGGGGCGATTCGATATCCGCATGAGACGGCGTCGAACGGAAACGTGGGAACGTCGTCCGTGGTGTAAACGGTTTTTCCTGTTGCGGTGAACGCGTTGAACGTCGCGATCAGCCCGTCGTGGGGCACTCCGCGTGAGGCCCAGTTGACCGAAACGACCACCGTTGCGATTGCCGGGTCGGCCGCTACGTGGTCGATGATGCGATTGGTGTCTTCGTCCGAGCGAACGGGAGTTTCCGCCACAACGTAATAAGCGATGTTCTTACTCGGTGCTGCCTCAGCTAGTCCGACGAAAAGGTGTTCGGCATGGCTGTCCCCGATAAGGACGACATCGATGCGGGAGTCAGGTTTGGACTGCCGACACCGGGTGATGCCCTGCCATCTGAGTGCATGTTCTCGAATCTGCACGTCAGTGCATGGGTAGTAAGTCTTCTTCAGATTGAGGAAATAATCCGTCCAGTCAACATCGCCTCGGTGGGCTACGCCCATGGCGCCCGACTTGTAGCGAGGCAACCAATAATGGTTCGCGGTCACCAAAGTCAGCGAGGCGACGAGCAAGCTGGGCAACGTGACCACGGCGATCAGCGCGGTGGTACGCAAACGAGTCATCTGCGGCAGCGTCCGAAACGGCTGCTCTATCCATCGGTAACAGGCGGCAGCCGGGATGACCGACAGCGCTACTGCGGTGACGGCGACCACTCGGGATCCCGGCCACAGCTGGACGGCGAATACCTTGAGGGGCCAATGCCAGAGATATAGCGAGTAGGACCAATCCCCGAGAGTGACCATGAACGGCGTGGACAAGGCCCGGCTCACTGCCGTGCTGTGACTGGTGCCCGCCGCGATCAGCAAAACCGTTGCTCCCACAGGAAGCAGAGTCCACGAGCCGGGGAATGGCACAGTTTCGTCGATCAGCAACGCGGACGCCACAAGCATTCCTGCGCCCAACCAGGAAAGTGCTTGGGCAGCGCGGAGTTGTGGCAACCGCCAACGGACAGTCGCCAGCGCCAGCAGCGCACCGGCGCCAAACTCCCACGCCCGAGGCAGCGGGCCGAAGAATTTCATGGCGTCCGCGTGCCACGCACCTGGTGAACCCGATTGCGTGAGACCGAACGATGCCAAGGAGGCAGCGCAGATCAGTAACGCCGGCCACGGTATTCGGCGATTGAGTCGTGCGGAAATCATCCACCCGACGCACAGCAGCGCGGGAAAGACGAGATAAAATTGTTCCTCCACCGACAGGGACCAGGTGTGCAACAACGGATTGGATTCCGCAGGAGCGGCGAAATAGTTACCGGTGTTCACCGCAATAACGAGATTCGCCACGAGTAACATCGCGCCGACGCCGGTCTTTGCTGCGATCTGTTGGGTGTTGAAGGGTGAAAGCAGGCAAGTCGTCAGCACCATCGTCACGGCAATCACTAGCGCCAACGCGGGGGCAAGACGCTTGCAACGGCGAAGGTAGAAGCTGCGGAAGCGAAAGCCTTTCGTCGCGGATCGTTCCCGCTGGATCATGCCGGTGATCACGAAGCCGGAAATCACGAAAAAGACGTCCACGCCGACAAATCCGCCCGGTAATGGCAGCCCGGCATGGAACGCCATGGCGAGCAAGACCGCGACAGCGCGGAGCCCTTGGATGTCGAGTCGTCGGCTTCCGCTCACTGCTGGTTCCGTGGCTGCCGGACGTTGTTCGGGAAGCATTCGCACCCCCTCGCTGGGCGCACGTTACCACGGTGCTGAGACCTCTCGGCTCTGTCTGCGTAGAAGCGGCTGCGCATTATTTGGAACAAGTGCGTCGAGGAAGCGACCGATAACCTCTTCCATTCAAGCGGTGGCCGAAAGCTATTCGTCAGATCAACTCGGCGTCTAGAATGCGCAGAGGGGTAGACGGAATGTGAGTGTAAATGCTTTGGAGTGGCGACGGCGCGGACGTTCGTTCTGCATATCTGGACCTAATTCGCCGCAATCTGACCCGATACGGCGAAAACGAGTTGGTGCCCGTCAAGTCACGATCGATGCGCCGAGTGCTTGGCGTCTTCAACCTCATGCTGGTGCGTAATCGGCCCTTCGACCCCCGCAAGCGTGACCTTGGCCAGGACTGGCCCCTGCATGCCGAGACGATGGTTGGGATGCGACGGCTGACCAGCCTGCAGCGCTGCGTCGAGACAGTGCTGACCGACAATATCCCCGGCGACCTGGTCGAATGCGGGGTGTGGCGTGGCGGGGCGAGCATTTTGATGCGTGCGGTGCTGCGAGCGTATGGAGACGAGACACGTTGCGTGTGGCTCGCCGATTCGTTCCAGGGTGTGCCCCGTCCGGACGTGGCGAACTACCGGATCGACGAAGGAATCCGCCTGGACCTCGCCAAGGACTATCTGGGCGTATCGCAAGCCGAAGTCGCGGCCAACTTCGACCGCTACGGGTTGCTCGATGACCGCGTGCGCTTTCTTCCCGGCTGGTTCAAAGAAACGCTGCACGACGCCCCGATCGACTGCATCTCGGTGTTGCGGCTCGACGGCGATCTCTACGAGTCGACGATCCAGGCGCTCGACGCGCTGTACCCGCGGTTGTCACCCGGGGGGTTCTGCATCATCGACGACTATCACAGCATCGACGCGTGTCGGCAGGCGGTAGCGGATTACCGTGCAAGGCATGGCGTTTCGGAGGAGATCCTGGAGATCGATGGGTCTGGGGTGCTGTGGCGGCGGAAGGGGTGAGGTCGGTTATCTAAAAGCGGCAGCAAACGTCTGCTGGCGTCCAGCATTGAAGGGCGGCAGCGGCCCACTTAACTCAGCTGCCGGCGTCGCCACCTGCCCGACCTCTTACGAAAGTGTCGCGGCCTGAGCTCAAGTCCTACTCGCCCACACCCGTCGCCGCGGGCCTTGAACATTCTCCGTGGGCGCTTAATCTCTTTTGTTCGGATTTCTCCCACAAACCTGATTTGCCAATTCGTGACCCTCATTGGCCGAATCACCACCGGCCGGGTCGATACCTAAGCGTTGCGGGCGCCTTTATCCCAGAACTTCGAATGCAGCGATCTGATCTTGCGTCAGTGTGAGCGGATCGGCGCCTTCGTAGACTCGCCGCGCCCAATCGATCGTCCACTTCACGGATTCGCGGAAATCGAGTCGGTTGCGCCAGCCCAGCTCGCTCTGCGCCTTCGTGGCATCGAGCGCCAACAGGTTTGCTTCGTGGGGGTGGTCGCCGGGCGATTTGTCCCACTGGGCGCCTTCACCCCACAGGTCGGCCGCCAATGTCGCAACCTGGCCGACTTCGACGAAGCTGTCACGGCCCGGCCCGATGTTCCACTGCCCCATGCCGGAGCCGGCCAGCAGGGCATCAGTGATGGTGAGGTAGCCGTTAAGGCAATCCAACACATGCTGCCACGGGCGCACAGCACGGGGGAACCGCAATAACGGTGGGTGGCCGCTTGAGTATGCGCGTATCAAGTCGGGCATCAGCCGTTCACGACTGACGTCTCCACCGCCGATCACGTTGCCCCCTCGGGCGATGGCCGTGGGGCGGCCAGGGAAACTACGGATCCAAGATTGGGTCAGCAGATCTGCCATCGCCTTGGATGCGCTGTAGGGGTCGTCGCCGCCGAGCGGGTCGGTTTCGATGTAACCGGCTTCCTGATTGACGTTGCGGTAGACCTTATCGGTGGTGACAACAAGGTGCGCGCGCACCTCTGGGGTGGCCGCGACTGCCTCCAACACGTTAAGGGTGCCCATCGCGTTGGTCTCAAAGGTGAACCGTGGCGCTCGGTATGACTCACGGACTAACGATTGGGCAGCCATGTGCACCACCACGTCAGGGGCCGTCGCCTGTATTGCCACTGTGGTGGCTTTGGGGTCACGCACGTCTACCCGGTGGTCATCAATTAGCAGCTCGTTGAGCCCGATACGACCGAAGAGGCTGCCGTCGGGCGGGTCGAGGGCAAGCCCGGATACTTTGTGTCCGCGGCTGAGCAGGAGCAATGTCAACCATGGCCCTTTGAAGCCGGTATGCCCGGTGATCAGGTAGTGCACGAGATCTCCTCGGGCGCTTGTCGGTGATTTGACATCTTATGCATGACCTTCGATCAACCCGCCGGGAGAGAGCGATTGGAACTTCTCAGCTGTGGCACCTGAGCGGCGCCGTCCACCTGCCTGCGAATGTGATCAGTTAGTCCATGGCCGCGTGCCGCTGCATGAGGTGACACGTGGCTGCGGGCGGATTGCTGCCTCGACGTGGGAGGCAGTCGCACATTGAAAATCCACAAAACCGCTCATTTAGGTACACAGATGCTTTACGGTGAAATGCAGGATCCGGCTCAGTAGGCCTGGGTCGAGAGACTGGTTCGGGGGAACGCATCTGGCGCCTACCTCGGGCCGAAGTGGTATCTGGAGCGGCTGCTCTTAGCGCCCGGATGATCCGATCAGTGAGGGAAGGGGAATGGTCGTTGATCGCCTCGGCCTCTCGCCGAGACAGCGAGTTCCAATTCCCCATGCTTACAGTAGATTTCGGCTTCCGCAGCACCGGCAGTAAGAGGGGAGACGAGGCGTCGCCGCTCGGCGAGGCCTATTTGCTGTCTAATGTGCGTGTGGTGACGAACGGGATGGTGCGCCGATGACTGACGTGCTGATCATTGGCAGTGGACCCGCGGCTGCGGGCGCCGCCCTGGCGCTCAGCGCGCGCGACGACATCGCCGTCACGGTCATGGATATCGGGCTGCGTCTCGATGCGGAGAATGAACAAGCAGTCAAGCGGCTTGCCTCTTTGCAGCCAGCTGACTGGGAGCGTTCACTGGTGCAGCGCGTATCCGCTCAACCTGTCAGCTCCGGCCTTAAAGGACTGCCCGAAAAACGAAGCTACGGTTCAGATTACCCCTTCCGAAACATCGGTCAGCTTGATGGCCTCACTGCAGAGCGCGATGCCACGACATCGCTCATTTCGGCCGCATACGGAGGTTTCAGCAACGTGTGGGGATCCCAGTTGATGCCCTTCACGTCGTCAGCCTTCGAAAGCTGGCCCATCAACTCTGATGAGATGGCTGGTCACTACCGCGCGATTCTGAACCAGATCCCTTTCGCTGCAGAGGTCGATGACCTGGCAGAGAGCTTCCCGCTCATGCACCGCGCCAATCCGCTTCCACCGCTCTCCGACAGGAGTCGGCGGGTGCTCGATGGTTACGAGAAACACCGATCCGCGATGAATGCCAAGGGTGTCACGATGGGCAAAGCACGCCTGGCATTCCGCGCTCGCGACTGCGTCCGGTGTGGTCTCTGCATGACAGGATGCCCGTACGGGTTGATTTATTCAGCATCTCACACGTTCGACGCATTACAGCGCTCGGGAAGAGTCGCCCTGCATCACGGTCTTATGGCGCTAGCGATCTCCGAGCAGGCCGAGGGGGTCTCCGTCGTCGCGCGAGAACTGACCACAGGGCAAACCCACCACCTGAAGGCGGACCGAGTTTACATAGCGTGCGGAGCGTTGGGTACGACACGACTTGTGGCCAATTCGCTCAATCTATTCGACGTCAACCTGCCTATGCTCGAATCGCAGCAATTCATCTTGCCAATGCTTTCGCGAAAGGCCTCCATCGATCCTCGACACGAATCTCATTTCACGTTGAACCAGTTCAACATGCTGATATCCTCAGATGGAGATGCCGCCGACATTGCCCAGCTTCATTTCTACACTTTTAACCCAGCGTTCGTTGATAATCTGCCGGCATTCCTCCGTGGTGATCGAATGGCCAAGGCACAAGCGCAACTCCTTCGTCGGCTGAGTGTGGCGCTGGGATACCTGCCTTCGTGGCGGTCACCTCGTTTGCAGGTTCGGGTTCGGAGAGGTGGGGGACATCGGGGTCTACCGGATATGCACATCTCGCGAGACTCGGCTCCCGACGGACACGGTCAGATGCTGCGCTCAGTAGCGGCCCGACTGTCGGGCTCGGCGCCACGCCTCGACCTGTATCCGGTCCTTCCAATGATGCGGCTTGCCGCCGGCGGCAAGAGCTACCACATCGGGGGGAGTTTTCCCCACTCAGCTCCTAGCTCAGGAACGATGACCAGCGACCGACTGGGACGGGTGGCGCCGTGGCAACGCGTGCATTTGATCGATGCATCTGTGTTTCCTACCGTCCCGGCGATGACATTCACCCTGACGATCATGGCGAACGCTCACCGCATCGCCTGCGAAACGATGGAGCTAGCAGCGTGAGCGCGCGGCCGATCGCCGCTGTCACGGGCGCTTCCGGCTATCTCGGGTCACGAATTTCTGCGACCTTGGAATCCCACGGTTGGCAGGTCGTCAGGCTTGTCCGCTCACCCATTCAGGGCGGGGCGCGGGAATGTTTTTTTAGTCTCGACGCCCCCGTCAGCCCGGAGGTCGTCGAAATCCTGGGTTCGACCGACTTGCTTGTGCACGCCGCCTACGACTTGACACTGACTCGCCAGGCCGATATTTGGCGAGTAAACGTGGAGGGCACCCGCCGCCTTCTGCAGGCTGCAAGTGACGCCCGAGTGCGACGGATCCTGGTCCTGTCGAGCATGTCGGCATTCGAGGGCACCAAACAGCTGTACGGCCGGGCGAAGCTGGATATCGAAGCTATGACCGAAGAGGGTGGGGGCTGCAGCGTGCGGCCAGGTCTGGTTTACGGAGAGGACTCCGGCGGGATGGCTGGTGCCCTCCGTAAGTTCGCGGGTCTCCCAGTCGTACCTTTGATCGCCGGGGATGCACGACTCTTCACCGTAAGCGAGAACGATCTAATGACGGCAATCGCGGCGTTTGCCAGCGCCGACACCCTGCCGGCTGGGACAATCTCAGTGGCGCATCCGGTCCCAGTGCCGATGCGCGACTTGATGATAGCGTTTGCCGCACGAGGGGGAGCCAATTGTCGGTTCGTCAAGGTTCCGTGGAAGCCTGTCTACGGCTTCCTGCGGGCGGCAGAGGCTGTCGGCCTACACCTGCCGTTTCGTGCGGATTCACTTCTTGGGCTCGTTCGCGGTGCGCCGCATGTAGTGAATCAGGAGATCTTGGCCGGGATGGGGATGGTCGTTCATGAGTTTGCTTCCCCAACGAGCTGACCCGTTGGGGGGTTCGGCTGGCGACGATGTCCCCATCGCGGCCCCTTCGGAAGCGCCATTCGTCGCAGGGCAGCCTGGGCCGCTCGCTTCTCACGTCAGGGAAGACCGCCATCATCGGAAGTGGTGGCGGCTGGGACCATACATCGATCGGGTCCGTTGTGACTCACTTCTTCGCAACGGCTTATTCATAATGGCCGATACAGCGATGACCTCGGCAGTTGGTTACCTCTTCTGGCTAGTGGCAGCGCATCTGTACAACCCGACGGAGATTGGGTTAGCTGTCGCGGTCATCTCGGCTAGCACAGTTGTGATGCTGGTTTCTTGGATAGGCGTGGGCGGCGCTCTCATTCAGTCGCTTCCGGGAGAATCCGACGAGACGGGCTGGTCTGCAACGTTCTGGACTGGAATGGCGACGGCGGTGATATTCGCTGTGGTGGGGAGCGGGATTGCCCTGGGGGTGCTGCCCCTGTTTTCTCCTAAGTTGACCCTTTTGCGCAGCATTGGATACGCGGCTGTGTTCGTCGTTGGCACAGTCGCCTTAGCAGCAGGCGCCACCCTTGACTGGGTCTACATCGCAGAACGCAGAGCCAAAGACATGTTCAGCCGCAACGCGATCGCATCCGCGGTCAAAGTGGTGATGCTTGGAGTACTGGCATTGACCGTTGGGCCGGGCGCCCTGCGGCTTCTTGGGGCGTGGTGTTTTGCGTCTGTGTTTGGTTTGGGCCTCGGTGCGATACTGCTCGTCCGCTACAGAAGGGTAGTGCGGCTCCCAGCATTCTCGGTCCTTCGCCGCACTGCCAGTCGTCTTCGCGCTCGGGTGACCGGCAACCAAGTAATCGGCATTGCAACCGGGGTTTTGCCATACTTGCTCCCGTTACTCGTAACCGTGCGTCTGTCGACAAGCGACAATGCATACTTCTATACGGCATGGATGTTGGCGGGTCTCCTTCGCAGCATCGCACCTGCCGTCTCCATGTCGCTGTTCGCCGAGGGGGTGCACAGGCCAAATGAGGTCGGTGCGATGGCTCGGTCGGCGGCCAAGATCATCGGAGTGCTGCTTGCGCCCATATTGGTCGCCATTCTTGCCGTGGGAGGTATTTTGCTGTCCACCTTGGGGCAGGCCTATGCGGATCACGCGACCGATCTACTGCGCATAATTGCGTTGGCGTCGATCCCTGACGCAGTGACCTGTGTCTACGCAAGCATGCTTCGGGCACAGGGGAAGCTTGCGACTGTCGCCTTCCTGTACGTCGGCATCGGTTGCGGTACCTTGATAATGTGTTGGCTTCTGCTTCCGCTACTGGGAATTGAAGCGGTGGGTTGGGCGTTGATGGCTGTGCAACTCTGCGCCTGCATCTACGTCGCCCTCCACTGGCTTAACCAGAGGTCGCCCAATATAATAAGGTTGTCCTGAGCACAGGTAGTTATGAGGACCTGTGAGTCTTCAGTGTTCCGAACAAAGCAAGGCTTTGATGGTAGGCGCGGCTATTACGTGCCATACTAACTCTTCCTGCTCAACGGTTTACACGGGTATCTAGCGCGACCTACCGACAGGCTTGACGCGTTCGTCTACCTCCACTCGTTCATGCCTTCAGACGCTGATCAAGGGAGTTTTAGCCCTGCACACGAGATTGGCGAAAGTTAGTGCGATCACATCAATTCGCGATAGACCTGCGCAGTCGCCGCTGCGCACTTGTCCCATGAGAACGCGGCGATCCGATCGTATCCGCGCGATCGGAGATCTGCCTGCAGTGCCTCAGTTGTGGCGACGCGTTCCATTGTCACCCTTAGTTCCTCAAGATTATTGGGATCGAAATAGACGGCCGCTTCTCCAACTATTTCCGGAATGGAGCCACCATTACTACATACAACAGGGCAGCCATGGCTCATAGCTTCGAGCGGAGGCAGTCCGAAACCCTCATACATCGACGGATAGACGAAGGCGGTAGCTGTCCTGTAGTGTTCCGCAAGCTCCTGGTCTGATCCGCACTCGACGCGTACGCGGTCGTTGATGCCCAGTTGCATAATTTGTTTTAGTTCGTTGGGGCGAAATGGGCCTCCGCCGAATGCTACCAAGTCAAATCCTCTCAATATATGCGATCTGGAATAGGCCTGCAGTAGGGCAGCGAAGTTCTTGTACTTCACGCTGCGATCGCCGACATAGAGGAGGATGGGCCTACGTCTCCCAAAATCGGAAATGTTAATGTCCGCTTCCGCTGTTATTGAATACCCGAGGTGAATAACGCTCGTTCGTGCCGGATCTACGCCGAAGAGACGCACGAGGTCGCGTCTGGTGTTCTCAGAAACGCAGATGACGTGATCGGCGCGATTAACAGCTGCGCGTTTGGCTGCGGTTACGCGCTTAGCGAATGAAAACTGTTCCGCAAACAGTTCATTGATCATGTCGTGGATCGTTACTACACGGCGTCGAGCGTTACCGACAGGACTGAGGGCGAAGTAGGTTTCATGAATGATATCGGGTCTGATCTGCCGCCACGCCAGCGGTGCGGCGATTCGGTTCACAACAGGGACGACCGGAATGCCCCCGAATGTGTGCGGCACGAATCTACCGTGGGCAAACTGGTGGGCACAGCCGTGGGCTAAATAATCGTTAACGTACAACGGAGCCACGACGGATACTTCCGACGCACCGTGGCTGTGCAGGCGGCCAGCCAATTCGCAGAAGTAGCGCGAAACGCCACCGTATCTCTGAAAGGAGAAGACCTGATGATCGAGAGCGACTTTCACAATCGGTCGACTTCGGCTGCCGTCATGGCGATATCTTACACATGAAAACCGAACGTCTGCTCGGGCGCTTCGCGCGGCTTGGGCAGAAAATCAAGTTCGTCCCGAAGACGAGGCAGGCCCATCGCGGCTTCGCAGTAATTCGTTTGATTGACCAAGTGGAACCCCATCAGATTTAGCCGATTGAATGCATACACGGACTCGGTATTAAATATAGGGAACTGCGCTATAACTGGGTAAATGAAGTTACGCCATATCGCCGGTGCGAGAAAGCCTTTGATTAGACGACGCCGTGAGACACTGGCGCCATACGGTTGACGCGCGCTTCGTCTAGCCGGCGGTTTGCTCCGCCTGCAGATCGAAGCATTAGCCGCAAAGTGGATTACGTCCAAAGTTTGCGTCGCACCTCTGAGTGTCGTGCCGAGTTGCTTCTCAAATTTGACTGGAGCTTAGCGTAGTTAGCTTATTTTCGCATAGCAAGAATGATTCTTGGACGCACGCAATGAGAATAACTAGAACTTACGGCACTTTCAGCGAGGTCGACAGGTCGATGTCACGTGAGATCGGCATTGATCACAGTCATTCGACGCCTAAAACGATGCTAACTGGACCTGCCAATGGCTGGTAGAGCGCAACGAGGGCGTTAGACGATCAGGGCGTCAGATGGTCCGTATGGAGGTGGGGCGCTGTAAGGTATGCGCATGGATGCGGAGGGACAGCCATGACGTCTCTTGCGCGGGTACAGGCCCTGGCGCGGGAAGTTTCGTATCGGACGATTCGCAAGGCCTTGGGCAACCGAACAGTAATGCGCAATGTTCAGGGCGTTTTGCTGGCGATGCCGTGGTCGCACCGGCTTCCGGACTACGCTCGCGCCTTTCCCGCCTACGGACAGAACCTGGTGCAACTTGCGGTGGGTCTCGGCGAAGTCGACAAGCCATTAGGCATCATCGATGTCGGGGCCAATATCGGGGACTCCGCTGCGCAAATCCTCGCACAAGCAGACGCGCGAGTGCTCTGTGTCGAAGCGGACCATGAGTACCTTCCGTATATTGAGAGGAACGTCGGATCCGACAACCGGTGCGTCATCGAGTTCGGTTTGCTACTTGCCGACACAACTGAGGCAGCCAGCTTAGGGGCGATTAGGGAGCGCGGTACCACGCGCTTCGTCCGAGGCGGTGCCGGCGGAGTGCCTGCGGCGCTACCAGTGGCCGACCTGCCTCTCCGTCACCCCGAAATGCCGCCGATCCGGCTCGTCAAATCAGACACAGACGGTTATGACACGACTCTTATTCCGCCGCTCGCGCGGGCTTACGCAAAGTCCCGCCCTGTGCTGTTTTTCGAATACGACCATGACCTGACCCGCAAGGCGGGCAAGACGAACCCCGCTGCCGTGTGGTCGGAGTTGCGGGATTTCGGATACTCGCACGTCGGTATCTGGAACAACTTTGGTGAGCCGATTGACCTGTTGCCAATCGAAGCGGTGCAAGACTGGGCTGCCGTATTGGACACGCCGGTGACTGACCGTGGATACCATTACTGGGATGTCGCCGTCGTGCATGCCCAAGACATGGCTGGTAGGAGAGTGTTGGACGGGTTATTCGCTGTGGCCCGGTGAACTGCAGGTTCGCTGATTCTTGCCTCAACGGTGCATTGCCTCCTGGCATCGTGCGTCTAATATCGCCGGCCGGCTTTCCGGTTCAAAAGGACCCTGCCGCATCCGGTGTAGTAATAGGACTGGCGAGTGGCTAGACTCTTTGTTTCATTAAGTCGCAACCCGGCTTTCCGGACAGGATGGTGATTGCTGAAAAGTTGTTGCCATAAATTCCGGCCCTGACGGTGGACGGCGCCTAGATCAAAGTCCTATTCGCAAAGTGGGCTGACCATACGGCAAGCCCTCTCGGTCGGCGCCGATTGCCTGGACTTGATGGGTCTAGCTGAAGGTTGAAAGAGACCCGGCGTGGAAGACCCGCGGCTAATATCGGATTGGTGAACTATGCGTCGCGGTTCGCGATGGCATCTGCAAATCAGAGGCTAGCATGGGCGACGCATAACCTAAGCCACCTCACCATCGGAAGATGACGCCCGCCTGGTGGTCCGGACAGAATCGCAGCGATCTCATGGCACTATCCGGACGCGCTGTGTAGGGCCGCACCGACAGAAGTAGGAAGTCATTGAAGCGAGCGCTGATAACAGGGATCACCGGGCAGGACGGCTCATATCTGGCCGAGCTGCTGCTGCAGAAAGGTTATGAAGTCCATGGGCTGATCCGCCGAGCCTCGACGTTCAACACGGCGCGGATCGATCACCTCTACGTGGATCCGCACCAGCCGAAGGCACGCCTGTTTCTTCATTATGGCGACCTCACCGACGGCACTCGCCTGGTGACGTTGCTAAGTACGATCGACCCCGACGAGGTCTATAACCTTGCGGCGCAGTCGCATGTGCGTGTTAGCTTCGACGAACCTGTGCATACTGGCGACACTACGGGGATGGGTTCAATACGGCTGTTAGAGGCCGTTCGTCTGTCTCAGGTGGGCTGCCGCTTCTATCAGGCGTCTTCGTCGGAAATGTTCGGCGCGTCGCCGCCGCCGCAGGATGAGCAGACACCCTTCTATCCGCGCTCGCCGTATGGTGCGGCAAAGGTGTACTCCTACTGGGCAACCCGCAATTATCGAGAAGCTTACGGATTGTTCGCCGTCAACGGCATCTTGTTCAATCACGAATCACCGCGCCGCGGCGAGACTTTCGTGACCCGTAAGATCACCCGAGCTGTCGCGCGGATTAAGGCGGGTATTGAGTCCGAGGTCTACCTCGGCAATCTTGATGCTGTCCGCGACTGGGGGTATGCGCCCGAATATGTCGAGGGTATGTGGCGGATGCTGCAGGCCCCAGCGCCGGAGGACTTCGTGCTGGCGACGGGGCATGGTTACACCGTGCGTGATTTCGCCCAAACCGCTTTCGAGCACGCAGGACTCGATTGGCAACAACATGTGAAATTTGATGAGCGTTATTTGCGTCCGACGGAAGTGGATTCGCTAATTGGCGACTCCGCTAAGGCCGCGCGCTTACTAGGGTGGAAAGCTGCTGTGCATACCGACGAGCTGGCGCGAATCATGGTGGACGCAGACATTGCCGCGTTGGAATGCGATGGCACGCCATGGGTTGACAAGCCAATGCTGCCCAGTTGGAGTTGAGCACGAATGAACGCGACTGTCGGGGCCCTCGACCGAGGATCTTCTGTGTATATTGCCGGGCACAGAGGACTTGTCGGATCGGCTCTGTTGCGCCGGTTCCGGGCCGACGGATTTACCAATCTTGTTGTCCGTTCGCACTCTGAACTCGATCTGACGGATCGTGACGCGACGTTCGACATGCTTCTGGAGTTGCGACCTCAGGTTGTCATCGACGCTGCGGCCCGAGTCGGTGGCATCATGGCGAATAACTCCTACCCTGTCGATTTCCTATCGGAGAACCTTCGGATTCAAACGAATCTGCTGGATGCCGCTGTGGCTGCGCGGGTACCGCGACTGCTGTTCCTTGGTTCGTCGTGCATCTACCCGAAATACGCGCCGCAACCCATCGCCGAAAATGCATTGCTCACCGGCCCCTTGGAGCCGACTAACGACGCCTACGCGATCGCCAAGATCGCCGGCATCCTTCAGGTCCAGGCTGTCAGGCGTCAATACGGTCTGGCGTGGATCTCGGCGATGCCCACCAACTTGTACGGACCCGGCGACAATTTTTCCCCTGAAGGTTCCCATCTTCTACCGGCGCTCATTCGCAGATATGAGGAGGCCAAAATAAGTGGCGCACCAGAGGTGATCAACTGGGGCAGCGGAACGCCGCGGCGTGAACTTCTGCACGTTGACGACCTCGCGAATGCATGTTTATTTCTGCTGGAGCATCTCGACGGCCCAACTCATATTAACGTGGGGACGGGCATAGACCACACCGTCAGCGAGATCGCCCGACTGGTCGCCGCGGCGGTGGGCTATGCGGGCGAAACTTGCTGGGATTCAAGCAAACCCGACGGTACACCACGCAAACTACTCGATATCTCCGTCTTGCGTAAAGCCGGATGGCAATCTCGCATCTCGCTGCGTGAAGGCATCGAAGCTACGGTCTCATGGTATCGCGCAAACGCGGACGTGGCGAGAAAGTGAGCAGCAGTCCATTGCTGCTGGAAAATGCGAATCTGAATTCGCTGTATCTGCACATTGCGCGCGAATCCGGATGGCCGAATGCTGTATCCGGTCAGCTATCCGCCGGCGTCCGAAACGCGGCCAGCCTGTTGCGAACGATGTGCGACGTCGACTACTCCTTCGCGCCCTACTCGCCTCCGCAGGAAGCGCAAAGTGCTGGCCGCAAACCTAAGTGTGTATTCCCACATGCGCATATAAGCTAGCGACGTGCGCCGCCCCCCCAGCAGATAATAGTCATGGAATTCAGACATTTTTCGTCGGTCGCGAAAGTGCTGACTAAGAGGAACGACGGCGCTGGCTCCGGTGACGTCGCAGTCGCTGATAACGCGCTGGATCGTGATTGGTTCACGCAGCAACGCGGCCCGGAACATGAATAGCTGGTCCGCCCCCAGCCCGAAATCTGTGTCGTAACCTCCTAGCTTATTTACCAGTGATGACCCGAAGAACGCTGCCGGTCGCGTCCTAAAGCCGGTGTAAAAGGGGCCGGGCGTAGGTTCTGCTTCGAGACCGCCAAGTCATCGAAGGAAAGGACCTACGCCCGTGCCTGCACGAGTATCGCCGACCGATCGTGTTCGCGCCAAGATCGACGAGTTGTTCGCCTCGGATCGTGAGTTGCCCGAGATCCTGGAGGAGGTGGCACGGCTGGGTGCGCAGTTGCTGATGCAGGCCGCGTTGGAGGCCGAGATTACCGAGTTCTTGGGCCGTGAGCGCTACCAACGCAGCGCCACCGCAGCAGACGCGCAGCCCGGTGCGCGTAACGGTTATCGGGCTGCGACGGTCAAGACCACTGCCGGTCCGATCACCCTGGAGCGGCCCAAGCTGCGCGGCACGACCGCCGCGTTCGCCTCACGGCTGTTCGGCAAGCACGTCACCAAGACCAACGCGCTGGAATCGCTGGTGATCGCTTCGTTCGTGCGCGGGCTGTCGGTGCGCGATGTCGAAGCCACCCTCGCCGATGCGCTGGGTGATCAGGCCGCGATCTCGAAATCGACTGTCTCCCAGATATGTCAAGCCATCAAGACCGAGTACGACACCTGGGCGCGGCGCCCGCTCGGCGATGTGGTGCTCGATTACCTGTTCCTGGATGCCTCCTTCTTCCGGATGCATCCCGGCTCACCAGCCGAGCCGATCCTGGCCGCGTGGGGCATCACCACCGCCGGCAAGCCCATCTTCGTGGGCCTGGCCCCCGGAGTGGTGGAGTCCACCGACGCCTGGGCGGGTTTCCTGACCGATCTCACCGAGCGGGGGCTGGGGTGTCCGCTGCTGGTCGTCTCCGACGGCGCGGCCGGCCTGATCGCGGCGATCGAGCAGATCTTCCCGACCGCGCTGCGTCAACGCTGCCTGATTCACCGAGTCCGCAACGTGCTGGCCAAGATTCCCGCCGGGATGCAGGCCGAGATCCGCGACGGCTACTGGGCCTGCTTCGACACCGCCGAGGCCACCACCGAGGCCGGCCCCAACCTCGTCGAACTCATCGACGCCCGACTGGACGTGTTCGCGGCCCGCTACGCACCCACCTACCCCGCGGCGATGAAGATCCTGCTCACCGACCGCGCGGGCCTGACCGCTTACCTGCGGTTCCCGCCCGAACATCAGCACCGTATTCGGCATTCGAACTTCATCGAACGCACCTTCGGTGAAACCCGCCGCCGCACAAAGGTTATCGGTCGCTTCCCCGGCGAAACCAGCTGTGTCAGCATCGCCTGGGCCGTACTGGACCGCGCATCTCGCGGCTGGCGCGGACTCGCCATGACCCCGGCCGGGGTACGCCAGCTCCAAGACCTACGCCGCAGCCTGCTGCACCCACCCCGACAACTACGGCCCCAGCACGCCCCAGACTCCGCGAGCAGCACCACCGAAGCCATCAGCGCAACGGCGTAACATCACCCACCGAAGCCAGAAGCTCCGAAGGACCATTTACACCGGATTACGGACGCCACCACGCTGCCTGGTGTGGAGTCGGCATGCCTAGGGCGAGAAATTTGTGGTAGCTAAAGGGCATAGGGGACCGTAGGTTGCCAAAGCTGCGACCGTCTGGTCCGATGAGTCGTTGTAGACCGTAGCCCCACGCATCGCGCGCCGACCCGTAGCGGGTGATTGCATCCACAAAATGGGCCACCGCGTCGGCGTCGGAAAAACAATCCGCTGAGTTCATGAAGCACAACAGGTCTCCCGACGCGTGCCGAATTCCTTGGTTCATCGCGTCGTATCTTCCGCCATCGGGCTCTGATTGCCAATAACTCAAGGCCGGCTCAAGCGCCGAGAGATATTCCACGACGTCGTCGCCCGAACCACCGTCGATCACGATGTGCTCAATCCGTCCACCGTAACGCTGGGCACGCACGCTTCCCACCGTGCGCTTCAGCCCATCGAGATCATGGAATGAGATTGTTATCACTGAGACAGTCGGAGCCGATACCACGGGCGCACCCCTTTCCCTGCTTTGGGCTCGCTGTTTTCAACTCGTGCCCAATTTCGGAGTTCAAATATGCCGCCGACGTGCGATCTCACATATGGAGCAGTTACTTTAATTGTCGTTACGGAAGAAGATGCCGTCGGCCTGCAACATTCGACCATTACGCACATCCGTGAAGCCGGGCAACAACCCTGTCAGCGTGAAGCCAAGGGAGTACGCGACATCAAATGCCTCACGAATCAGCATCCCGCCCTCGTACAATGGCAGAAAGGATAGTTCGAGTTGCATGCCGACACAATGGTGGTGCACCGTTGATCTGCCTCCCGCAAGAACCTGTCTTTCAAAACCTTGAACATCGATTTTGAGAAAAGTCACATCTTTCGGCTGAAGAATATCGGGTGCCACAGAGTCGAGTCGATGAATCGGCACTTCTTCAGCTCCGATATAATTGGCCTCGGGGCAGGCCTCTTGATGGCCCGCCAGCATTGGCAGGACGGAGCTGCTGGCGTGGCCGGCGTTGCCTGCAACGTTAACGCGAATTGTCCCGTCCATATCACCCAGTGCACATTTTCGGCATTCCCAAAATGGATCCTTCGTAGCCCGTTTTTTCAAGACTGAAAAGGGCGTCGATAGGGGTTCAAAAGATATGATTCGGCGCTCAAACTTCGCCTCACGGAGGCTACTGGCATACTGGCCTGAGTTAGCGCCAACGTCGAGGACGACATCTACTTGATGCGATTCGAGTTGATTCACTAAATTGCGATTCCAGTCCGCCTCAAGATGATATCGAGTCACATCCAGTCCCGCGTGACGCGCAATGAGACGGGCGCGGTGCAACAAATCCATTGCATAACGCTAGCATTCATTAACGTGAGAGGGATGGCCATGGGCTCTTAGGCTCCTCCAGTAGGGGGAGGACTGGCGCCGCTCGACGACGAGCCACTGCACGGCGGACCCTGGAGGATGATGTGTCTGGGTCACCCGTTGAAAGGTTCCGATGATTCCCAACCACCGAGGCCCTCTCCGGGTCGCCATGGTCTCTGCGAACGCCTTGCCGGTGATCGGCGGCATTGAAACTCACATCCATGAGGTATCGACCAGACTTGGCGCGGAGGGTGTCGACGTCACGGTAGTAGCAACGGACCGATCGGGGGACCTGCCTCTCGAGGAGAATTTTCCTGGCTACCGCATGCAACGCTGGCCGGCCTATCCACGGTCGCGTGACTATTACCTCGCCCCGGGATTGGCGCGGCACTTGCTGCGCGCTGAGGACTACGACATCATCCACGTACAAGGCGTGCACAACTTGATCGCGCCGACTGCACTCGCGGCAGCAAGGCGAACCCGCACCCCAAGCGTGCTGACGTTTCACACCGGCGGTCACTCTTCACCTGTGAGAGGGCCACTGCGTCCGTTGCAGTGGCGGCTGCTCAGACCACTGCTCCGATCTGCTGCGGCCCTTGTAGCCGTGAGCGAGTACGAACGCCGCACGTTTGCTGCGGTTCTCGGCTCGGCCGACGGGGACATCCGGGTTATTCCAAACGGATGCGAGCCGCTACCCGTTGATCCTTCGGCTGAGAACCCAGAAGGCAGCCCCCTGCTGGTATCTGCGGGCCGACTTGAGCGTTACAAGGGCCACCATCGCATCCTGCAGGCCTTCCCAGCCATACTTGCCGAGGCGCCCGATGCGCGGCTCGTTGTCGCGGGTAGTGGCCCTTATGAGCAGTCGCTCCGCGCGATGGCCCGTCGACTCGCAATCAGCGATCGAGTCTCGTTCTGCACTTTTGGTCCGGAACGCCGAGCCGCGCTAGGCAAACTCGTCGCGGATGCGGATGTCTTTTGCCTGCTCAGCGAGTATGAATCCCAAGGGATCGCCGTGATGGAAGCCCTCGGGGCGGGCACCAAGGCCTTAGTAGCAGACACCTCAGCGCTTTCTGACCTTGGCCGTCAAGGACTAGCCACCACGATTCCTCTTGAGGCTTCGCCGCAGCAAATCGCGGCCACTGCGCTCGCAATCGCAGCTGCACCTCGGACTTCGCCGCCGGCTATTCGCAGCTGGGACGACTGCGCCGACCAGCTACTACGACTTTACCGCGAGGTAATCGCTTGAAATCCGGATTGGCCATCGACGACGATTATGCTTCGTCGACCACCGGGACGGCGGCGCGGGCTTGGCACACCTGAGCCGCGCTGAGGCCGGTTGTCAGAACCTCCGGTCGACGACCACGCGCAAGCTGCAGCGTGCCAACGATGAATCCGCTCCCGGCCAACGCGAGGCCTGTCAATGCGGCGAGAGCCTGTAGCAATCGCTCAGGCCGGCCGGTCACTGTGGCGAGCAGCGCCGGAATTAGCGCGAGCAGGACTCGTGCGCCGAAGCGGAGTTCAGCGCCGATGTTTCCCCCCTCACCCATATCGGCCAAGGCGCCAATCTTATTGCGGTTCACGAAGTAGCAGCGCCGCCAAAAGTACGACCATGTCATTCTCTCGGAAGGCACGCGATGGCTGACCTTCGCGCGCGGCTCGTAGAGGACGGCGAGTGGCCCGTACTGATGCGCGATACGGTGCGAGAGGTCCATGTCGTCGTAGTCGTCGGCGTGGAACCCCCCGACCGCGAGCATTTCTTCGCGACGCGCACTCATGCTCGTTCCGATCAGATGGCGCGCCGGTGCGAGCCGGTCAGGGAGGGCGTCGTAGCGGCAGCCGAATACCCAGTCGAAATCGGGTGGGAACCAGGATGGCCGGGGCGCGCTGTAGTCCGGCCAGGGCGCACCCCCAACCGCGACGGCTTCCGGGTGGGAGGCGTACACGGCAAGGAGTCGCTCAAGCCAGTCCGGTGCCGCCTGGGCATCGTCGTCGAGGAAGGAGACAATGTCAGCACGCGCGAGCAGCAGCGCGGTGTTGCGTGACGAACCCTGCCTGCCCGCGAACTGGCTCGGAGCGATGACGATTTCGACGGGTGAGTCGGCACGACCAGCGCCCCATTCCTGTCGGCACCGGGCGAGCAATTCATCGTTATGGTCCACGACGATTATGAGCTGCCGTGGGAGGACGTGCTGGGCGAGAACGGACTCGACCGACCGTGCGAGCAGGTCCCACCTTGCTAGGGTGTAGGTGCAGATGACAACATCCGCGTGCAACGCGGCCGCGCTCACAGCCACCTACGATCCTCGTTTCGACGAGTCGGGACTACAGCCCGCGGAACGAATGCTCCTGTCCAGGCTCCGCATGGGCGGCACTCTCATGCAACGGCTTCAGCGACAGTCAAGGGGATGGGAACTTTAGCTGCTTTCGCTACTTCTGTCTCGGCGAACGGCCGCATGAATTCCTTGCAGATTGTTCGCAGGACCCGCGTCCCATCTTTAACAGCGTGCAGGTTGCTTGTGCCGTACCTCCGTAGCCTCTCGTAACTGCAGACCTCGGCGATCTTCAATTCAGCTGCCGCCACGCTCACGTTGAGCAAGGCCTCGATCTCGAATCCATCCCCCCATTGCTGCAGCGGCGCGTGGATGTCGGGCAGTCGCATTGCATCGAGGCATCGCCGCCAAAATGCGTTGTAGCCGTAGCACAGGTCGGTGAAGCTCGTCGCGAACAGAATGTTAACTGTGCCGTTGAGGCACTTGTTGCCGAATTGCCGGAAACGAGTGATGTCATCGCTCCCACCCCTGTGAACAAAACGCGACCCTTTGGCGTAGTCGGCTCCCGACATCAGGGCAGCGACGAATCGCGGTATTTCAGCTGGATCGGTGCTGCCGTCGGCGTCGATCGTGACGATGATGTCGCCCGATGCAGCGGCAAACCCGCATGCGAGTGCGTTGCCCTTACCTTTGCGTGTTTGCTCAATGTGCACGGCGTCTGGCCAAAGCCGACGCGCCACCTCGGCCGTGTAATCGATCGAAGCTCCATTCACCACGACAATTTCGTCAATATCACTAGGCATGCGCGCCGCCACATGCGGCAGGTTGCGTTCTTCATTGAGTGCCGGGACTATGACCGATACACGAGGTCGCGGCTCGTCGTGGGGAATTCCGGCCCAAATAGATCCCGGCTCTGCGATGTCGGGTTGCGCCCTACGTGTGAAGCCCGGCCTATCGCCGGCCCGCTCGAGGAATAAGTGCTCCACGATGAAGCGCCCGCCGACCCAGACGATCCCATGGCCTATCAGCTGGGCTACGAGCACTGCCGAGCCACGAATAAGTATTGCCCGGTCGGCTAGTGCGTTCTCGACGAGCCAGGTGAACAACGTGGCCAGTGAAACGCTGAGTATCACGGCCAGCCAGAACAGGATGACCTGGTTGCGCCGATGAACGCGCGACATCGACCGCCAGACGAAGCGCTTATTGAGGAAGAAGCTGGGAACTACGACGACGCTGGCAGCCAACAGCAACGCGGCAGTGTAGCTTAGCCACGGGCCTGAGACCTGAATGAGGCCCTGGCCCAGTGCGACGACGACCACCGGCACGCCGGCGTAGCGCAGCTTCTCGCGCGTCGCCAGCCTACCGGCATACGCGATGAGGCCTGATAACGAGCGTGTCATGGTTAGCGACGGTACTCGGCAGTGGGCCGTTCGGGGGCCGAATCAGCAAATCGGAAAGCATCCGACAACGAACACTTCGCAAACAGAAAAGACAGCCTCCGAGAACTCGCTGGCGGCGTTGTGCTTGAGGTCGTAGAAGGTGAGCACCTGATCCACCCGCTCGCCAGGCAGCCGTCGACCAGGAGGCCTACCTTAACTCGCCGACGACCTCAAAAAATTCCTTACCGGGCTGCGCAGCAAGGCCGCCACTGCGGCCGTCGCCGAGCGCCACCGGGCCCTGCGACTGCTCGTCAAGGACGTGCCCGTGGCGTCCCGGACCTGAGGTTCGAATCCTTCGTTGGGCGCGGCGACTTTAGCCGGCCGCCCGCGTCACGCGCTAGCCCGGGCGGCGGACAGGGTTATTGAGGTCACCGGCGGGCCGCCGCTTTGCATTACGTAGAGCGGTTTGGACGGGTCGTAGCCATACCATTGCGGGCAGCTCCCGACTCGCACCGTCAGGTGGGATCCGGACTGGTCAAGCCAGGTCGCCGAGATCTCGTGGTCGGGACGATCCGGCTGATCGGTCAGTGCCACGGTGGCCCCGCCGGGCCCGTGGGTTGACGACAGCATCGCGAGATCGTAATCACGCAGAGTCATACCGCTGGGCAGCTTGAGTTCCCCTACCAAGGTGTTGACGTCGTGGACCTCGAGGTAGCCGGCGATGGTTGGCACGACCCTGGCCTGGCTCCCGTCCGGCAGTCGCAGTTCGGCAACCAACCCGGGTGGCGATCCGGGGAACGGGTGGGCCAGCCCGTCCGTGCCGACGAGATATGCCGACGGGTGGACCGCGGCATCGACAACGGCGTTGAACTGAAAGCCACTCGCCGAGTTGGGCTGGTGCAGATCGTAGGCCACATCTGGGCGGTTGATGGAGGGCGTCACCATCCCTAAGACCCGCTGGCCGTCGGCAATCAACACCTTGGCGGCCGGATTGTGGGTGACCGGATCGACCGCCCAGCCGGAATAGTTCACAACCGTTCGCGGGGTGACCGGGTGTACCGGCAACGTGGTGGCCCGACTGCTGTCAGGTACCGGCAAGTAGTTTGGGCTCGCCCCCCAACGACAGGATGGGCCGCTGAAGTAGAGGCCGGATGTTTGCGGTGGCGTGGTCAGGACGGGCACGCGCCTCGAGACTAGGTCGTTGCGGGCCATAACCAGAACCCCGTGGGTACGCAGCACCGGAGTCCAACCGCGAAGGATGTACTCGCTTGGCCCGTAGGCGCGCACGTTGTTTGTGATGCCGTCCCAGATTGGCATGCCGATCGAGGTGGCATCGTAGATCACCACAGGTGGAGGCGCAGCCGTGAGCTCCATGGGCCGCTGTTGCCGGGTGTTTGGCACGCGGCCGAGTAGGAAATAGAGGTAGCCGGGGCTGTTGGTCATGTCGTACACCGGTCCGTCGTCACCGGCATAGGTCCGGATTGAGGTGTCGAGATCCCGGAGCAGGTCCGTGTCGATTGCACCCGGGGTCACGTAGCCCAGACGCGGAAAGCTTGCCTCGGTGGCGCCGGCGAGGTGATGTTGCCCGTCCACCTTGCGGAGCGGTCCGTAACAGACGAGGCCGACCGCAAGCACCAGCACCAGAACTGCGGTGACCGGAGCGGCGAACCGGATTAGTCTGGCGTCCCGCCCGCGCCACCAGGCGATTAGCAGCCGGCCCACCCGGTCGAAAAGACGCGAGCACCACAACAGGACAAGCGGCAGGCCGGCTGCATACACCTGCCAGATGTGGATGATGTCGAAACGGCCGAGCGCTTTCTCCACATAAAGCGCCATGAAAGCGGCCGCCGCCACGGCCACCCAGTCGCGCGCCTCCCAATCGGCTCGCCTCGCGACCTTCACCGCGACCACCCAGACCGTGAGCAGCACGCAGCCGACGCTGACCGCTAGCTTTGTCCACTCGTCCAAGGAGACCCCCGACAGCGGGATAGCAGCCCCCATGTAGTGCGCTGGACCAAAGTTGACGTAGTAGCGAAATAACCCTACGAGCCCACCGAGCGCGCCGTGGGCGGCCAAGAATGCGGCACACACTGCAGACGCGGCGAGCCCGGTGCCGACGCACCAGCGGGTCAGCCGCAAGTTGGTCCAGAGGCTGCGCTCAGGTCGGCGGTGGACGAGCTCTGCCGCGATCACACAAGCCAGCGTCGGCGCGGTGAGGACGATGGTCTCCGGGACGAGGAGCGTCTCTGCGAAGAGCAGTAGCGTCAACCCCACCGCCCAAGCGGCGCTGCGCCGACGCAGTGTCTCGCCGAGCACGATCAGAGCCAAAGGCAGGCCAATGAAACGCTCCGACCACTGCAGCAGCACCCCAGGGGGCTGGCTCACATGAGACGTCCACTGCAGCAGCGGCCGCAGGACGCTTGCCCCGACCAGAAAGGTCGGGGCAAGGAACCAGGGGTTGCGTCGACTGACCCAGACGGCGAAGAGGTAGACGCTAACCCAGAACACCGGGATGAGGATCACGCTGTGGATGGCGCGGATACCCCAAATGCTGTCGCCAAAGATGACCCGGCCGAGGATTCCAGTAAGCACGTCCGGGAACAGGCCGTGGACGAATTGCATGTTCCGCCAGGGAATGTAGCCTCGGGCAAACAGGCTCGCGCCGACCATCTCCTGTGCGTCATCGAAGCCTTGGAAGTGTGTGATCTGTCCGGGGAGAACCGACAGTGCCAGAAACACGGCGATCGCACCCACGACGACCGTCAGCAGTGTCAGCTCGACGTCACGCGCCGCCCGCCCACCGCGGAGCTGGCGCGCCGACCACCACCCGATCGCCGCAATGCCGGTGATGGGCAGCCACCAGGCCAGCCACGGCCACGACCGCGTACCGGCGGGGGTCTGCACAACTGTATGGGCCGAAACGAACCACAGACTCAGTACCGCGGCGGCGGCGCCTCCGACGCCGTTGACCGTCGATATGGCTCGCCAGCGTTGCTCATCATTGCGGCGCGCCCACACCTCAGCAACGACGGTAACTAGGACCACGTAGGCCACACCCGCAGCGATGGCGAGCAGATCCGCGTGTCCAGTACGGGCACCACACGCGATGACCACTAGTACCGCCGGCAGCAAGATCCGTGCCGGGGTACCCCACGACGGCCCGTCCGCCGGGCATGACGGTGCCGGCTCGACCAGCTCGATGGTGCGTTTTTCGGGTCCCGGGCTGCGCGACCGCAGCGGCCCGAAGCGCGCGAGTAGCACATACCCGACGATCACGAAGAACGGAAAGGCGTACACAATCAGCCGGTAGATCCAGAACTGAGGCTTTGGGTTGAAGTTCGCGAACGTCGAGTAGCTGACGATGTCGGTCGGGCCAATGAGGCCGGTCGCAGCGAATCGGTATACCAAGAAACACAACGCTGCCGAGACACCGATGGCGAATAAGAACCGAACCACGGCTTGCCGGAGATTGGCCGTGAGGCAGAACCGCTCACCCGACGGCGACAGCTCGAGGTCGCGCGCGCCGTCCTGGGACAAGTGTGGCCCGGACGGAGCAGAAGCCTCGAAGTCGGTGTCGAGCTGGCGCGCCTCGCCCATCGACCCTTGATCCATCGGTTCCCCATCCATCGGACTCGGCGCACGGCTATACCTGCGGACGCCAGGCTCGGTTACCCGGCAGGATAGCCCAATGCTGTCATTGGCGACGCGACGTTCACCGCCCCTGGCAAGTCGCTGACGACCCCCGGACCCGCTCGCCGCGTGCATGTCGGCACCACTTCCCAGGCCTGCAACGTCGTGAGCGCCTCAAGCTGGTCCTGGGCGCGAGTGAAGAACGCGTGCTCGACGGCCCTTGGCTTTTCACTGCTGCAGGTCGCCGAGCCGCAACGACCACCGACCCGCAGGCGCCCCGACCAGCAGCAGACGACGATCGCCTCCCCATCCGCGAAACGGGACAGTAGGTCGGACTGCCTGTGGCGCGGAATGCGGGTGGCGGCTCGATGGCACCACATCGCACCATCGCCGGCCCCCGGCTCCGCGCGGGGCAGACGAATACCGTTCGTCGTGCGAGGCGAGTGGTACTCGTGTGCTGATCCTGGCTTAATCCGGCTCCCAGGCCCGGCTTCTGGCCCAGGCCCCGTTGTATCGCTATTTCGCCTGCTCAGGCGCCTGGCAGAACGAGTGAACGGGGTGACTTTGGCGTTGCCTACGGTTGATCAAAATGGCGATGTCGGCGAAAGAGCCACGCCGAGCGACGCTGAGAATTACATTTACCTGGTGACTGTTTTGAGTCGCCCGGCAGTCTCGGTGGTTGCACCCTGCTTCGACGAAGAAGAGGTGCTACCGCTGTTCTTGAGCCGGGTTGGGGGAGTGCTGAATGCGCTGGGTGGCACGAGCGAGGTTGTCCTAGTTGATGACGGCTCGAGGGACCGCACCTGGGAGATCATCGAGAAGGCGGCGGTCGAGGACTCGCGTGTCGTTGGCGTCCGTCTGATGCGCAATCACGGACACCAACTCGCGTTAACGGCAGGACTTAGCGTGTCGCGGGGTGAACGGGTGCTTATCATCGATGCCGACCTACAGGACCCGCCCGAGCTTTTGCCCGACATGATGGCCCTGATGGACGAGGGCGCCGACGTCGTATACGGCCAGCGTCGCCGGCGCGAAGGCGAAGGCGTTTTCAAGCGGGTTACGGCCGCCCTGTTTTACCGAGGCATTGGCCGCATGACCGAGGTCGACATCCCCTCCGACACAGGTGACTTCCGTTTGATCACCCGACGGGTGCTTGATCTGCTAATCGCCATGCCCGAGCGTCATCGGTTCGTGCGCGGCATGGTGGCGTGGATCGGTGGGAAGCAGGTGCCGCTGGTTTACGACCGCGACCCGCGCGCGGCAGGTGAGAGCAAGTACCCATTTGCAAAGATGCTGCGTTTCGCCGCGGACGCCATAACGTCATTTTCGATGGTGCCTCTGAAGTTTTCGGTGATGCTCGGTTGGGTCATGGCGTTTCTGGGTTTCGCCGCTGCCATCAACTCCATCCGCGGAGCGATGCTTGGACAGACGGTTCCAGGCTGGAGCTCGCTGATGGCGACGATTGGCTTGCTCACCGGTATGCAATTTCTGATGCTTGGGATCATCGGTGCCTACCTTGGGCGAATGTACGACCAAAGCAAGGGCCGGCCATTGTTCCTCATCCGCGACATGGTCGGAGGCGTCGATGGGTCGGTCGAGGCCGCGGACCAAGCCAGCGCGATGTATGGCACGTCTGCGCCACAGTCGCAGGGCTAGCCGGGCCGCCTGTGAGTCTGGATGCTTTCGGGGCGCATAACGAGCAGCTTCGCCCGCCCGCAGGGATGCTCGGGGTTCCCGGGCCGTTGTTTCGGCTGGTCCGTGACCAGCGTGTCGCGTTCCTCATCGTGGGGGGACTCAACACTGCGATTGGGACCGCGTGGTTCGTCCTGTTCCTCTGGCTTCTGCCCCGTGGGCCCTTTAGTTACCTCGGAGCCCTGGCATGCGCACATGTACTCGCCGTCCTGTGTGCCTTCGTCCTCTACCGCAGGTTCGTTTTTCGGGTAAGCGGCCATGTGTGGCGAGACCTGGCCCGGTTTGAGTTGGTAAACCTTTCAACTCTGGCCTTCAATTTCGCTACCTTGCCGGTTCTCGTCGAGGCTTTCGGCTGGCCGCCGCTCCCATCTCAACTTGCGGTGACTGTCACAACGGTTGTTTACAGCTGGTTCGCGCACCGAGGCTTCTCATTTCGTCGCAGTCCAGCCGAACTTGATGAACGCCATAACGCCGCACTGTGACACCACGCGTATCGGTTGTTGTTCCGTCATACAACAGCGTCGACTTCATCCGGGCTACGATGGAATCTATACTGGCCCAGACCTTTTCAGATTTTGAGTTGCTGGTTTCGGATCACAGCTCTACCGACGGGACATGGGAAGCGTTGCACGAATTCGCGGCTGATCCCCGGGTTCGCTTGAATCGCTTGCCATCTGGTGGCGGCGCGCCGGCGAACTGGAACGCTGTGACCGGCCTGGCCAGGGGGGAGTTGATTAAACTGGTCTGCGGCGACGATCTGCTTGCGCCACGATGTTTGGGGGAGCAGGTTTCTGCTTTGGATGCCCACCCATCAGCGGTGATGGTTGCCAGTCCCAGAGACGTCATCGACGCAGCGGGAAACCGGGTCATAAGAAAGCGCGGCCTGGCAGGCCTGAGTGGCGAAGTCCCCGGGACCGATGCTATCCGGAGGACTGTCTTGGCGGGCACCAACATCTACGGCGAGCCGGCGTCTGTGCTATTACGGCGCTCGGCCTTGCTGGAGGCAGGCGGTTGGGACGGTTGCTTCCCGTATATGATCGACGTTGCGACATACTGTGCGGTATTGCTTCGTGGAAATCTTGTAGCCTTGCCGCAATCATTAGCTTCCTTCCGGGTCAGTGAGTTGCAGTGGAGTGTGCAGTTGGCCCACGCCCAGGCCGAACAGGCGATCGCCTTCAGTCGCTACTTCGCGGCGGCTCATCCCGGAATACTCAACTCGCGTGATCTATTGACGGGTCGTATGCGAGCCCGGGCTATCGCCATCGCACGGCGCGTGGTCTACAGCTGGCTAGGCCGACGGATGCGCAGCGAAGCCGCGAAAAGCGATGTCCGCCAGGCAAAACAATAACTGGATCGCAAAATCGAATCACCACGAGGAGACATAAGTGAGCCGAACCCTCGAACTTCTGCGGGGAACGGTAAGCGCAAGCTGGCGACGGAAAGCTACGGTCAACGGCCAGTCTGAGCGCGCTGTGTTAATTGGAACCGTCCTTGTCGCGTCGATGATTTCCCTCGCGACGGGCTTTGTGCTTGCGGAGTATTACTCAATCGACGTTTTTTCCTCCCTCATAGTATTTCTCCCTGATGACTGCTACCAGGACTGGCCTACCCGGGTCGGTCGGCATTGCTTCAGCGACTATTCCATCACCGCGAATATCGGGACGGTTCCCAACCCTTGGGATCCATACCCGCTGTACCTTCCGCCGGACTTCAAACCGACCCATTTCAATTACACCGCGGCAGGGATGGTGCCGCATGTAGCGTTCGCCCTTGTTGGTAAGTGGCTGGGGATGCCGCGATTTGGATTATTTGCTTACCTGCTATTTCTTGCGGCTGCTGTCTTCAGCCCTGCCGTATGGGCCGCCCGCGGTGCCCGCGGTGTGGAGCGAATTGTCGTATTCCTGGTTTGCGGGGCGGCGGCCGTCCCGGCCTGGGTAGTTCTCGATCGGGGTAATTCGGTCGGCTTCGTCGTGCCAGTGGCGCTCATCTTTTTAGTGACCTTGTGTCGGCAGCGGTGGGGATTGGTTACGGTCACGGTGGTTTTGGCGGCTTTGGTGAAACCCCAGTTCGCTGTCCTGGTAGTTGTTTTGTTTGCTGCTCGGCAGTGGCGGCTCGGCGGTATTGCTGTGTTGGGCGTCGCAATCTCCAACCTCGCTGCTTATCTGCTGTGGCCCCGGGATTTCCCCCACACCATCATGCAGTCGATCGGCAATACCGTCGGCTACAGCGGAGGATCGCAGGTAGCGACTGTTGAGGGTTCGAACGCGTCGTTCGGCAAGGCCCTCTTGGCAATCCCGGACGGCATCAAAGCGCAACTATCGGGTGGGAAGATCCCAGATGGATTCCTTGCCGAGACGCGATCCCTCATCGGTTACGTACTTTTACTGGTAGTAGTCGTCCTCGTTGCCGCCTTGGGCAAGCGTGTGCCGCCAGTGATGGCCGGGATAGTTCTGCTGGCCACGGCTTCGCTCTTCCCGGCTCTCAGCAACCCCTATTATCTAGTGTTCGTTTTGCCGGTCGCGGCAGTCGTGGTCAGAGACCCCGACGGGGCACCCGGCCGAGGCATCTTCGACCGGGCGGAAACCGTGGGTATTGGCCGTCGAGTGGTCGGGGTGTGCGTAAGCATCGCGACGGCGCTGTCTATCGCTCAAATCCCGTTGCCCACCGCGACGCGGCGGGTTGTCCAATCAGGCACGGATGTCGTTCTGATCTTGGTCGATAGCACGATGTCGCTGGCGCCAAGCCTTTGGCTCATCGCGCTTGTTTCCATTTTCGTGTCCTACGTCAGGCGTCCGGTCACGGCCGGCAGCGTGGCGGAGCGGAGTCAGCCGGTAGCTTCGCGCGCTGCTGAAGAATCTCCCGCCACGGGGGCAGATCACGTATCCGTTGCGGACCAGGACGCGTGATGAGGACTGGCGGGATGGCCGCCCGATTCAGTCAAAGTACGGGTGAGCACTGCGCCCCACTATTACCCTGTCGGTGGAGTGAAAGAAGCAAATGCGCACTGTAATCAAGGAATTCGCCCCGAAATCGGCGAGTGACCTGCTGCAAATACTGAAGTACCAGCGCTGGCGGTTGCCGTTTCGGCAAACGTATCAGTCGTTCGTCGACTGCAAATACGGAATAGAGATCGGCGGGCCGAGCGGGGTCTTCAGCACCGTGCTGCCCCTCTACGAGTTCGTGGCTGGCCTCGATGGAGTCAACTTCGCCACCGACACCGTCTGGGAAGGGCAGATCCAGGAGGGCGAAACCTATAACTTCTGGGGGAAACGCACCGGGCACCAGTACATTTCCGATGCGACAGACCTTGGTCAGATCACTTCGGCACGCTACGACTTCCTGCTCTCCTCGAACTGCTTGGAGCACGTCGCGAATCCCATCAAGGCACTGACGGAATGGAAACGGGTTATCAAACCGGGCGGAGGGTTCGTCCTCGTACTGCCGAACCAGGTCAGCAACTTCGATCACCGTCGTCCGGTCACCAAGTTCGACCATCTACTCGAGGATTACACCCGCGATGTGGGTGAGGACGACCTCACCCACCTGGAAGAAATCCTGGCGCTGCACGACCTGAAGATGGACCCGCCCGCGGGAGACCTCGAGCAGTTTCGGCGGCGCAGCCTTCAAAACCTGCGCAATCGAACTCTTCACCACCACATCTTCGACGCCGATCTGATCGAAAAGTTGTTGACTCACCTAGGTTTTGACGTACGGGACGTGACCACCACCCGAACCGACTTTTTCGCACTCGCCGTCAAAGGCTCATCGTGAGGTTAGCTTGAACCTCCGCGCCTTCCGCGAAGAGCAGCAGCGCGCCGCGCGTATCGCTGCGGCACGCTACCGCTTTGGCCGCGACGCGTCCGGCTTCGTTTGTGAAACGCACCAGGAACTTCCAGCGCAGCCTCCGCCTGATCGACGGACGCTCGTCTTCTTCGCGCACTTCGACCCGCAGGGCGTCGTCGATCCCTATGTCGTCTACTACCTGAAGCAGTTGCAGGGACTTGGTGCCACCATCGTGTTTGTATCCGGTTCGCCGACGCTGTCACCCGACTCCGTCGCGCCGCTGCGATCGGTGTGTGCCGGCATCTACACCAGACGCACCCTGTCCCTCGATTTCGGTTCCTGGCATCTGGCCTGGTGCATCGTTCGGCGTCAGGGTTGGTCCCTCGACCAGTTCGATCGCTTCGTGCTCGCCAACGACAGCGTTTACGGTCCGCTGTTTCCGCTGGAAGAGATGTGGTCCACGTTCCGCGACGCCGACATGTACGGCGCCATCGAGAGCGAGGAGCTGGGGCGGCACCTGCAGTCGTTCTTCCTGGCGTGGGATCTGAACCCCCGCACCCGGAGCTTCCTCACCAACTTCTGGAATCGCTTCCAGTACGTCGTCGACAAGCAAAAACTGATCAGGCGCTACGAGCTGGGCCTGTCCAAAGGTGCCCGCAAGGCCGGGCTCGCGGTCAAGCCGTTCTTGTCGGCGGCGACCATCAACGCAGCGTACGAACGGTCATCCGGTCACCAGTGGGCCGCGAAGTTTCAGGGGGAGCCGTTTAACAACACCCTGTACTTCTGGGACGGGCTGATCGAACACCTGAGGTTCCCATTCCTCAAAACCATCCTGCCGCGTCACAATTCGCCGTGGCACGACTCGATGACCCAGCTGCAGGAGTTCCTCGAGCGGCATACGGACTACCCGTACGAACTGATCCGGGCAAACGTCGAGCGGCTCGGCTGCGGCGCGCCGGCGTGGGTCAGACCGTCTTCGACGACGCGATAAGCAATGGATGTAATTTGCCATCCAAGCGGCCTCGCCGCCGCCAACCGCTGGGGTAAGGTCGCCGCGTGGGTGTCCTGATCGCGGTTCCGGTATTCGGACAACATGAATACACGCACGCTCTGGTGGGGGATCTGGAGCGTGAGGGCGCCGACTACGTCATCATCGACAATCGCGGCGACTATCCCAAGATCGGCAATGAACGCGTCATGACGCCGGGACAAAACCTGGGCTGGGGCGGGGGGAGTGAACTCGGTTTCCGGGTGGCTTTTTCCGAGGGTTACGCGCACGCGATGACGCTGAACAACGACACGCGGATCTCCAAGGGGTTCGTCGCCGGATTGCTCGATCCGCGACTACCGGAGGACGCGGGCATTGTCGGCCCGATGATCGACCACGGGTTCCTGTGCGCGGAAGTGGAACAGCCGGTCGATGCCGCCGAATATACGCCGCGCCCGTTCTACCGGTCGGTGCCCGCGGTGGAGGGTGTCGCGTTGATGCTCTCTCGCGACTGCTGGTTGCAGATCGGCGGGATGGACCTGCGCACTTTTGGGCGCTACGGGTGGGGTATTGACCTCGACCTGGTGCTACGCGCCCGCGACGCCAATTTTGGTTGCTACACCACGGAAATGGCCTACATCAACCACTTCGGCCGGGTCACCGCGAAGGACGCCTTCGGGCGCAAGCGCTACGAATTTCTTGCCGAGCAGGTGATGAATCATGGGATGCGCAAGACGCACGGGCGGGGCTGGCAGAAGCGATTTCCGCCTGGAACCTTGCCGAAGCCGGGGTGGAGAAAAACCGGCATCGCGTACCAGAGCTTCCCCTTGGAGTCGTAAAAACATTGAACGACAACGATATTGCACGTGCGCCGAAGATCTCGGTTTGTGTGCCGATGTACAACAACGGTGCCACCATCGCGCGTTGCCTGACCAGCATCTTGGACCAAGACGGCGTCGACTTCGAAATCTTGGTGGTCGACGACGATTCCACCGACGACTGTGCCGCCACTGTCGCGGCAATGCTCAGACCGCAGGATCGATTGGTGCGCAACGCACCTCGGCTCGGCCTCAACGGGAACCACAACAGGTGCCTGGAGGTGGCGCGCGGCGAACTCGTCCAATTCGTGCACGGCGACGACTGGCTGCTACCCGGCGCACTGCGGGCACTGACCTCTTGCTTCGACGACGTCGACGTCGGAATGGCTTTCGCTCCACGCAAAGTGGAGACCGACGATCAGGACTTCCAGCGGCAATACGGAGTCCTGCACACACACTTCAAACACCTGGAAGCCCACAATCGTGGACCGGCGCTCGTCAAGCAGATGGCGGCGCGCGGTGGACTCCACAACTGGATAGGCGAGCCGACGTGTGTGATGTTTCGGCGTCGGCTGGCTTTGGAGGCGGGCGGCTTCCGCGACGACGTGTATCAACTCGTCGATCTCGATATCTGGTACCGATTGATGTTGCGCTCCTCGGTCGGGTTCGTGCCGCAGGAACTGTCCGTGCGGACGCACACTGCGACGACCGAGTCGGCTCGTAACCTGTCCCTGCGGCGGTACTGGCTCGATCAACTCCGCATTCTCACCTGGTTGACGATGGACCCAGCCGCGTCGGCGGGTGTCCGCACCCTCGCGCGTCTGTGGTGGCTACCGGCCTGGCTGTCTCTGCTGCAGGCCGTGGTCTGGGGACCGCAGCGCTGGACGTCTCTGAAGACCTTCAGCCAGGCGCCGTTTCGTGAATACGCTCGGGCGCGCCGTTTTCGGGCATCGCTCGCCTCGACTACATGATCTCGGCCGTCAGCTCGAATTCGGCGAAGGTTTCGGAGACCAACCGACGCAGCTCAGGCGTGGTATTTGCTTGACCAGGACGGTAGGCGATAACCGTGACGAACACCTTGCCCAGCACTCGACCGGACGCCATGAACAGCTGTCCGCCAATATTTTCCAGCGTATCCTTGGGGATGCCCGGTTCGATCAGCCGTCCGTAGGCGTAGTCGGCGTCGGTTCCGTCTGGGCGGGCGGCAGCGGGGTCCAGCTGGCCGAGGTTGGAGCATCCGATCGGTAGGCCGGCGGATCCCAAGCCCGCGCCGACGAGTCGCCGGGCCAGCCATTTGGGAGTAAGCGCGGCCAACGGGATGGTTCCCAGCATTTCGTTGGTGCTGGTCGTGAGCTCGGTCAGCGCCGACTTCAGCTTGGCTCGTATCTCCCCGAGATCCGACGCTGCGTGCGCGGGGTCGACGGTGATCGAGGCGAACGTCAGTGCGTTGCCCCGGGTGTCGCCGTCCGTGCGTTCGCCCACTGGAAACGCCAACGTGACCAATCCGTCGTCCAGCCGACGTCCCAGCCGAACGCCGAGCCGGGCAGCGAATCCCGCGAACAACGAATTGCTGGTACCACCGAGCTTATTGGCGCATGCATCCCATTGCGTCACGTCGACAAACGCGGCCACGGTGGGCACCGCCACCGGCTCGTCGCGGCGGGAGCGGGGGGCCGGTGGCGCGGCCGCGACAGACGAGGCGAGTTCCTCACGGCCTCGTCGGGCGAGTCGCACCATGGTCGCTACCGCCCTGGCAAGTTCCGGTGTCGACGCGATCGTTTGGCGGGCGTCCTCGAGGACGGCTCGGCCGCGCGGGCGGGATCCGGGTGGGGGATAGCCGAGGTCACAAGTCCTGCCTTCGGCGGCATCGGCGACGACCTGGCATAACGCTAGGCCGTCCACTAACGTGTGCGATGCCACCAGCGTCACCGCCGTTCCTTGATCCGTCAACGGCAGCACACCCAGATGCCAGCCGGGTCCCAACTCCGGATCGATCGGCAAGCACGCCCGCTCGTAGGTCCAGGCGTTCACCTCGGCTCGCGGGCGCGGCGCGTGGGCTATGTCGAGGTCGGCGGGCCCGCGCGATACCACCCACCGGTCGCGCGCGAAAGCCAACGGAGAACGTTCAATTCGACGGCCCAGCAGACTGTGGCCGAGGTTTCGGTGGAAACGGCGCAGCCCGTCGACATCCACCTGTCGGTTGTACAACCAGACGACCTGCGCCAACGTCCCGTAACCTAGCGCCCGCACACCGAGAAAAGACACTTGATCCATGTGCGCGAGTCTGTTGTCCACGATAGGGCGATTATCCACCACCTTTGGGATCCCGTTTTCCGAAGCTGGGTGCCTGGCAAAGGTAGTCTGATGTCCGTGGTTGAATCCTCACTTCCCAATGTCGTGCGCGAGCGTGCGAGTCTGCAGCCCAACGACATTGCGCTGACCTATATCGACTACGACCATTCCTGGGACGGCGTTGAGCTGACCCTGACCTGGTCACAGCTGTATGTGCGCATGCTCAACCTCGCCGCGCTGATCAGGGAGCACGCGACGACCGGGGACCGGGCGTTGATCCTGGCGCCGCAAAGCCTGGATTACATCGTGAGTTTCCTGGCGTCGCTGCACGCCGGCGTCATCGCGGTGCCGCTGTCGGTTCCGATGGGCGGTGCCCACGATGAACGCACGGCGTCGGTGCTGGCCGACACGGCGCCGGCCGTGGTGTTCACGGCGTCGTCGATCGTCGACAACGTGGCCGAGTACGTTCGGGAGCAGCCCGGTGACGTCAAGACCGAGATCATCGAGCTCGACAAGCTGCAGCTCGACGGGCGCCCCGGCGCGGCTGGCCGCGCCAAGTATGAGCAGCCGGAGACGATCTATCTGCAGTACACGTCCGGTTCCACCCGCACCCCGGCCGGGGTCATGGTGTCCAACAAGAACCTGATGGCCAATTTCGAGCAGATCATGACCGCCTACTACGGCGTCTACGGCAAACTCGCTCCGCCGGGGTCGACCGTGGTGTCGTGGCTGCCGTTCTACCACGATATGGGCTTCATCCTGGGCCTCATCATGCCCATCCTCACCGGCATGCCGGCAAAGCTGACCAGCCCCATCGGATTCCTGCAGCGGCCCGCCCGGTGGATGCAGATGCTCGGCAACAACACTCTCGGGTTCACCGCGGCGCCGAACTTCGCGTTCGATCTGGCGTCGCGCAAGACCAAGGACGAGGACCTCGAAGGGCTCGACCTGAGCGGCATCCACGCGATCCTCAACGGCAGTGAGCGGGTGCAGCCTGTCACCCTGAAGCGTTTCGTGGACCGGTTCGCTCCGTTCGGACTCGACCCGCAAGTCATCCGTCCGTCCTACGGCATGGCCGAAACAACCGTGTACGTCGCTACCCGCCAGGCGGGGCAGCCGCCGAAGATCGTCCATTTCGACGCCACCAAATTGCCGGACGGCCACGCCGAACGCACCGAGGGCGAAAGCGAAAGCAGCACACCGCTTGTCAGCTACGGCGTGGTGGACACCCAGGAAGTGCGCATCGTCGATCCCGAAACCTCCATCGAGTGCCCGGAAGGGACCGTCGGCGAACTCTGGGTACATGGCGGCAATGTCGCTTCCGGCTATTGGCAGAACCCCGAGACCACCGCGGCCACTTTCGGCGCATCGATCGTCAACCCCACCCCCGGCACGCCGGAGGGTCCGTGGCTGCGGACGGGGGATTCCGGGTTCTATTCCGAGGGCGAGCTGTTCATTTTGGGTCGCATCAAGGACCTGTTGATCGTCTATGGGCGCAATCACTCGCCTGACGACATCGAGGCGACCATCCAGACGGTCAGTCCGGGCCGGTGCGTGGCGATCGCGGTTCCGCAGGATGGCGTCGAGAAACTTGTCACCATTCTCGAACTCAAGCAGAAGGACGAATCGCCCGAAGAAGCGGCCGAGCGTTTCGGCTTCATCAAACGTGAAGTGACATCGGCGATTTCGAAGGCGCACGGCTTGAGCGCGTCCGATATCGTGCTGGTTGCCCAGGGTTCGATCCCGATCACCACCAGCGGCAAGCCCCGCCGCGCGCAGTGCGGCGAACTGTACCGCCGCGGCGAGTTCGTCCGGTTGGACGCGTAATTCAGCTGGCCTGACCTCAGACAATAACCCTCAGGCGATAACCCTCGGGTGATAACCGTCAGGTGATGACCGGGGTGTCCGGCTTCGGCTTCACCACGTCGCTCCGGCCCTCGCGGCCCTTGTTGGACCGGCTGTCGCCGTCGAACTCTCGTTGCAGCTCTTGATATCCCGGCATGTCGGCGAGGCCGAACAGCGGTAGCGAGTGGGTGAGCAGCTGGTCGGCCCGCTGCTTGCTCAGGCGCATGTCCTTGGGGCGCATTTCCTTCGCCTTGCGCTTGCGCTTGGTCTGCGACGCGCACTTCGACAGGTCGTAGTCGGGGACCGTGCTGAGACCGAACAGTGGTAGCGAATGCGCTGGCAACAGGTCGATGGTGCTGCCCACAGGCTTCGGTTTCGGTGGACGGACCACTCGGGGTTTGGGCGGCGGTGGGGCGGGGGCTTTGCCTGTGACAAACCGCTTGCTGCGGTCCATCCACACCGCGGCCTTCTGCTCCCACTTGCTCTTCTTGCGATACTTGTTGCTCTGACCCATCTTTGACGGCCACCAGTTCTTCTGGCCAATCATCGCGGCCAGCGCGGGGACGGTGATGGTGCGCACCAGGAAGGTGTCGATCACGATCCCGATGCCGATGGTGAAGCCGGCTTGAGCCATGGTGGTGATGCTGGCTGCCAGGAGCCCGAACATGGATGCGGCGAAGATCAAGCCCGCAGAGGTGATCACGCCACCCGTCGAGCCTACGGTTCGGATGACCCCGACCCGTACCCCGTGCGGCGACTCATCTCGGATTCGGGAGATGAGCAACATGTTGTAGTCGGCGCCGACCGCGACCAACAAGATGAACGACAAGCCTGGCAGGCTCCAGTGCAGATCCTTGCCCAGGATCAGTTGGAAGACGATGACGCCGAGGCCCAGGGCCGACAGGTACGAAACCAACACGGAGGCAATGAGATACAGGGGTGCCACCACGGCTCGCAGCAACGCCACCAAAATGAGGAACACGATGAGGATGGTTGCGATGACGATGAACCGGATGTCTCGGTTGTAATAGTCACGGGTATCGGCCATCACCGTCGGCATGCCGATTAGGGCGACTTTAGCATCCGAGATTTCCGTGTTCGGGAGCGCAGACCTCGCCGTTTCCTCGATCTTGTGGATCTGATTCATGCCTTCGACGGTGAACCCGTTAAGACCACTCTGCACCAGGTACTGCGCCGCATGCCCGTCCGGCGATAGGAAGACCTGGGCTCCCTTCTTGAAGTCATCTCGCGTCAAGATCTGCGGTGGGATGTTGAAGCCGGCCATATTGGGGCGTTCCGCGTCACGCCGCATTCCGAGTAGGAAGTCAGACGCCTCGTTGAGACCGCCGCCCATCTTCTTCACCTGGTCAACCAGCGCCTGGACGCCGTCGGCGACCGCGCCACTCCCGTCGGCCAGCGCGCCGGCCCCTTGTTGCAATTGCGAGAGCGTATTGGGCAGGCCCTTTATCATCTTCAGGGTCTTGACGATCTGCTTCAGCTGGTCGTCGAGCTTGCCGACTGTCTGCGCCAATGTCTGATATTGATCGGTCTGCTGCAAGGTGACCGCGAACGCTTGGATCGAGCGGAGCAGCCCGTTGTTGCCGGACTCGACGATGGCCGCCAGCTGTCCGCGCGATCGCACACAAGCGGGGTCGGCGTTGCACGACGGGCTTTCATTGAGGGCCGTCACCATGGGGGCGGCCCACACCGCAGTGGTCTGGGCATCGCTGACGGTCCCGCTCAAATTGTTTCCCAGAGCCCGCATGCGCGAGACGGCACCCGAAGCCTGGTCGAGTTGCTGGATGGTCTTGTCTCCACCCATCAACTGCAGCATGTTCTCCAACATGCTGACGAGGTCGGCCGAACTGGCTACCGCGTCATTGACCTGCCCGCGGATCTGCGCCAAGGCGTCGGCCAATTGCCTTGAACCACCGACCAGATGGTCCAGTTCGCCACCGTGTTCGGAGATCGCGGAGGACGCCTCGTTGAGCTTGCTGCCGACCTCACCCGCCTGGAAGGACACTTTGGTCTCTTTCAACGGCTCCCCGTTGGGCCTGGTCAAGCCTCGAACCATGACGATGTCCGGAAGGTCGGCGATCCGGCGCGACAGCATTTCCAGGTCTGCCAAGGCGGCGGGTGTGCGCAGGTCGTGGGAGGAGTGGACGAATAGGACCAGGGGACTCATCGAGTTCATCGGAAAATGGCGGTTCAAGGCGTTGAAGCCTCGGACGCTGTCCATGTCTTGCGGGACGGTCTTGAGGTCGTCGTAGTTGAACCGGATCAGACTCGTACTGCCCGCTAGTGCCAGCAGAATGACCAAGCTGCCCACCAGGTGGATCACCGGTCGCCGGACGATTCGCGACCCCGAAATTCGCCAGAAACGGGTGGTTAGATCGCGACGGGGCTTGATCCAGCCTCTTCGTCCGACAAGGACCAGGATCGCCGGCAAGAATGTGCACGCGGCCAACAAGGTCACGACGATGGAAATGGATATCGCCGGGCCGACGGCCGAGAATACCTCCAACTTGGTGAAGATCATCGCGAGGAAGGTGACGGCTACGGTAGCCGCTGACGCGGCGATGACTTTGCCGATGGACATCAGCGCCTTCTTGACCGCGACGTCCGAGGTTTCACCATGTCGCACGAAGTCGTGGTATCGACTGATCAGGAAGACGGCGTAGTCTGTGCCGGCGCCGATCATGACGGCGCTCATGAACACGATGCTTTGCATGTTGACCACGAAGCCCATTTCGGCCAACGCGGACAGCAGACCCTGCGCACCGACGATCGACACACCAATGGTGGCCAACGGCATCATCATCGTGACGATGTTGCGATAGACGATGATCAAGATGACCAGCACGCTGATGATGGTGCCCATCTCGATTATCTGAACGTCTTCTTCGCCGATTTTCTGCACGTCGGCGACGGTGGCAACCGGTCCGCTCATGTACGCGTTCAGCGACGTACCCGCGACCGTTTTCTTGACGATTGCCGTCACGTTCCTGAGTGCTTGTTGGCTCTCCGGAGAGGCTGCTTCACCCGGGAATTGAATAGGTAGGTTCCAGGCCTTCTTGTCTTTGCTTTCGAAGACCTCTCGCGCCTGTGGTGTGCCCATGAAATCCTGCACCGACATCTTGTCTTGCGTATCTGCGTGCAGGTTGTCGATCAGTTTGTGGTAGGTGTCCTCATCGGCAGCGCTCAGCCCCTTCTCGTCGGTCAGGATGACCAGGAGCAGGGCTCCACCTTTGCCGCCCGCAGCGCTCGGTCCGGCGTCGCTGCCGCCGCTGCCGCCACCGCTCCCGCCATTGTCGGCCGCAGGAGCCGGGGCGGCCGCGAAAGCTCGGGCCATATCTTGCTGGGCAATCATCGTCGGCGCATCGTCGGGAACCTGTTTTGGTTCATGCTTCGAGGCCTGAACCTGCAGGGGAGGAAAGCTCAGGACTAGAACGACCACCACCGCGATCCACGATCCCAGGACGAGCCAGGGTTGCTTGACGACGAAGTCGCCTACGCGGTCGAAGATCCCCCCGACCTTGGCCTCGTCGTGTGATTTGACCTGCCTCGCCACGTAACAACCGTACAGGGGGGAAGGCTGCTCAGGTGGGGGAATGGCAAATCCCTTCGCCTCGCTGGCATTGGCCCAACTCGAACATCGCATGCCAGCGTTCCGCCTAAAAGAAGCAGCTCAGAGCTACTTTCCGTCGTCGAGTTGCGGTGATCCGGATTCCTTCGGGTGGGAGGGCGGGGCTGCAAATTCTTGAATAAAGTTGCACGTGCGTGCTGGTCTAGGGCGTCCCGATGTTCGTCCTTTTGGCCCGCCGGGCCGTGGACTCATGCGACACTTCTCCGCGTGGCTTTGAAATACCGCCTGCAATCCAACCCGCTCGTCGGGAAGATCACGACCAAGTACCTGCTGCCACTCGGCACCCGCCAAGTCGGCGACGAAGTGGTGTTCTTCAACTTCGGTTACGAAGAAGATCCGCCGATGGACTTGCCGCTGGATCCCTCTGACGAGCCCAATCGGTACTGCATCCAGCTCTACCACCAGACGGCGAGCCAGGTAGATCTCACCGGTAAGAAAGTGCTGGAGGTCAGCTGCGGCGCGGGCGGAGGAGCGTCATACATCACGCGGGCTCTCGGCCCCGCGTCCTACACCGGCCTCGATCTGAACCCCGCGAGCATCGACCTATGCCGGAAGAAGCACCGGTTGCCGGGCCTGGACTTCGTCCAAGGCGACGCGCAGAACCTGCCGTTTCCAGACGAATCTTTCGACGCAGTGGTCAATGTCGAGGCTTCGCACCAGTACCCGGACTTCCCCGGATTTCTCGCCGAAGTGACGCGCGTGCTTCGTCCGGGCGGACACTTCCTCTATACCGACTCGCGTCGCAACCCGGTCGTCGCCGGTTGGGAAACGGCGCTGGCCGACATTCCCTTGCGCAAGGTTGCCCAAAGGGACATCCAAGACGAGGCCAAGAGGGGGCTGGACGCCAATACCCGTCGGACTCAAGAGATCATCGGTCGCAAGGCTCCGGCATTTCTTACCGGTCTCACCCGTTACGCCGTCAACGTGCTGGATCGTGACCTCAAGCGCGGCGGCGGATTCACCTACCGGATCTACCTATTCGCCAAGGACTGACGCAGCGCCGCATAACCGATGAAATTTGTCGTTGCCAGCTATGGAACGCGTGGCGATATCGAACCCTGTGCCGCGGTCGGGGTTGAGTTAAGTCGCAGGGGACACGATGTGTGTCTTGCAGTGCCGCCCAACCTGATTGGGTTCGTCGAGTCAGCCGGTCTGACTGCCGTCGCCTATGGAACCCGTGACTCCCAGCAGCAACTCGACGAGCAGTTCCTGCACAGCGCCTGGAAATTGCAGAATCCGGTGAAGCTGGCGCGGGAGGCTATGGCACCCGTCACCGAGGGTTGGTTGGAACTCAGTGCGATGCTGACTCCGGTCGCAGCGGGCGCCGACCTGCTCCTGACGGGCCAGATTTACCAAGAAGTGGTCGCCAACGTCGCAGAGCACCACGACATTCCCCTGGCCGCACTGCACTTCTACCCGATGCGCGCGAATGGACAGATCGGCTTCTCCGGCGTCCGGCTGCCGGGACCGATTGCCCGGACGGCGTTCGCCACCACCGATTGGCTGTACTGGCGCATGACCAAGGGTGTGGAAGACGCGCAGCGCCGTGAACTCGGCCTGCCAAACGCGGCGAGCCCCGCTCCAAAGCGTATGGCTGACCGTGGAGCGCTAGAAATTCAGGCCTATGACGAGTTGTGTTTTCCCGGGCTGTCCGCAGAATGGGGCGGACGCCGGCCCTTCGTCGGCGCACTGACAATGGGCCAGCCTACCGACGCTGACGACGAGGTCATGTCGTGGATTGCCAGCGGCACCCCGCCGATCTACTTCGGCTTCGGCAGCATGCCCATCGGATCGCTGCGCAGTCTGGTGGAAAAGATCGCCGCGGCCTGCGCGCGGCTGGGTGAACGCGCACTGATCTGCTCGGGTCCCAGCGATCGGACTGATCTACCGCACCACGACCACGTCAAGGTAGTGCGCGCGGTGAGCCACGCGGCCATCTTTCCGGCGTGCCGCGCGGTGGTCCACCACGGCGGCGCCGGGACCACGGCCGCCGGGCTTCGGGCCGGTGTTCCCACGCTGATCCTGTGGATCACGTCCGACCAGCCTTTCTGGGCTGCCCAGGTCAAACTACTGGACGTCGGTCGTGGCCGCCGGTTCTCCGGCGCCACCACAGAATCACTGGTCAGTGACCTGCGGGTGATTCTGTCGCCGGACTGCATCATGCGTGCGCGCGAAATGGGATCCCGGATGACCAGTCCCGCCGACAGCATTGCCGCGACTGCGGACCTGTTGGAGAAAGCGGTGCTCGAAACCCGCAAGTAGATATGACTTGTGCCTCGAAATGCTCACGGCGGACTGCATAGATATGCTGGTCGCAGGTGAGCGATCAAATTCCGCCCATGCCGCTGAAGATCAGGATGACGCCTGTCGACCCGGCCATGAGGGGAAAAAGCTTCCGGCCAAAGGTTCGCGTGAAGTTCTGAAGCCGCGCGATCCCATTCTTGGTTCTTACCGGCGACAATACGTAGCTTACGAGGACGACCTCGAGCGTGGCCATAACCACCAGTACAAACATGATGGCCGCACCGAGCTGTGCGCCGAGGCCCTCGTGAGAAGCCAAGATGGTCGTGAGAGCGGCTTGATGCTCGATCGGCGGTAAGGCCGTCATGATTCCTGCTACGAACGACACCCGCGGAGATCCAGATCCCAACGCCTGCCAGATTCGCGCCGAAAGCCGTGTAACAGCCGGCGGTGTCAGCCGCTGCAGGGCGATGCGCACCTGTTCCAGTACCGCTGGGCGCGATTGCAGCGCTACGGCTGACGGGCTGACGGCGTCCATCGGCACGCCCACGGGCTGACGTCGCAGCATCTGGGCTGCAATCTTTGCTGCGAACATCAGTGCGATGACACCGAGGGCAATCCGCACATATCCGCCCGTCAGATCCTGCACCGTCGACGTCACCGAGTACATGATTGGTGCCGCGAGGTCGCGCAAGAAAAAGATGACGGCGATGCTTACGACGATTCCTGCGCCGGCGCCACCGACCCAGTAAGCGACCAGATTCGGCAGGGGCCGCTCGCGTGTGACCAGGAAGGTGGCAATGATCATCCGCACCGGGTCGTTCGTTGCCATCCACAGTGCAAGCATCAGAACCGTTGCCCACATGCCTTAGGACGCTACCGTGTGGAGGCGAATGTCGTTGCGAAACGAAAATATTCGGTGATTTTTTGTAAGCCTGTACCATTTTCGCAGGCTGCGCCGGGGTGATGCCGACTCACTGCTGCGCCAGGACCCGCATTCGCGCAGGTAGGCAAGTCGACACGCCGGTCAACGGCTAAATGGGGGCGATGGATTGCGGCGCATGGGCGGCGGCGGGCGCCGGTGCCTAGTGATCGGTAAGGAACCGCAACAGCCCGTATTTGCGCAGCAGGTACATCGACGCCTTGTTGACCCATTTCTGTCGATTCTTGCCGCGCACATCGACCTCGTGGTGGACGACCTTGATGCTCGGGTCGAACTGACGGCCTACACCGAGTCTCTGCAGGCGGATCGCGAGATCCTGAGCCTCGTGGGCGCGCAATACGGGGTCGTAGCCGCCAATCGATTTGAAGAGCGTGGAGTTGACGAGCATGTTGCCCTCGTGCACCCAGTACACCGGCGTGGGAGCAGGCGGCTCGAGGATATTCGGCCAGTCTTTGACGATCGGCGCGGCCAGTCGCCGCACTGCCCGTGCCATGTCGGGATTCTTCTTCCGCAAGGTGTCGATCAGCAGTTGGACGACCGCAGTGGAATTGCCCCAGAGCGAGAATACGGCCCCGTAGTTGTCGAGTTCCTGGCTGCCGTCCAGGCGACTCACCAGCCCGCCGACCAACCCGACTCCGCGGTCGGCGTACCGGCCCATCACGTCTCTTGCGACCGTCGGAGTCTCGTTTGTCGCAAGGTCCATGTCGGCGTCGATGAAGTGGATGATCACGTCGTCTTGGACGTGTTCGATGATTTGGTTCCGGTTGGCGGCAGGGCCGCCGTTTTCTCGCCCGCGGATCAACTTGACACCGCCGCTGAAGTCTTTAACGACGTCGACCGTGTCATCCGTTGAGCAATCGTCGAGGACGAAGACGTCGTCATAGGACTGCGCCAGAACCTGAGGCAGTAATCGGCGAAGGTTCCCGCTCATGTTGTAGTTCGGGATGGCGACAACGACTGGGGCTCGTGTGGGCATGATTCTCGCGATCTACATCTACCGGTGGTGGGAGAGACGTTCTCGATATGTCGTCCGACGGCTCAAACTACACAACCGGCCGGTCGGCGCGGCGATACTTTGTCATAAGCGGTCACTGACGGTGCGTTGCTCAGCCGTCTCCTCGAGGAGGTCCGCCGCCTCGGCAACAGCCTCCGCGGGGTTCGTCATCTTAGTCGACAGGTCGCGGGCGCGGGCGGCGTACTCCGGCTGCAGAATGGTCTTCACGCCGCGCAGCAGCGACTTGCGTTTGACGTGCGCGAAGCGTTTTGCGGTACCGACTTTCACGCGTTGCACCGCGGCCGCCCAGATCGGTTGATCGGCGACGTCCCAGAGGATCATCGTGGGCATCCCCGCGCGCAGGCCCGCGGCGGTGGTGCCGGCCCCGCCGTGGTGGACCACCGCCCGGCATTGCGGCAGCACCGTCGAATAGTCGATCAGCCCAACGAGTTTCACGTGCTCAGGCTGGCCGGCGAGCGTCGCGCCGGCGGGGGAGTACACCAGCGCGCGCTCGCCCAACTCGGCGCACACGTCGGCGATCATCTCGACGGTCTCGGCCGGCGATTGCACCGGGGTGCTGCCGAAACCGAAGTAGATCGGGGGGGTGCCGGCCGCGATCCATTCGTCCAGTTCGGCGTTGGGCTCGGTGTGCAACTGCATCGACAGCGCACCGACGAAGGGGCGCTGCACTTTCCACTCCTGCGCGATGCCGGGAAACAGCGCCGGGTCGTAGGCCTGGATCTCGGGTGCGCCCTGACGCACGATGCGCTGCAGTGCGGGCACCGAGGTGGGCGGCAGCCCTAGTTCGCGGCGTTGGGTGCGGTCGGCGTCGCCGGTCGTGTAGGAATACAGCCGCCAGGATGCTTTGGCGACGGTACGCACCGCGGTGCCGGGCAGCGGTAGCGACGGGATGCCGACCTGCCCGTTGACGTGCATCGGGAAGTGATGCAACGCCGCTATCGGAATGTCGTGGTGTTCAGCGACATTGGCGACGACGCCGTGATACGTCTGACCCGTCATCAGCAGGTCGGCGCCCTCGGCCAGGTCGGTCAGCGTCGCGCCCATCTCGGCCCAGCCCTCGACGAACAGTTCCTTACCGGCCTGCGCCAGGTTCAGCGGATTCTGCGCCTTGGTGAGATTACGGACGAACGCCGCGACCTGGTTGATCTGGATCCCGGAGTCCGGCCCGTACGCCACGCCGCTCAGACCCGCCGCCTCGACGAACCCGATCAGGTTGGGCGGCACCGCCATTCGCACGTCGTGGCCGCGCCGTTGCAACTCCATGCCGACGGCGGCGCAAGGCTCGACATCGCCCCGGGTGCCGTGGACTGCCAGTACGAACTTCACGCCGACGCGACTGCTTCCCCCGCCAGCTCCTCGTACAGCAGGTCGGCCAGGCTGCGCACCGTGGTGTTGATGTTGGTAGCGGTGATCCGGACACCCGTCTCGGACTCGATGCGGGTGCGCAGTTCCTGGCTGCTCAGCGAATCCAGGCCGTACTCGGTCAACATCTTGTCGACATCGATGGTCCGGCGCAGAATCAGCCCGATCTGCTCGGAGACCATGCGTCGCAACCGGGCCGGCCACTCCTCCTGCGGGAGCTTGTCCAATTCGCTGAGGAATTTGCTGTTCCCGCCGTGCTTCACGGTCGCCTTGAACGCCTCCGCGAACGGACTGTGTTGGGCGAACGCGTTCAGCCACGGCGATCCGATGATGGGGGCGTAGCCGGTGTAGGCGCGGTTGTGCCGCAGCAGCGCCTCGAACGCATAGGCGCCCTCCTCCGGCTGGATGGCGTCGCCCGCCGCCTCGGCGAACGAGGTGGCGCGGCCGATCTCACCCCACGGCCCCCAGGCGATCGAGGTGGCCGGCAGACCCTGGGCCCGCCGCCAGTGGGTGAAGGCATCCAGCCAGCTGTTGGCCGCCGCGTAGGCACCCTGGCCGGGTGAACCCACCAGGGCTGCTGCCGAGGAGAACGAGCAGAACCAGTCCAGCGGCTGATCCGCTTCCATGTCTTGCACGGCTTCGTGCAGATTCCATGCGCCGTGCACTTTGGGCGCCCAGTCCCGGCGGATGAGTTCCTCGGTGATGTTGGGCAAGGTCGCGTCCTCGACCACGGCTGCCGCGTGCAGCACCCCGCGCAGCGGCAGACCCGTCGCGGTGGCGGTGGCCACCAGCTTCTCCGCGGTACCGGCTTCGGCGATGTCGCCGCATTCCACCACCACGTCGGATCCGATGGACCGGACCAACTCGATTGTCTCCAAAGCCTTTTGGTTGGGCTGTGAACGTGAGGTGAGGACGATGCGGCCGGCGCCGGCGCTGGCCATCTTCTCGGCCAGGAACAGGCCGAGGCCGCCGAGGCCACCGGTGATGATGTAGGAACCGTCGCCCCGGAAGACCGGCGCCTGCTCGGGTGGCATCACCACGCTGCTGCGCCCGACGTGCGGGACGTCGAGCACCAGCTTGCCGGTGTGTTCGGCCGCACCCATCACCCGGATCGCGGTGGCCGCGTCGGCCATCGGGTAGTGGGTGACCTCGGGCTTCGGCAGCACGCCGCCGGCGATCTGCTGATAGACGGTGCTCAGCAGCTCGTGGACCTGCGCCGGGTGGCTCTCGGCCATCAGGGCCAGGTCGACACCGTAGAAGGCCAGGTTCTGCCGGAACGGGAACAGCTCCAGCCGGGTGTTGGAGTAGATGTCGCGCTTGCCGATCTCGATGAAGCGTCCGCCGAGGGCAAGCAGCTTGATCCCGGCCTGCTGAGCGGCGCCGGTCAGCGAGTTGAGCACGATGTCCACACCGTAACCGTCGGTGTCGCAACGGATCTGTTCGGCGAACTCGTTGCTGCGGGAGTCGTAGACGTGCTCGATTCCCATGGCGCGCAACTTCTCCCGGCGCTCCGGGCTACCGGCCGTGGCGAAGATCTGGGCTCCGGCCGTGCGCGCGATGGCGATGGCCGCCTGCCCGACGCCGCCGGTGGCCGAGTGGATCAACACCTTGTCTCCGGACCGGATCCGGGCCAGGTCCGTCAGCCCGTACCAGGCGGTGGCGTACGCGGTGGTCGCGGCGGCCGCTTCGGCGTCGGTGATGTCGTCCGGCACGGGTGCGGCCAGGCGTGCGTCGCAGGTGACGAAGGTGGCCCAGCATCCGTTGGTGGACAGGCCGGCGACGCGATCGCCCACCTTGAGGTCGGTCACCTCAGAGCCGACCGCGGTCACCACACCGCCGAAATCAAGACCCAGATCGGGTAGTTTCCCGTCGAAGGTCTGGTAGCGGCCGAACGTGGCCAGTACATCGGCGAAGTTGACGCTGGAGGCGCTGACCTCGACCTCGATCTCGCCCGGTCCCGGCGGCACCCGGTCGAATGCCGCGAATTCCAGTGTTTCCAGGTCCCCCGGCGTGCGGATCTGCAGGCGCATGCCGGCGTCGGCGTGATCGACCACGGTCGAACGACGTTCCTCGGGCTGCAGGGGAGTGGGCAGCATCCGTGCGGTGTACCACTCGTCGTTGCGCCACGCGGTCTCGTCCTCGCCGGTGTTCTGCAGCAACTGCCGCGCCACCAGCTCGGCCCCGTGATCGCCGAGGTCGTTCGGCAGGTCGATGTAGCTGACCTTCAGCTGCGGGTTCTCCGAACTGATCACCCGCAGCAGGCCACGCAGACCGCCCTGCTCGAGGTTGGGCTGGTCGTCGGCCAGCACCGTCTGGGCGTTGCGGGTCAACGCGTACAGCCGCGGCGGCGAGCCCAGCAACTCCGGGAGCTCACGGGCGATGCGCACCACGTGCTCGACGTACTGCCCACCGCGGTCTCCCGCCTCGTTGACGGCGTTCTGCTGCGGCGCGGTAACCAGCACCACGCCGTGGAATGCGCCTTCCTGCAGTTGAGCGCGCAGTTGCCCGGCGTGCGCGGCGTGGTCGCCGGCAAACGGCCAGAACAGGGTGGTCGCCTGCGCGTCGTGCACCTTCAGCGCGTCCGTCAGTGCGGTGGCCGTCAGGTCGGCGGCATCCGAGGTGGTGACCAGCAGCCAGTTGCCGGGTTCGGTCACCGTGGTGTCGGGCAGCTCGCGCGGTTGCCATTCGATGGTCAGCAGGCGCTCGCCCAGAACACGATCGCGCTCGCTGTCCGGCGAAGCCCCGGTGCCCATCTGCAGGCCGCGCACCGTCATCAGGACGGTGCCGTGCTCGTCGACGATGTCCAGGTCGGCTTCCACGCCGCCGGCACCGCACGCCGTCACCGTCGCGTAGCAGTAGCGTGCATGCCGCGCCGAGCCGTAGCCGCGCAGACTGCGGATACTCAGCGGCAGCAGTAGGCCACCGTTGAGGGCGCTGCCCACACTGGGATGTGCGGCAACCGCCTGGAAGCAGGCGTCCAGCAACGCCGGGTGCACCACACCGTAGGTACCCTGCTGCGGGCGCAGCGGACCCGGCAGGGCCACCTCCGCCAGTACGGTGTTGCCGGCGTTCTCGGCGATGTGTGCGCCGCCGAGGCCCGCGAACGCCGGTCCCAGCCGGTGGCCGCGCTTGTCCATCCACTTGCGGATGTCGTCGCCGTCCACCGGGCGCGGGTGGTTTGCCAGCAGCTCGCTCAGGTTGAGGGCGGGCGGGTGGTCCGCCGGGTCGGCCGCATGCAGCACCGCCGTGGCCTGCCGCTCGTAGCGCCCTTCGCGGTTGCTCTCGACCGTGAAGTCGACGACGTCGGGGCCCTGGAATGTCGCGGTGATGCCGACCGGAGTCTGCTGGTCCAGCGGCAGCGACTGCTCGAAGCGCAGGTCCCGCACCTCCGCCGCGTCGCCGAGGACGGTGCGGGCCGCGACCAGCGCCATCTCGCAGTAGGCCGCGCCGGGCAGCACGTCGGCATTACGGATCTGGTGATCGCCGAGCCAGGGCAGCGCGTCGGTACCCACCTCGCCCTGCCAGACGTGGCGCTCCGGCTCCTCGGGCAGCCGCACGTGCACGCCCATCAGGGGATGCGCGGGCACCAGCGCGCTGCGGCGCGCCACCGAATCCAGGCCGCTGGTCGCCAGGAACAGCGACCGCTGACTCCAGGTGGGCAGCGGCGCGTCCAGCAGCCGTCCGTCGGGGTAGAGCACCGCCCAGTCGAGCGCGGCGCCCGCGGCATACAGGTCGCCCAGCAGCCCACGCAGGCCGTGCGGCAGGGGTTGTTCGCGGCGCATGCTCGCCAGCGCGGCGGCCGCCTTGTCCAGGCTGCGCGCGGTCTGGTCGACCGCGTTCGTCAGCAGCGGGTGCGGGGACAGCTCGGTGAACACCCGGAAGTCGTCCTCGAGCGCGGCCTGCACCGCGGCGGCGAAGCGCACCGTGTGGCGCAGGTTGTCCGCCCAGTAGCCGGCGTCGCAGTACGGTTCCTCGCGCGGGTCGAACGAGGTGGCCGAGTAGTAGGGCACCTCCGGCTCGAGCGGCTCGATGTCGGCCAGCACCTCGTAGAGTTCGTCCAGGATCGGGTCGACCTGCGGCGAGTGCGACGCCACGTCCACGGCCACTTCGCGGGCCATCACGCCGCGTTCCTCCCAGGCCGCGACGAGGTCGCGCACGGACTGGGTGTCGCCGCCGATCACGGTGGACTGCGGCGAGGCGACCACGGCCACCACGACGTCGCTGACGCCGCGGGCCACCAGTTGGGTGATCACTTCCTCGGCGGGTAATTCGACCGACGCCATGGCGCCGGCGCCGGAGATGCGGGTCATCAGCTTGGAGCGACGGCAGATCACCTTCACGCCGTCTTCCAGCGACAATGCGCCGGCGACGACGGAGGCGGCGGACTCACCCAGCGAGTGGCCGATGACCGCGCCGGGGTTGGCGCCGTAGGACTTCATCGCCGCGGCCAGTGCCACCTGCATGGCGAAAATGGTGGGCTGCACGCGGTCGATGCCCGTCACCTTCTCGGGCGCGGTCATGGCCTCGGTGACCGAGAAGCCGGACTCGGCGGCGATCAGCGGCTCGATCTCGGCGACCCTGGCCGCGAACACCGGCTCGGTGGCGAGCAGGTCCTTGCCCATCTCGGCCCACTGGGATCCCTGTCCGGAGAACACCCAGACCGGCCCCTTGTCATCCTGTCCTGTGGCGGGCGGGTAGGGCACCTCGCCTTTGGCGACCTCGCGCAGCGCCTCGATCAGCTGAGCGCGGCTGTCGGCGATGACGGTGGCGCGCACCGCGCGCGGAGTACGCCGGCGGGCCAGGGTGTACGCCAGGTCCCTGATGTCCAGGTCCTCCTGGGTGTCCACCCAATCGGCGAGCCGTGTGGCCGTCTGGTGCAGGCCATCTTCGGAGCTCGCTGAGATCGGGAAGATCCGGGCGCCCTGCAGCGCGGGTGCGCCCTCCGGCTCGACGGTCTTGGGGGCCCGCGGTTCCGGTGCCTGCTCGATCACGGCGTGCACGTTGGTGCCCGAGAAGCCGTACGACGACACCGCGGCCCGCCGCGGCGTCGACTCGTCGTCCCGGGGCCAGGGTGTGTTCTCTTGCGGCACAAAGAGATTGGTCTCAATCTCGGCGAACTTGTCCGGCAGCTGGGTGAAATGCAGGTTCTGCGGGATCACCCCGTGCTGCACGGCCAGCACGGCCTTCATCATGCCGAGCGCACCAGCGGCCGACTGGGTGTGTCCGAAGTTGGTCTTCACCGACGCCAGGGCGCACGGCCCGGTGGTGCCGTAGACCTCGGCGAGGCTGGCGTATTCGATCGGGTCGCCGATCGGCGTGCCGGTGCCGTGTGCCTCGACCATCCCGATGGTGGTGGGGTCGACGTCGCCGGCGGCCAGTGCAGCCCGGTAGGCCGACACCTGCGCGGGCAGCGACGGCGTGACGATGTTGACGGTGCGACCGTCCTGGTTGGCCGCCGTGCCGCGGATCACCGCAAGGATCCGGTCCCCGTCGCGCTGGGCGTCCGCGAGGCGCTTGAGCAGCAGCATGACGGCGCCCTCACCCGACACGAACCCGTCCGCGTTCACGTCGAACGCGTGGCAGTGTCCGGTGGCCGACAACATGCCGATGGCAGAACCCGACGCGGCCTTGCGCGGCTCCAGCGTCACCGAGGCGCCGCCGGCGAGCGCGATGTCGCTCTCGCCGTCGTGCAGGCTCTGGCACGCCAGGTGGATGGCCGACAGGCCGGAGGAACACGCGGTATCGACCGTCATCGCCGGACCGCTCAGGCCCATGGCGTAGGAGACCCGGCCGGAGCCCATTGCGAAGCTGTTGCCCATGTAGCCGTACGGGCCGCTCAGGGTGTCGGCATCCGCGTGCATGAACAGGTAGTCGTCGTGCATCAGACCGACGAACACGCCGGTCTGGACGGCGGTCAGCGCGTCGCGGGTGAGACCGGCGTGCTCCATGGCCTCCCAGGACGTCTGCAACAGCAAGCGGTGCTGCGGGTCCATCTCGGTGGCTTCCCGCTCGGTGATGCCGAAGAATTCGGGGTCGAAGTCGGCGACGTCGTCCAGGAAGGCGCCCCACTTGCAGACCGTCCGGCCCGGCACGCCCGGCTCGGGGTCGTAGAACTCCTCGACGTCCCAGCGGTGAGAGGGAACCTCGGTGACAAAGTCGTCGCCGCGTAGCAATGCTTCCCACAACTGCTCCGGGGAGTCGATGCCTCCCGGCAGTCTGCACGCCATACCGATGACGGCAACCGGAGTGACACCCGTCCTGTCCACGTCTTCACCTCTCCATACCCGCGTCCATGCCCGCGCGGCCTGCCCGGCCTCGGTTCAGCTTTGCCCAGCGATCAGCTCGAATCTTGATTCGCTTGCGGGTTGCCGCTGCGCTGCGCGAGCGAGCGAACCCGTCGATCAAGCCCTGCCCCCGCGCCGAAGCCAACCTCACATTCATGAGGTGTTCGAAGCGTATCCGGTTTGCTCGGTCGATGTGGAAAAATCGTGCAGACGTACAAGAATTGTGCGTACCCTCACCCGGCCGTCGGCGGTGGCCCGCAGGGCCCGGCCAAGCCGGCGAACGCGCCTGGATCAGCGGGCTGTGGGCAAGGTGGCGGAGGAACTGAAATGGCGCCGGGGTGCCGGTCAGTTGCTTAAAACCGCTGGTGAAAGGCGTGCGGCTCGGCATGTAGTGGGTGCGCGCTCCGCCCCGGAGTGCCTCTTCCTGCTCCGCGGACCGGTAGCGGAGTTGGCGGTCGGATCGGCTCCCCGCAGCAGGACTTCACTAGAGTAAACGGGGGTCCGGTGCCTCTGTTCGTAAGGAGGAACCGCCGAAACGGCCGGTCCGGAGATCGTAGCTACCGGTTGGTAGTGCGGGCCGTACGGAGGGCGACATTCCGCCTGTCGGCGGCACTGGCGGCACCGGGGGGCGCGGCGTCCGCCACCGGTGCAGTTGAGCGGATTTTCCGAAACCGCCCACACGCCGGGGCGTGGCGTCATACACTTCGATTCTCAGTACCGCTGCTTCGGAGCAAGCGCGGCGCTACCGCAGGATGTTGCTGACGGTTCTTGTCAACGTCACAACATTGGTCACGGCATTTCTATTTCCGTGCGTTCAATTGTGCTTTTTATGGCGCTTGTATGCGGTTCTTGTTTCACGCCCATTCAATTTTACGGCCCCGCCATCCGGATCACTCCGGACGACGGGGCCGTAGAACAAAGGGCTATTGCGCCAGCTGAACCGCGGCCTTCGCGTACTGACCTTCGCAGGCACGGGCGAACACGGACTTGAGAACCTCAAGGTAACGAGTCACCGATTCGCGAGCGACCGGGTTGTTCGGGAAGTTCACCATGATGGAAACCTCGTCGAAAAGCCGGATCACCGAGAAGTACAGATAGGCCGGATTCCGGCCGTCGTTGTAAGCCGTGGCATTTGCACCCTTCAGAGCGGTGGCGACCACGGCGGAAAGCGGCGGCAGGCCGGCGTCCATGTAATTCGTCATGAAGAACTGTGACGAATTCCGCTTGAGCCAGGGTGCCAATTCCAGAACCCGCTCGTACGGCACGTTCGCCATGTCCATGTTGTCATCGAATGACGCCTGGGTGGAGCGAGCGGTTTCCTCGAAGGAATTCGGGTCGATGGCGACCGTGAAAGGCACCGCGCCGGTGAACCAGCCCATCGACAGGTACTCCTCGGGCGAATTCCGCTTGTCGACCGGAGTCATGCCGTTGTACGTTTCCTGGCCGGTCAGTTCGTAGTGGGCCAGGGCGACACAGCCGAACAGACCGCCGCTGAATCGGGCATTCGCCGCCATGCAGGTGGCCTCGAACTTCGCCGTTTGCTGCGGGGTCATCAGCTTCTCGATCATGATGTCGCCACCGCACGCGTGCGACTGCTCACCCAGCGGCAACGGGAACTCCGGCAGGCCGCCGCCGTTGTTCTCGGCGAAGTCGATCCATTTGCGGACCTCGGGGGTGTCCAGCGTCGCCTCGGCCGAGATTTTCGCTTCCCGAATGCAGAAGTTGTCGTGGCTGCCCGGTTCCGGCATGACCAGCGGCGGTTTGCCCTCGAGCAGCGCGCGGTAGTTGGTCAGGATTTCGACGTACAGCGACGAAACCACGGCCGGGTCGCAATGCAGGTGGTCGACGATCGCGAAGAGCGAGCAGTGGTTTTCGTGCTGGATCAAACCGAAGCGGAAGCAGTCCCATTCCAGCGGAGGCGGCGTGGAAACGACGAGTTCCCGCCATTCCGGCTGGGTCATTTCGCCGTGCTGCACCGGCGCGAGCTGAATGTCGCGCGGGTTTTGAATCTTGTGCCGAACAATGTCCTTCGGGCCATTGTATTCAAACCAGCTGCGGTATGTTTCGTGCCGCCGGACGTGTGCATTGATCACGTGCGTCATGGTCCGGATATCGCACTTGCCCGGAATCTCCCAGGAACCCATTACCAACCGGGAATAATCGAGGCCACGCTCACCGAATTCCACATAGCCGCGCAAATGGCCGGCCTGCATGGAACTGGGCGGCACGTCGACTACGGGTGCTTTTGCAGCTTTCGCGCGCGATGCCGGTGTTGGCTGCCAGGTGACGATCGAACCCGGGCCGGGCTCCCAGTCGTAGACGATTCCTACGCCGAGAGTGACGTCTGCTGATCCCCCGCCTATGATCACGCTTCCTCCTCGATTTCTGCCGACTGCCAAGCAGCGGCGCTTGGTCTTTTCTACCTCATACAGGTGTTGCTGCGTCGCCTTTTGATGTCAATTGCTCGTAAAGGTGATCTGCCAAGCCCCGAACGGTCGTGATGTCGGTTGTCGTGACGCGGATCTTGACCTCTGACTCGATATGGGTGCGCAGTTCCAGGTTGCCCAGCGAGTCCATGCCGAACTCGGAAATCGGCCGGTCGACGTCGACGGACCGGCGCAGGATCAGGCCCACCTGCTCCGAAATCATCCGGCGCAGCCGGGCCGGCCATTCCTCGCGGTCCAGTTCGGCGAGTTCGGCCAAGAACTTGCTGCCGCCCGACCGGCCCTTGCCGGCGGACTTGAAGGCCTCGGCAAACGGAGTGCGCTGAGCGAAGGCGGTGAGCCAGGCTGACCCGATGACCGGTGCGTAGCCGGTGTACGGCCGGTTGTGCCGCAACAGTGCCTCGAAGGCGTAGGCGCCCTCCTCCGGCTCGATCGCATCGCCCGAGGTTTCGGCGAAGTCGGTGCCGCGGCCGATCTCGGCCCAGGCGCCCCAGGCGATCGAGGTGGCCGGCAGTCCCTGGGCGCGGCGCCACAGGGTGAAGGCGTCCAGCCAGCTGTTGGCCGCGGCGTACGCGCCCTGGCCCGGTGAACCGGCCAGTGCTGCCGCCGAGGAGAACGAGCAGAACCAGTCGAGGTCATGTCCCTCGGTGGCCTCGTGCAGCTGCCAGGCGCCGCGGACCTTCGGCGCCCAGTCGCGCTCGATGAGTTCCTCGGTGATGTTGGGCAAGGTGGCGTCCTCGACCACGGCGGCTCCGTGCAGCACGCCGCGCAGCGGCAGGCCGGTGGCGGTGGCGGCGGACACCAGCCGCTGCGCGGTGCCGGGTTCGGCGATGTCGCCGCATTCCACGACGACGTCGGCGCCGATCGAGCGGACCATTTCGATGGTCTCCAGCGCCTTCTGGCTGGGCTGGGAGCGCGAGCTGAGCACGATTCGGCCGGCTCCCGCGCCGGCGATCTTCTCGGCCAGGAAGAGTCCCAGGCCGCCGAGACCGCCGGTGATGATGTAGGAGCTGTCGGCGCGGAAGACCTGAGCCTGTTCCGGCGGGAGCACGACGCTGCTGCGGCCCGCATGCGGGACGTCGAGGATCAGCTTGCCGGTGTGCTCGGCGGCACCCATGATCCGGACGGCGGTCGCTGCCTCGGCCAACGGGTAGTGGGTGGCTTCGGGCATCGGCAGTACGCCGTTGGCGGTCTGCTCGTAGACCTTCTGCAAAAGCCCCCGAACCTGGGCGGGATGCGTCCGCGACATCAAGGCCAGGTCGACGCCGAAGAACGCGAGGTTCTGCCGGAACGGGAACAGGCCGACCTTGGTGTCCTGATAGATGTCCAGCTTGCCGATCTCGACGAACCGTCCACCCATGGCCAGCAGCCTGATCCCGGCCAGTTGTGCGGCACCGGTCACCGAGTTCAGCACGATGTCGACGCCGTAGCCGTCGGTGTCGTTGCGGATCTGCTCGGCGAACTCGGTGCTGCGGGAGTCGTAGACGTGCTCGATGCCCATGTCGCGCAGAATCTGCCGGCGCTTCTCGCTGCCGGCGGTGGCGAAGATCTCGGCGCCGGCGGCGCGCGCGATCGCGATGGCCGCCTGGCCCACCCCACCCGTGCCGGAGTGGATGAGCACCTTGTCGCCGGAGCGGATCCGGGCCAGGTCCTGCAGGCCGTACCAGGCGGTGGCCGAGGCCGTGGTGACGGCAGCGGCCTGGGCATCGGTCAATCCGGCGGGCAGCGTGGCGGCCAGACCTGCGTCACACGTGACGAAAGTGGACCAGCAGCCGTCCGGGGACAAACCGCCCACGTGGTCGCCCACCTTGTGGTCGGTGACGCCGGAACCGACCGCGGTCACCACGCCCGCGAAATCGAGGCCGAGCGGCGGCTGCTTGCCGTCGAACGTCGGGCAACGCCCGTAGGCGGCCAGCACGTCAGCGAAGTTGATGCTGGCTGCGCTGACCGCAACCTCGATCTCGTTCGGGCCCGGGGCTACCCGGTCGAAGGCGGTGAACTCCATTGTCTGCAGGTCACCGGGCACCCGGACCTGCAGTCGCATGCCACCTTCCTGGTGGTCGACGACGGTGTTACGGCGTTCTTCAGGCCGCAACGGGGTCGGGTACAACCGCGCGGTGTACCACTGGTCGTCGCGCCAGGCGGTTTCGTCCTCGTCGGTGGCCAGCAACAGCTGGCGCGCCACATTCTCGGTGCTCGACTGGTCGTCGACATCGACGTAGCTGACCTTCAGGTGGGGGTGCTCGGCGCCGATCACCCGCAGCAGGCCGCGCAGCCCGCCCTGTTCGAGGTTGGGGCAGTCGTCGGCCAGCACCGTCTGGGCGTTGCGGGTCACCACGTACAACCGCGGCGATTGGCCTACCAGTTCGGGCAGTTCGCGGGCGATGCGAACCGCCAGCTTGACGTACTCCTGACCGCGGACGATCGAATCCTCATCGGTACTGCTTTGCCGTTCGGTGAGCACGACTAAACCAGAGAAGCTGCCGGATTCGAATTGAGCGCGCAGCCGCGCGGCCGCGGCGTCGTGGTCACCATGCAGCGGCCAGGACATCGTGGTGCTCTGCGCGTCGTGCATCTTCAGGGCGTCGGTCAGCTGGGTGGCCACCATGTCGGTGGCTTCCGCGGTGCTGATCAGCAGCCAGTTGCCGGGCTCGGTCACCGTCTTCTCAGGCAGTTCGTGCTGCTGCCACTCGATCGCCAGCAGCCGCTCGCCCAGGACGCGATCGCGTTCGCTGGTTTGGGAAACGCCGGTGCCCATCTGCAGGCCGCGCACCGCCAGCAGCAGGGCGCCGTGCTCGTCGAGGACGTCGATGTCGGCCGTCACGCCGGTGCCGTCCGGGGTCACCGTCGTCAGGCAGTAGTGGGCGTTGCGGGCGGGACCGTAGGAACGAATCCGGTTGACGCCCAACGGGAGGAGCAGGCCGCCGTTACCGACGTTGCGGACGCTGGGGTGCGCCGCCACAGACTGAAAGCACGCGTCCAGCAGGGCGGGGTGGATCCCGTAGCCGCCCTGTTGGGACCGGATCGAGCCGGGCAATCCGACCTCGGCGAGCACCGTGTCCGCGGCCTCGGCGGTGTAGGCGCTGGCCAGGCCGCCGAAAGCGGGTCCGAACTGGATCCCGCGCAGGTCGGCTTCCAGCCGAAGATCGTCGCCCGCGATCGCGTCCTGGTGGGCGGCGAGTAGGGCATCCATGTCGCGCGGAGCCGGCAGGTCGGCGGCTTCCTCATCGTTGAGGGCGTGCAGGACGGCCGAAGCCCGCCGGGCACGTTCTCCGCCCTGGGTGGTCTCTACCGTGAAGGGGACCACTCCGGGCGCCTCAACCGTCGCGGTGGCGCCGACGTAAGTTTCCTCGTCCAGCAACAGCAGCTGCTCGAATTTGACGTCGCGGACCTCGGCCGCATCACCCAGCACGGTGCGGGCCGCGGTCAGTGCCATTTCGCAGTACGCGGCGCCGGGCAGCGCGGCGGCACCGTGAATCTGGTGGTCGGCGAGCCAGGGGAGGGCTTCGGTGCCGATGTCGCTCTGCCAGACGTGGCGCTCGGGTTCCTCGGGCAGTCGGACGTGCGCGCCCAGCAGCGGGTGCACGGCGACCGCATGGGTGTGCGCGAGGCGGTCGGTGCTCTCCAGCAGCATGAGGCGGCGGTGGGTCCACGCCGGCAGCGTCGCATCCAGCAGACGCCCACCGGGGTAGAGCACGGCGAAGTCCACCGCGGCGCCCGCGGCGTACAGGTCACCCACCAGGCCGCGCAGGCCGTGCGGCAGCGGTTGCTCGCGGCGCATGGCGGCCAGCGCGGCGGCCGTCATGTCCAGGCTGCGGGCGGTCTGGTCGACGGCGTGGGTGAGCAGCGGGTGCGGCGAGAGCTCGGTGAAGACCCGGAAGCCGTCTTCGAGGGCGGCCTGTACCGCGGCGGCGAAGCGCACGGTGTGGCGCAGGTTGTCGGCCCAGTAGTAGGCGTCGCAGTACGGCTCCTCGCGCGGGTCGAACGAGGTGGCGGAGTAGTAGGGGACCTGCGGCTCCAGCGCGGTGATGTCTTCCAAAGCCTCGGTGAGGTCATCGAGGATCGGGTCGACCTGGGGGGAGTGCGAGGCAACGTCGACGGCCACCTCGCGGGCCATCACGTCGCGCTCCTCCCAGGCGGCGACCAGCTCGCGCACCGTCTGGGTGGCCCCGCCGATCACGGTGGACTGCGGTGAGGCGACGACGGCGACCACTGCGTCGTTGACACCGCGGGCCATGAGTTCCGAAAGAACTTGTTGGGCAGGCAGTTCCACCGAGGCCATGGCGCCGGCGCCGGCGATGCGGGTCATCAGCTTGGAGCGACGGCAGATGACCTTGACGCCGTCTTCGAGCGACAGGGCGCCGGCGACGACGGAGGCCGCGGACTCACCGAGGGAGTGCCCGATCACCGCGCCGGGGGTGACACCGTAGTCCTGCATGGTGGCGGCCAGGGCGACCTGCATGGCGAAAATAGTGGGCTGCACGCGGTCGATGCCGGTGACCTTTTCCGGGGCGGTCAGCGCCTCGGTGACCGAGAAGCCGGACTCCGCGGCGATCAGCGGCTCGATCTCGGCGATCTTGGCGGCGAACACCGGTTCGTTGCCCAGCAGGTCCTTGCCCATCTCGGCCCACTGCGAACCCTGACCGGAAAACACCCAGACCGGTCCCAGCTTGTCCTGGCCGGCCGCCGGCGGGTACGGGGTCTCACCGTCGGCCACCTCGCGCAACGCGTCGCGCAGCTGGGCGGCGGTGCCGGCCAGCACGGCGGTGCGCACCGGCCGGTGACTGCGACGCCGGGCAAGTGTGTAGGCCAGGTCGGACAGCTGCAGGTCTGCTCCCTGTGCGTCGACCCAGTCCGCGAGTTGGCTGGCGGTCTTGCGCAAGGCCTCCTCGGAGCTGGCCGAGACCGGGAAGATCAGGGTGCCCTCCAGGCCGGTGCTGCCGTCCGGTAGCACCGTGAGGCCAACGGGGGCCTGCGCCGGCGCCTGTTCCAACACCGCGTGCACGTTGGTGCCCGACATGCCGTAGGACGAGACCGCCGCCCGCCGGGGCTGGCCCGGGTCGCTGATCGGCCACGGCGTAACCTCTTGTGGCACAAAGAGATTGCTCTTGATTGCGGCGATCTTCTCAGGCATCTCGTTGAAGTGCAGGTTCTGCGGAACCACGCCGTGCTGTACGGCCAGCACCGCCTTCATCAATCCCAGGGCGCCGGCGGTCGACTGGGTGTGGCCGAAGTTGGTCTTCACCGAGCCGAGGGCGCAGGGGCCGTTAGTGCCGTAGACGGCTGCCAGGCTCTCGAACTCGACCGGGTCGCCTACCGGTGTGCCGGTGCCGTGCGCTTCGACCATGCCGACGGTGTCGGGGTCGATGTCGGCGGCGTCCAGCGCGGTGCGGTAAACGGCCTCCTGGGCGTCGACCGATGGCGTGACGATGTTGACGGTGTGGCCGTCCTGGTTGGCTGAAGTCCCGCGAATGACGGCAAGGATCCGGTCGCCGTCGCGCTCCGCGTGGTCCAGGCGCTTGAGTAACAGCACGACCGCGCCCTCGCCGGAGACGAACCCGTCAGCCTCCACGTCGAAGGCGTGGCAACGGCCGCTGCGCGAGAGCATGCCGTTGGCCGAACCGGAAGCGAAGCGTCGGGGCTCGAGCATCGCGTACACGCCGCCGGTGAAGGCCAGGTCGCTCTCGCCGTCGTTGATGCTGCGGAAAGCCAGGTGCGCCGCGAACAAGCCGGAGGAGCATGCGGTGTCGACGGTGACCGACGGGCCGCGCAGTCCCAGCGCGTAGGAGACCCGGCCGGATGCCATGCAGGAGTTGGTGCCGGTGTTGCCGTACGGGCCTTCCAGGGTGCCCGTCTCGGCCTGCACGAACTGGTAGTCGCCGTGGTTGAGACCGATGAACACGCCGGTGGGCGTGTCGGTCAGCTGAGCCGGGGTCATGCCCGCGTGTTCCATGGCCTCCCAGGACGTTTCCAGCAGCATGCGATGCTGCGGGTCCATGGCCACGGCTTCTTTTTCCGCAATGGCGAAGAATTCGGGGTCGAAATCGCCGATGTTGTCCACGAAAGCGCCCCACTTGCAGTGGGAGCGACCCGGTACCCCGGGCTCGGGGTCGTAATACTCCTCGACATCCCAGCGGTCCAGCGGCACCTCCGTGACGAAATCCTCGCCCCTTAGCAACGCCTGCCACAGCTGGTCAGGTGAGTTGATGCCCCCCGGCAACCGGCATGCCAGACCAATGACCGCAACCGGCACGCGTGTCTTATCCACGGTCGTACGTCATCTCCTTAGCCCGCGCTGCGAACCCTCTTCGGCACGTTCTCGTCGAACTTCGGTCCGCGCTGCCCCAGCACGCAACAGCGGACGCGTACACCGACCCCCACAATTTCGGCGCCAACGTCATAGTTAGGCGCGTTCAGAAGCGTAACCGGTTGATTCGTCGCATGTAGAAAAATCGTGCGAACGTACAAAAATAATTCGCCGAGGTGACATCAATCACATCGGCTCGCCGACGCCGAATTCGGCGTCGCGCGGCGGCAAAACACCAGCTTAGAGCCCTGATACAGCGACATTAACGCTCATTCGGTGCTTATCGGGCGCTTCGCGGTCCGTCGGGCCTTTCCCCACCTTGTGATGGTGAAGGGCCCTTGCGGGGCGCGTCGGTTTAGGTAGCTGGCCGGAGTCGGCATGCGGTGCGCGACGGCCCGCCGAGGGGTCCGCAACGCGGACCGGAAGCAGCGTCCTCAGCGGCCGATCAGGCGGACGTCGAGGCATCCTGGGAGGCGGCAAGCCGTTCGGAGATCCGGTCGGCCAGGTCGCGCACCGTGGTGATCTCGTTGGACGTCAGCCGTATGCCGGTCTCGGTCTCGATGTGTGTGCGCAACTCGAGGTTGCCGAGCGAATCGAGTCCGTACTCCGACAGCGCCCAGTCCGGGTCGACGGCCCGCCGCAGGATCAGGCTCACACCCTCGGATATGACGCGCCGCAGCTGGCCGGGCCACTCCTCAACCGGAAGCTCCATGAGCTTCGCGACGAGCTTGTTGGTGCCCGAGCGTCCCTTCGCCGATTTGAACAACTCGGCGAACGGGCTGCGCTGAGCGAAGGCGGTCAACCAGGGCGAGCCGATCACCGGCGCGTAGCCGGTGTACGCCCGGTTGTGCCGCAGCAACGCCTCGAACGCGTACGCGCCCTCGTCCGGGCCGATGGCCTCACCTTCCCCGGACTGCTCGGCGAACGTCGTCGCACGGCCGATCTCTTCCCATGCGCCCCAGGCGATAGACGTGGCCGGCAGCCCCTGAGCGCGCCGCCAGTGGGTGAAGGCGTCCAGCCAGCTGTTGGCCGCCGCGTATGCGCCCTGACCCGGCGACCCCACCAGGGCCGCGGCTGAGGAGAAGGAGCAGAACCAGTCGAGGTCCTGGCCCTTCCCGACCTCCTGAATGGCTTCGTGCAGATGCCAGGCACCGTCCACCTTCGGCGCCCAGTCGCGCTGAATGAGCTCCTCGGTGATGTTGGGCAGAGTGGCGTCCTCGACGACCGCGGCCCCGTGCAGAACCCCGCGCAGCGGCAGACCGGTGGCGGTGGCGGCGGACACCAGCCGCCCAGCGGTGCCGGCTGCGGCGATGTCGCCGCATTCCACCACGACGTCCGACCCCATCGAACGGATCAATTCGATTGTCTCCAAGGCCTTTTCGCTGGGCGCCGAGCGTGAGCTGAGCACGATGCGACCGGCGCCGGCGTCCGCCATCTTCTCGGCCAGGAACAGGCCGAGGCCACCCAGGCCGCCGGTGATGATGTAGGCGCCGTCACCACGGAACACCTGCGATTGTTCGGGTGGCAGCACGACGCTGCTGCGGCCCGCGTGCGGCACTTCGAGGATCAGCTTGCCGGTGTGCTCGGCCGCGCCCATCACCCGGATCGCAGTGGCCGCATCGGCCAGGGGGTAGTTGGTGCTCTCGGGAACCGGCAACACGCCGTCGGCGGTCGCGTTGTACACCGTGGTCAACAACGCGCGCACCGCGGACGGATCGGTGGCTGACAGCAATCCCAGGTCCAGGCCGTGGAACGACAGGTTCTGCCGGAACGGGAAGAGGCCGAGCTTCGTGTCGCCGTAGATGTCACGCTTGCCGATCTCGACGAACTGCCCGCCACGGGCCAGCAACTTGATCCCCGCCAACTGGGCGGCACCGAACACCGAGTTGAGGACGATGTCCACCCCGTAGCCGTCGGTGTCGGTACGGATCTGATCGGCGAACTCGACGCTGCGGGAGTCGTAGACATGCTCGATTCCCATGCCGCGCAGCAGTTCTCGACGCTGCTCGCTGCCGGCGGTGGCGTAGATCTCGGCGCCGGCGGCGCGGGCGATCGCGATCGCCGCCTGGCCCACTCCGCCGGTCGCGGAGTGGATGAGTACCTTGTCGCCGGACCTGATGCGGGCCAGGTCCTGCAGGCCGTACCAGGCGGTGGCCGACGCGGTGGTGATCGCGGCCGCTTGGGCGTCGGTCAGTCCGTCGGGAATCGGGGTCGCCAGGCGGGCGTCGCAGGTGACGAAGGTGGACCAGCAGCCGCTGGCCGACAGACCCCCGACCCGGTCGCCGACTTTGAGGTCGGTGACGTCGGGTCCCACCGCGGTCACGACACCGGCGAAGTCGGTGCCCAGCTGAGGCTGCTGACCGTCGGCGGTCTGGTAACGACCGAAGGTGACCAGGACATCGGCGAAGTTGATGCTGGACGCGCCGACGGCGACCTCGACCTCGCCGGGACCGGGTGCCACCCGTTCGAAGGCGGCGAATTCGAGGGTCTGCAGATCACCGGGAGTGCGGATCTGCAGACGCATGCCCTGGTGCTCGTGCTCCACCACAGTGGTCTGACGCTCGTCGGGGCCGAGCGGCGTCGGGCTGAGGCGCGCGGTGTACCACTCGTCGTTGCGCCAGGCGGTCTCGTCTTCTTCGGACTCGGTGAGCAGCAGTTGACGGGTCAACTGCTCGGCGCCGGTGTGCTCGTCGACGTCGATGTAGGTCACCTTGAGGTGCGGGTGTTCGGCGCTGATGACCCGCAGCAGACCACGCAGGCCGCCCTGTTCGAGATTGGCGCAGTCGTCGGCCAGCACCGTCTGGGCGTTGCGGGTCATGACGTACAGGCGGGCCGTCTGGCCCTCGATGTCGGGCAGTTCACGCGCGATGCGCACGACGTGTTCGACGTACTCTCGGCCCCGGTCGACCGGGCTCCCGGACTCCGCACTCTTCGGAGCGGTGAGGACGACCACCCCGTTGAAGGCGTTGGCGCTCAGTTGATCGCGCAGCAGGCCCGCCTGGGCCTGGTGGTCGTCGCTCAGCAGCCAGGAGATGGTCGCGCTGTCGGCGTCGTGCATCTTCAGCGTGTCGGTCAGCTGGGTCGCCATCATGTCCGCGGCGTCGGAAGTGCTGATGAGCAGCCAGTTGCCGGGTTCGGTCACGGTCTTGTCGGGCAGATCGCGCTGCTGCCATTCGATGGTCAACAGCCGCTCGGCCAGCACGCGGTCGCGTTCGCTGCCGGGTGGGGCGCCGGTGCCCATCTGCAGGCCGCGCACCGTCAACAGCACGGTGCCGTGCTCGTCGAGGATGTCGATGTCGGCGGTCACGCCGGTGCCGTCCGGGGTCACCGTCGTCAGGCAGTACCGGGCATGCCGAGCGGAACCGTAGGCGCGCAGCCGGCTGACCCCCAGCGGTAACAGCAGACCGCCGCCCCCGGCGGTGCCGACGCTCGGGTGCGCGGCCACCGATTGGAAGCAGGCGTCCAACAGTGCGGGATGCACCCCGTAGGCACCCTGCTGGGCGCGGATCGAACTGGGCACGGCGACTTCGGCCAGCACGGTGTCACCGGCTTCCTCGGTGATGTGCGCCGCGGTCAGGCCGCTGAATGCCGGACCGTACTGGATGCCGCGGTTGTCGAACTCGTGGCGGAGGTCATCGCCGTCGGCGGGGGTGGTGTGCGACGCCAGCAGAGCCTCGATGTCGTGTGCGGCCGGCGGCGCCGCGTCGGCCTCCCCATCGGGTCCGGCATGCAGCATCGCCGAGGCCCGCCGGGAGCGTTCGCCGTCCTGATTGGTCTCCACCACGAACGGCACGACGCCGGGCGCCTCAACCGTCGCGGTGGCCCCGACGGGACTCACCTCGTCGAGGAGCAGCAGCCGCTCGAACCGGATGTCGCGGACTTCGGCGTTCTCGCCCAGCACCGCGCGGGCGGCGGCGAGTGCCATCTCGCAGTACGCCGCGCCGGGAAGTGCTGCGGCGCGGTGGATCTGGTGATCGCCCAGCCAGGGCTGCGCTTCGGTGCCGACGTCGCCCTGCCAGACGTGGCGCTCGGGCTCCTCGGGCAGCCGCACATGCGCGCCCAGCAGCGGGTGCACGGCCACGGTGTTGGCGTGGGCGAGCCGGTCGGTGCTCTCCTCGAGCAGCAGTCGGCGGTGGGTCCACGCCGGCAGCGGCGTCTCCAGCAGATGGCCGTTCGGGTAGAGCACGGCGAAGTCCACCGCGGCGCCCGCGGAGTACAGGTCGCCGATGAGGCCGCGCAGGCCGTGCGGCAGTGGTTGCTCGCGGCGCACGGAGGCCAGGGCGGCGGCCGTCATGTCGATACCGCGGGCGGTCTGGTCGACGGCGTGGGTGAGCAGCGGGTGCGGCGAGAGCTCGGTGAAGACCCGGAAGCCGTCTTCGAGGGCGGCCTGGACCGCGGCGGCGAAGCGAACGGTATGGCGCAGGTTGTCGGCCCAGTAGTAGGCGTCGAAGTAGGGTTCCTCGCGCGGGTCGAAGGACGTCGAGGAGTAGTAGGGAACTTCGAGCTCCTGGCCGCTGATCTCTTCCAGCGCCTCGGTGAGGTCGTCGAGGATCGGGTCGACCTGGGGGGAGTGGGAGGCCACGTCGACGGCCACCTCGCGGGCCATCACGTCGCGCTCCTCCCAGGCGGCGATCAATTCGCGGACCGCTTCGGTGGCCCCGCCGATCACGGTGGACTGCGGTGAGGCGACCACCGCGACGGTCACATCGGTGATGCCACTGCCCAGCAACTCCGAAAAGACTTGTTGGGCAGGCAGTTCCACCGAGGCCATGGCGCCGGCGCCGGCGATGCGGGTCATCAGCTTGGAGCGACGGCAGATGACCTTGACGCCGTCTTCGAGCGACAGGGCGCCGGCGACGACGGAGGCCGCGGACTCACCCAGCGAGTGGCCGATCACTGCGCCGGGGGTGACGCCGTAGTCCTGCATGGTGGCGGCCAGGGCGACTTGCATGGCGAAAATGGTGGGCTGCACGCGGTCGATGCCGGTGACCTTGTCCGGGGCGGTCAGCGCCTCGGTGACCGAGAAGCCGGATTCCGCGGCGATCAGCGGTTCGATCTCGGCGATCTTGGCGGCGAACACCGGTTCGTGGGCCAGCAGGTCCTTGCCCATCTCGGCCCACTGCGAACCCTGACCGGAGAACACCCACACCGGTCCGCGGTCGTCCTGGCTGACCGCGGGCGGGATGGGCAGCTCGCCAACGGCGATGTCACGCAGGGCATTTGACAGCTCGGTCGCGGTGTCGGCCAACAGTGCCGTGCGCACGGTGCGGTGACCGCGACGGCGCGCCAGGGTGTAGGCGAGATCCGGAAGCGCGACATCCGGCTGTGCGTCGATCCACTCGGCAAGTCGTCCGGCGGTTTCGCGCAGCGCCTCCTCCGAACTCGCCGAGACGGGGAAAACAAGCGTCCCGTCCAAGCCGGTGCTGCCGTCTTCTGACACCGTGGTGACTTCGGCCGCCGGCTCCGGGGCCTGTTCCAGGATGGCGTGCACGTTGGTGCCCGACATGCCGTACGACGACACGGCGGCCCGCCGGGGCTGGTCGGCGTCACTGATCGGCCAGGGCGTAACTTCCTGCGGGATAAAGAGATTGGTGTCGATCTCGGCCATCTGGTCGGGCATGGTGTGGAAGTGCAGGTTCTGCGGAACCACGCCGTGCTGCACGGAGAGAATGGCTTTCAGCAGTCCCAAAGCGCCGGCAGTCGACTGGGTGTGGCCGAAGTTGGTCTTCACCGACCCGACGGCGCACGGCCCGTCGATGCCGTAGACCGCGGCCAGGCTCGCGTATTCGAGAGGATCGCCCACGGGGGTGCCGGGGCCGTGGGCCTCGACCATGCCGACGGTGGCGGGGTCGACGCCGCCGGCTGCCAACGCCGCCCGGTATACCGCCTCCTGCGCGTCGGCCGAGGGAGTCACGATGTTGACGGTGTGCCCGTCCTGGTTGGCCGCCGTCCCCCGAATGACGGCCAGAATCCGGTCGCCGTCACGCTGCGCATCCGGGAGCCGCTTGAGCAGCAGTACGACGGCGCCCTCGCCGGAGACGAAGCCGTCGGCTTCGACGTCGAAGGCGTGGCAACGGCCGCTGCGCGAGAGCATGCCGTTGGCCGAACCGGAGGCGAAGCGGCGCGGCTCGAGCATGGCGTACACGCCGCCCGCGAAGGCCAGGTCGCTCTCGCCCTCGCTCAAGCTGCGGGCGGCCAGATGCGCGGCGAACAATCCTGACGAGCATGCGGTGTCGACGGTGACCGCGGGACCGCGCAGGCCCAGCGCGTAGGAGACCCGGCCGGAAGCCATGCAGGAGTTGGTGCCGGTGTTGCCGTACGGGCCTTCCAGGGCGCCGGTTTCGGCCTGCACGAACTGGTAGTCGGCGTGGGTGAATCCGATGAAGACGCCGGTGAGCGAGTCGGCCATCTGAGCAGGGGTGAGGCCGGCGTGCTCCATGGCTTCCCAGGAGGTCTCCAGTAACAGCCGGTGCTGGGGATCCATGGCGATGGCTTCCCGCTCCGAGATGCCGAAGAATTCGGGATCGAAGTCGCCGAGGTTGTCCATGAACGCACCCCACTTGCAGTGGGAGCGACCGGGCACGCCGGGTTCGGGGTCGTAGTACTCGTCGATGTCCCAGCGGTCCAGGGGCACCTCGGTGACAAAGTCTTCGCCCCGCAGCAACGCCTGCCACAGCTGGTCAGGTGAGGAGATGCCCCCCGGCAGCCGGCACGCCAGACCAATGACCGCCACCGGCGTAACGCGTGCTTTTTCCACGGTCGTACGTCATCTCCTTAGCCCGCGCTTCAAGTCATCTCCGGCAAGTTCGTGTCGAACTCCGCTCCCTGCTGCCGACCCGCAGCAGCGGACGCACTCGCCGACCCCCACACTTCGGCGCCCACGTCATAGTCGGGCGCGATCAGAAGCGTATCGGGTCGCTCCGTCGCATGTAGAAAAATCGTGCGAACGTACAAAAAATTTCGATCAAGGTGACGTCAATCACACCGCTTCGGGGCTGGCCGCCGCGCGTGGCAAACGGCGGCAAAATGCCAGCATATGACCCTTGCGCCGGAAAATGGGACGGGTGTGCCGAAGGGGCCCGGCGACGCGGCCTCCGAAATGCCCTTCCCTGTCTTCGGGAACGCGAACGGGCTTCGCGGGCCGGCCCGTTTCAGTAGCTCAGCGAGGTCCGCTGCTCCTGCAGTTTTGCGGGCGAAGCTGATCGGCTAAAGCGGAGGTACGGCTCCGTCGGGCGACCCCGGAACGGGTACCGGCGCGACGATGCGGCGGTCCCGATCGGCAGCAGGGGGAATTCGACTTCGGCGATACGGACCACGTGGGTCGTGCTCCGACGGGTAGTGTGCGATCCCGTGGTTGGCTCTTCTATCCCTGCTGTGCTGCGCGAACGCGCCAGCCTGAACCCGAACGGCCCGGCGCTCACCTACATCAACTACGACCAGGATTGGGAAGGCGTCGAAGAGACGCTGACCTGGGCGCAGCTGCACCGTCGCACGCTCAACATCGCCGAGCAGCTCAAGCTGAACGGTTCGCCCGGCGACCGCGCGCTGATCCTGGCCCCGCAGGGGCTTGAGTACGTGGTCGGATTCCTCGGCGCGCTGCAGGCCGGTTTCATCGGGGTTCCGCTGTCGGTGCCTTACGGTGGCGCACACGACGAACGCACCATTTCGGTGCTGGCCGACACCGCACCGGCGGTCATCCTGACCACCTCGGCGGCCATCACCAACGTCAAGGAGTGCGTCGATCCGCAAGCCGGCGCAAACCCACCGGCGATCATCGAGGTCGACCTGCTGGACCTGGACTCCCGGCCGAAATCGTCCCGCCCGGAACGCCTTGCGGACGAGGGTTCGCGCACGTCGTATCTCCAATACACGTCCGGCTCAACCCGGACACCCGCCGGTGTCACGGTCTCCAACGCCAACGTTTTCGCCAATTTCGAGCAGATCATGGCCGACTTCTTCATCAACGAAGGGGGAGTGCCGCCCGCGGACCTGGACGTGGTGTCCTGGCTGCCGCTCTACCACGACATGGGCCTGTTGCTCGGGGCCATCATGCCGATCCTGGCCGGCCGGCGCACCGTGCTCACCAGCCCGGTGGCGTTCCTGCAGCGCCCGGCCCGCTGGCCGCAGTTGATGGCGCGCTACGGGACCACCATTTCGGCCGGACCGAACTTCGCCTTCGACATCGCGGTGCGCAAGACCTCCGACGAGGACCTGGCCGGATTCGATCTCGGCGGCGTGCACACCGTCCTGAACGGCAGCGAGCGGGTACAGCCCGCGACACTCAAGCGGTTCGCGGACCGGTTCGCCCGCTTCGGGTTTGCCGCCAAGGCGCTGCGGCCGGCCTACGGCATGGCCGAGGCCACCGTGTACATCGCGACCCGCAAGGTCGGCGAACCGCCCGAAATTGTGGATTTCGACTCGGAGAAACTGCCGGACGGCCAGGCGGTGCGGGTCGAAAGCGGCACCGGCACACCGCTTGTCAGCTACGGCGTACCGAAGTCGCAACTGGTCCGCATCGTCGACGGTGACACCCGCGCCGAGTGCCCGGAAGGCACGGTCGGTGAGATCTGGGTGCTGGGTGGCAACGTGGCGTCGGGCTACTGGCAGAAGCCGGAGACGACCGCCGACACGTTCGGCGCGACGATCGTCAACCCGTCGGAAGACACGCCCGAAGGCCCGTGGCTGCGCACCGGGGATTCCGGATTTCTTTCCGACGGTGAGCTTTTCATCATGGGCCGGATCAAGGACCTGCTGATCGTCTACGGGCGCAACCACTCTCCCGACGACATCGAGGCGACCATCCAGGAGATCAGCGCCGGCCGGTGCGCGGCGATCGCCATTTCTCAGGACGGCGTCGAGAAGCTGGCCGCCATCGTCGAGATCAAGCAGAAAGCCGACGAGTCGCCGCAGGAATTCGCGGAGCGGCTGGGGGTGCTCAAGCGAGACATCACCGCCGCCATCTTCGACTCGCACGGGCTGAACGTGGCTGACCTGGTGCTGGTGTCGCCTGGGTCGATCCCGATCACCACCAGTGGAAAGATTCGCCGGCAGCAGTCGGTACAGATGTACGAGGACAAGGCGTTCGCCCGGCTGGACGCCTGACAGGCCGCCATGAGCAAGCCCGCCCGGATACCGCTGCTGCCCGTCGACGAGGCCAAGGCCGCCGCCGATGAAGCCGGCGTTCCGGACTACATGGCCGAGCTCAGCATCTTTCAGACGCTGCTGAATCATCCGCAGTTGGCGGGGCCGTTCAACGACCTGCTCGCCACCATGCTCTGGCACGGCGCACTGGACCGCAGACTGCGCGAGCTGGTGATCATGCGCATCGGGTGGCTGACCGAGTGCAACTACGAGTGGACCCAGCACTGGCGGGTGGCCTCCCGTCTCGGGGTTTCCGCCGAGGACCTGCTGGGTGTGCGAGATTGGCGGAGCCACAACGGCTTCGGGCCCACCGAGCGGGCCGTGCTGGCGGCCACCGATGACGTCGTGCGCGACGGCGTGGTGAGCGCCGCGAATTGGGCTGACTGCGAACGCGAATTGGGCGGCGACAAAACGGTTCTCATCGAGCTGGTCACCGTCATCGGTGCGTGGCGAATGGTGTCGTCGATCCTGCAGAGCCTGGAGGTTCCACTGGAGGAGGGCGTGGCCGCGTGGCCGCCCGACGGCCGGAGCCCCTCGTCGTTCGATCCGTAGGCCCTGGTCTGATTCGTAGGGCGTAGCGTCGGCCGCATGCAAACGAGAGTTGCCGAGATGCTCGGCGTCGAGTTTCCAATCTGCGCCTTCAGCCACTGCCGCGACGTAGTGGCCGCGGTGACCAATGCGGGAGGTTTCGGGGTACTCGGCGCCACCGCCCACAGCCCCAAGCGGCTGGAAAGCGAGCTCACCTGGATCGAGGAGCAGACGCACGGCAAGCCCTACGGGGTCGATCTGCTGCTGCCGCCGAAGTATGTCGGCGCCGATTCCGGTGGGGTGAATTCACGGCAAGCTCAGGATCTGCTGCCTGCCGAGCATCGGGCGTTTGTCGATGACATCCTGGCCCGCTACGGCGTCGCGGCCCATGCCGAGCAGGACGAGGTGATCAGGGGTGGGCTCAACATCTCACCCAAGGGCTATGAGCCGCTGCTGGAGGTGGCCTTTGCCCACAACATCCGATTGATCGCCAGCGCGCTCGGGCCACCGCCGCACGACCTGGTAGAGCGGGCACACAGCCACGACGTGCTGGTGGCCGCGCTGGCCGGCACTACCGAGCACGCCCGCCGGCACGCGGCGGCGGGGGTGGACCTGATCGTCGCTCAGGGCACCGAGGCGGGTGGGCACACCGGCGAGGTCGCGACCATGGTGCTCGTTCCCGAAGTGGTGGACGCGGTGGCGCCGACGCCCGTGTTGGCCGCAGGCGGGATCGCCCGCGGGCGCCAGATTGCGGCCGCGATGGCGCTGGGTGCTGAAGGGGTGTGGTGCGGATCGGTTTGGCTGACTACCGAGGAAGCCGAGACCGCGCCGGTCGTGAAGGACAAATTCCTGGCCGCGAAGTCGTCGGACACCGTGCGATCCCGGTCGATGACCGGCAAGCCGGCCCGCATGCTGCGCACCGCCTGGACCGAAGAGTGGGAACGGCCCGACACCCCGGACCCGTTGGGGATGCCGCTGCAGACGGCGCTGATCACCGACTCCCAGGTGCGGATCAACCAAGCCGCCGCCCACCCCGATGCGAAGGCCCGGGAGTTGGCGACGTACTTCGTCGGTCAGGTGGTCGGCTCGCTGGACCGGGTCCGGCCGACGCGAGCGGTGGTCCTCGACATGGTCGAGGAATACATCGACACCATCGGTCGGCTCACCGATGTGACATAGCGAACTCATAGCGAAATGTAACCTGGAGATCGCCTCCTGGTAGCCGCTGTTTTCCCAGCTCAGACGCGCTATTGCTGAAGGATGGCTGTGGGCGTCCGTAGCGAATGCATAAAGATGCCCAAACCCGGGGGTGCCGCGTTGACCGGGGCCCGTACGTCGTGCATTATCGGTCAGGCAAGCACCTCGTTAGGTGAGGCGGCTACACGAACACAGGCCACTGACCCCGAACGTCGAAAGACGCCCCGGGTCAGGACAGCTCCTCCCGGCTTAAGGGTTGAGCCCAGGTGGCTTCCGGTTTACCGGACACGTCGGGTAGTGCCAAAGCTCTGACGAGAGGGGTGCGGATTTCCGGCGGATCGCCGGCATCTGTCTCCCTTCGCGTGCGCAGCAGATCGCGTGGATACCCACGTGGGTCGTGAACCGAGAGGAGGTGAGGGACGCATGAGTTCCAGTGGCAGTCCGGGTCGATATCCGGGCGGTGTTTCGTCCCTGACCGGTCTCCGGTGCGGCGTTCTCGGCTGAGCCGTCAACCACGCTCCGATCGGAACCGTTGCGGGACGGGACTTCCCAAGAATCTTTGAAGGTCCACCTGTCAACGTTTGATCCTGTTAGGAGGCGATCATGACCGCTGCTCTGTATGACGAAGTCGTTACCGTAACCGCTGCGCCCACGCTGCACGTGGTGCGTGACGTGCCGGTCGCCGCGGCGCCGAAGAAGGCCCGCCGCACCGAAGAAGTGCTGTCCGCCGGCGGCGACCCGCTGGTGGCCGGTGCCGCCCGTCTGCTGCACATCCCGGTGCGGCACATGTACGCCGCGCTGTGGCGCATCGGCGTGCTCGAAGTCCAGGCGTGAGGCCCATGGACAGTGCGCTACCCGGCACTCCAAGGGGCTAGCCGACCGCAGGTGCGTCCTGCGGCGGGCCAGCCTCTTGGAGTGCTTACAGTCCAGATGATTGCGACCCGCGGCACCCGGCTTCGCCGGGTTTGCGATCGCAATTAGAATCAACGCCAGACCAGCATCGATCCGGCCATCACCGGGGAGCTTTCGGAAGAACAGCCATTCGGCCCAGTAGAACCGAACGGGCGGGCCCGTCACAGCCTCTTGAGTGGTCACGCGTGAGCGTGGCAAGCGGGGTGGTACCGCGGCGTTCGCGCAACAGCGCATCCGTCGTCCCCGTGCCTGGACATCTCGAGGCACCGGAGACTACCCACGTGAGCGACAACCCTGAACTCGAGGCCGACCGCACGGCCTATCCGAAGCTGGCCAGTGGTGCGCCCGACTTCCCGGCGCTCGAACTCGAAGTGCTCGATTACTGGTTCCGCGACGACACCTTCCGCGCCAGCATCGCCCGCCGGGACGGCGCCCCCGAGTACGTGTTCTACGACGGGCCCCCGTTCGCCAACGGCCTGCCGCACTACGGGCATCTGCTGACCGGCTACGTCAAAGACATCGTTCCGCGCTACCGCACCATGCGCGGTGACAAGGTGGAGCGCCGGTTCGGTTGGGACACACACGGATTGCCCGCAGAATTGGAAGTCGAGCGCCAGCTGGGCATCACCGACAAGTCTCAGATCGACTCGATGGGCATTGCCGCCTTCAACGACGCGTGCCGTGCGTCGGTGCTGCGCTACACCGACGAATGGCAGCAGTACGTAACCCGCCAGGCGCGCTGGGTCGACTTCGACAACGATTACAAGACACTCGATCTCAGCTACATGGAGTCGGTGATCTGGGCGTTCAAACAGCTCTGGGACAAGGGCCTTGCCTACGAGGGCTACCGGGTGTTGCCCTATTGCTGGCGCGACGAGACCCCGTTGTCGAATCACGAACTGCGGATGGACGACGACGTCTACCAGAGCCGCCAGGACCCCGCTCTCACCGTCGGCTTCCAGGTGACCGAGGCCGCGGCTCCCTACGACGAACTTGTTGGCGCGTACCTGCTGATCTGGACGACGACGCCGTGGACCCTGCCGTCGAACCTCGCTGTCGCGGTGAATCCCGAGGTCACCTATGTCCAAGTGCGGGAAGGCGATCGGCGTTTCGTGCTGGCCGAGGCCAGGCTCGCCGCGTATGCCCGCGAACTCGGGGAAGAGCCCGAAGTGCTTGGCACCTACCGGGGCGCAGATCTACTTGGCGTTCGCTATCTGCCGCCGTTCGCCTATTTCCTGGACTCGCCCAAGGCCTTTCAGGTGCTCTCCGCCGACTTCGTCACCACTGAGGACGGCACCGGGCTGGTGCACATGGCTCCGGCCTACGGCGAGGACGACATGGCGACGACCGACCCGGTCGGGATCGTGCCGGTGACGCCGGTCGACTCCAAGGGACGCTTCGACGCGACGGTCCCGGATTACCAGGGACAGCATGTCTTTGAGGCGAACCCGCACATCATCCGCGACCTGAAGAATCAGAGCGGCCCCGCCGCCGCCAACCGAGCGGTGTTGCTGCGGCACGAGACCTACGAGCACCCGTACCCGCACTGCTGGCGCTGCCGCAACCCGCTGATCTACCGGGCGGTGTCGTCGTGGTTCGTGCGGGTGACCCAGTTCCGCGACCGCATGGTGGAACTCAACCAGCAGATCACCTGGTATCCCGAGCATGTCAAGGACGGGCAGTTCGGCAAGTGGCTGCAGGGTGCGCGCGACTGGTCGATCTCGCGAAACCGCTACTGGGGCACCCCGATTCCGGTGTGGAAATCCGACGATCCCGCCTACCCCCGCATCGACGTATACGGCAGCCTGGACGAGCTGGAACGTGACTTCGGGGTGCGGCCGGACAATCTGCACCGGCCCTACATCGACGAGCTCACCCGCCCCAACCCCGACGATCCGACCGGCAACAGCACCATGCGCCGAATCTCCGACGTGCTCGACGTGTGGTTCGATTCGGGCTCAATGCCTTACGCGCAGGTGCATTACCCGTTCGAGAATGAGGATTGGTTCTTGGGTGGGGCGGCGGGAGACGCCGAAGCTCACTATCCGGGTGACTTCATCGTCGAGTACATCGGGCAGACCCGCGGCTGGTTCTACACGTTGCATGTGCTCGCGACCGCGCTGTTCGACCGGCCGTCGTTCAAAACCTGTGTGGCGCATGGAATCGTGCTCGGTTCGGACGGGCAGAAGATGAGCAAGTCGCTGCGCAACTACCCGGATGTGACCGAGGTGTTCGACCGCGACGGCTCCGACGCCATGCGGTGGTTCCTGATGGCCTCGCCGATCCTGCGCGGCGGCAACCTGATCGTCACCGAACAGGGCATCCGCGACGGAGTGCGGCAGGTGTTGCTGCCGTTCTGGAACGCCTACAGCTTCCTGGCGTTGTACGCGCCGAAAGTGGGTGTGTGGCGCACCGATTCAGCGCATGTGCTGGATCGCTACATCCTGGCCAAGCTCGCCGTCCTTCGCGATGACCTGACCGCTTCGCTGGACGTCTGCGACATCTCCGGCGCCTGCGAACAGCTGCGGCAGTTCACCGAGGCGTTGACGAACTGGTATGTGCGCCGGTCGCGTTCGCGGTTCTGGGTGGAAGACGCCGATGCGATCGACACCCTGCACACGGTGCTGGAGGTGACCGCACGGCTGGCCGCCCCACTTTTGCCGCTGATCACCGAGATGATCTGGCGCGGCCTGACCGGCGGGCGTTCGGTGCACTTGACGGACTGGCCGCAGCCGGGTGTGGTTCCCGCCGATCCCGATCTGGTCGCCGCGATGGACCAGGTGCGGGACGTGTGCTCGGCCGCGTCCTCCCTGCGCAAGGCCAAGAAGCTGCGGGTGCGGTTGCCGTTGCCAAAACTGACGGTGGCCGTGGAGAACCCGGACCAGTTGCAGCCTTTCGCCGAACTGATCGGTGACGAACTCAACGTCAAGCAGGTCGATTTGACCGACGCGATCGACACCTACGGCCGGTTCGAGCTCACCGTCAATGCCCGGGTCGCCGGCCCGCGCCTGGGCAAGGACGTGCAGGCGGCCATCAAGGCCGTCAAAGCGGGTGAGGGCGTGGTCAACCCGGACGGCACCTTGACCGCAGGGCCCGCTGTGTTGCAGCCCGAGGAGTACAGCTCCCGCCTGGTGGCCGCCGACCCGGAATTCACCGCGGCGCTGCCCGGCGGCGCCGGGCTCGTGGTGCTCGATGGCACCGTCACGCCGGAATTGGAGGCAGAGGGCTGGGCCAAGGACCGCATCCGGGAACTGCAGGAGCTGCGCAAGTCGACCGGTCTGGAGGTGTCCGACCGCATCGCAGTGGTCATGTCGGTGCCTGGTGAGCGGGCCGCGTGGGCAGCGACGCATCGTGACCTGATCGCCGGTGAAATCCTCGCCACCAGTTTCGAATTCGGTGAGCCCACGGACGGGGCGGAGATCGGCGACGGGGTTCGGGTCTCCATCGCGCGGGTATCGGTTTAAGCAGAGAAGAACGGAGGCGACCGATGCGGGTACTGGGACTGTTCCGGGTGCACAACGGTGCGGATATCCTGCCCCGGGTCCTGGATTCGTTGTCCGGCTGGTGTGACGACATCTACGCGATCGACGACCGCAGCACCGACAACTCCGCCGACATCCTGGCTCAACACCCGGCGGTGACGAACCTGGTGCGGGCCCGGTCGGATCTGCCGCAAACACCGTGGCTCATTCCGGAACCGCCGGGGCTGGAATTGCTTTACCGGATGGCCGATTTCTGCCGCCCGGACTGGATCGCGATGATCGATTCCGACCAGGTGGTGGAAGCCGACGTGGACGTCCGTGAGGTGCTGGCAGGCACCCCCGCTGATGTCGCGGCGCTGATGTGCCCGATGATTCCGACGTGGCATGATCCCGAATTCCCGGAGATGATCCCGATCATGGGGCCGGCGGAGTCGGTGCGCGGACCGTTCTGGCGCTGGCGACCGGGACTGCGGGCCGGGACCAGGATGATCCACAATCCGCACTGGCCCGCGAACATCACCGAACACGGTCGCATCGGCATGGTGTACGACGTTCGCCTGGTGCACCACGGCTGGTCCACGCTGGCCGAACGCGTCGCCAAGGTCGATCACTACCGCAGAATCGATCCGGACTGCCGGCTGAACTACGGCGTGCCGTACGACCGCGCGCTGTTGTTCGGCTACGCCCGCGAGGAGGTCGAGCTACTCATGGCCGACTACCGCAGGCGTGTCCAGGGCGATTTCGATCCGGCCGAAGTGGGCGCCCGCCTGCCGATCGAGCGCGAGCACCTCGCGATCGGGGCGGGCTACGGGCCGCGCGCGGGCGCTTTCCACCCCGGCATCGACCTCGCCGCTGCGCCCGGAGCCGCCGTTCATGCGGTCCTATCCGGGACCATCAGTCGCACAGCCGATCTCGACGATTACGGGCTGCGGCAGGTGGTGGTATCGAACACCGACGTCGACATGGTGTACGTGTTCCGGTCCGACCGCAAGCACCGGGTGGGCGACGAAATCGCAGCCGGCACATCGATCGGCACCGTCGGCCCGGAAGCCGAATCAGCCGATGGGTACCTGCATTTCGAAGTCCATGCCGACGGCAGGCACACCAGCCCGCTGCGCTATCTGGGCAACCTGGGTCTGTTGCCCTGGCCGCCGCAGGGGCGGCCCCGGCCGGTGTCGGGTACCTATCCGGCGGCCACGCCGTGCGGTATCACTGTTCCTGGGTGAGCCGTTCGGCCACGGCGCGTGCAGACCGGATCGCCGACCGCGCCTCCTGCAAAATCTTGGCCGGATGCTGCTCGTCCAACTCGCCGAGCCGGTTGTAGCGCTCGACCCCGAATCCCGCCGATTCCAAACGGATTCCGAACGGCAACACGAGCGTGCGCAGCGCCTCGAAGTGCAGGTAGGGAACCACTGGTTGGCCGGTTACCAACAGGCACGTCGAGCGGTGCATGCCCACCGTTTGCGCGGCGAAAGTATAGGTGTCGCCGGAGTTCGCCCGGCGGTTGTCGGGGTCCGGCGACGGCGTTTCCAGCAGGGTGACCGGGACACCCCAGTCGTTGCTGTCCGGCGGAAATCGCCAGACGGCCCGGTCGTGGTGAGGCCGATCGATTCGTCGCTGCGCGTGATCCTGAACCTGTCGGATGTCCAGCCCCAACTCTTCACCGGCCGCCGCGGCCAACAGGTCGAACTCGGTGCGGGCGTGCGGGGCTATGACGGCTACGGCGTCGCGTTCAGAATCCATGAGTCCGCGCGATGCCGCGGCCAGCACCACGTGGCCGATGCGCCGCCCGGTCGCCAACTCGCGTGCGTAGCCGACCCGCAGCCGATTGGTGTACCGGCCGCCGCCGATCACTAGAAGGTAGTCGAAATCGTTTGCGTTGGGCTGTGATTCACCGATAAGGCCCAGCTGGTCCGCAAGCGCCACGACCCTGTCCAGCTGCGCGGGAGGCATATCGAGCCGGGGGATCAGCCACCGGACGGCGCCGGCGGCGTCCTGGTTGTGCACCCGGCCCGCACCAGCGCGGGCCCGTGCCCGGTAGTCCCATACGGTGCTGAACTCGTCGAGCCATGCCAACCGTTCGGCGAGACCGAGGTCGGGCGGAACGGCTCCGCCGAACATCTGCACCAGCTCGGCCAGGGCCGGATCGGTAGCCCAGGCTTGGATCTCCTGACGGACTTCAAGCGCGACGTCAGCGGATCCGGTATTCGACGGACACACCGAGGAACCCCCTTCAATCTCTATCGGCCACCGTACGTGTCGGGGCCGCTTAACCCGGCGCGCCACGACGGGCCGTTAAGCTATGAGCCGGTTCAGCGAAGAACGGCACGGAACGTGGGGGCAATGTGAGGGGCTTCGTGAAGGGCTTCGTGAAGGGCTTCGTGAAGGGCATTGTGCGGTGAGGATTCTCGTCACTGGGGGAGCTGGTTTCCAGGGAAGCCACCTTGCCGAGGCGCTGCTCGCCGTGGGGCATCGCGTCACCGTTCTCAATACCCTGTCGAGTGCCGCCAAGAGGAACACCGGCCGTCTGAGGGCCGACCAGCGGGCCGATGTCGTCTTCGGCTCGGTGACCGACGCCGAACTGACCGCCAAGACGGTGCCGGAGCACGACGTCGTCTTCCACCTGGCCGCGAACGTCAACGTGGACAAATCACTCAGCGATCCGAAAAGCTTTCTAGACACGAACGTGATGGGCACCTACAACATCCTCGAGGCGGCCCGCCGGAGCGGATCGCGCGTTGTCTACGCCTCGACCTGTGAGGTGTACGGCGACGGGCAGGACCTGGGTGAGGACGAACTCCTCGACGAGACAGCCGAACTGATGCCGAACAGTCCGTACGGCGCATCGAAAGCCGCAGCAGACCGGTTGTGCTACTCCTACTTCCGTTCCTATGACATGGACGTCAGCGTGGTCCGCCCGTTCAACATCTTCGGCGAGCGGCAGAAGAGCGGCGCGTTCGGCGCGTTGATCCCGATACTCGTGCGTCAGGCGATGGCGGGCGCGGATCTCACCGTCTTCGGTGAAGGCACGGCCACCCGTGACTACCTCCATGTCAGTGACGTGGTGCGCGCCTACCTGCTGGTCCTGGACAACCCGGGCCTCAAGGGCCGCGCGATCAACTTCGCCAGCGGCATCAACACCAGCGTGCGCGACATCGCCGAATACATCGCCGGCAAGTTTCAGGTGCGGGTGTCCACGGGTCCGGCGCGGCCCGGGGAAGTAGCGCGCTATCCGGCGAACATCGAGTTGGCGCGCAGCATCGGCTTTGCACCTGAGGTGGAGATCTGGGCCGGCATCGACCGCTACGTCGATTGGGCAACGAGTCAGTCCGACAACGATATTGAGCTCGCGGCGACTTGACGCCGTTATAGGAGCGGCGGAAGCGGTGATCCCGTCAGCCCGGGCAGAGACGGCAGACCGGGCAGGCTAAACCCGGGGAGCAGCGACCCCAGCGATGGCACGCCCGGCACCGTGATCTGTGGCAAGGGAAGGAGCGGGCTCGGCAGGGGCGCTGCGCCGATTGCCTGTGCGAGTTGTTGCGGTGCGTAAAGCAGGAGTCCGGGCAGGATTCCGCCGGTGGGAGTGCCGCCCATCGGCACGCTGACGATGGGGCTTCCGGGCAGCGGATCGATGTTGACCGTCACCGTCGATAAGGGTGTCAGTATCCCTCCGACCGGGATGCTCGCGTGCAGGGGGACGGTGATGGCGGGAAGTCCGCCAAGCACGGGCAGGGGCACCCCCGGCAGGGTCACCCCGAACGTGTACTGGCCGTTCAAGAAGCCGTTGGTGACGACAGCCGGGGCGGTGAGAACCGCGACCGCGGCACCGAACCCGTCCCCACTTTGGACTGCGCTGCTGAAAGCGGCGCCCACCGACGCGATGGCGTCTGCCGTGGTGATGGGCGAACCGATGACGTCGATGCCCAGTGCTATCGGCAATCCGAAGAATGCGGCGCCGATCTGCAACGGGTCAGCGAGGTTGACGCCGACCGAGTAGGAGAAGTCGGTGAGGGTTGCCAGCACGTTCACCGCGTTCTGCCCGATCCGGCCCGGTATCGAGGCGATGGGAGCCAGGTCGGTCAGGATCTGGCTCGCGGCCGCCCCGCTGCTCAGGTGCTGACTCGCGTTGGTGAACGCCGTGGCGATGATGTGCCCGTAGTTCGACTGATTGGTGATGAACTGCCGAAGGAAAGGAAATGGGTTAGCTGCCAGGCCATTGCCGAGGCTCTGCAGATTATTGATGGTGTTGGAAACGAGCCTCTCGTACGGCCCGGTGATCGCGGCCAAACTCGGAGGAGTGGGCCCGGGAGTCGCACCGACAATTCCCGGTAATAAAGATTGCAGGGGCGGGAAAACTCCTACGCCGCCCAGTAGTGCGCCCGGATTGCCGAACAATGCGCCGAGGTTCCCGAGACCGTCCAGGATCGATGCCGCCGGCGCCCCCGCCACCAACGGCGCGATGCCCGCCAAAGCCCTTTCGGCATTGGCAATTTCGGCGCCGAGATACGCGTTGACGCTTGAATTGAGCGTCCTGACGAAGTCGGCATGGAAGGCTTGGGTCTGAGCATTGAGTGCCTGAAATTCTCGTCCGAGATCACCGAACATGGCTGCGATGGCAGCTGAGACCTCGTCGGCGGCTGCCGGCGCGATGGCGGTGGTGGAACCGATAATGGATTGGGAAGCCTGGGCTATTGCCGACCGAATTCCGGACAATTGTTGAGCCGCCGACTCAACCCATTCGGGCGCAATTAACACCGACATAGCCATCTCCCTTGATGCATGCCTTGAGCAGAGCGCATTCGCCTACCCTGAATGACCCGGAAAACGACTCCTTAAACGTGTGCATAACGAAGTATTTACGCCCCGGTAATCGGCAGCTTCTTCGCAAATCGGCTTGTGGCGCCCGGGGGTGTGCGCCCACCGCACGCCGGGAACCTCGCCTGGGCGCCGCCCAATAGCATCGGTACCCGTGGAGTCCCGTTGGGTGCTGCACCTGGACATGGACGCGTTTTTCGCCTCCGTGGAACAACTCACCCGGCCGACCCTGCGGGGCCGTCCGGTGTTGGTGGGCGGCCTGGGTGGCCGGGGTGTGGTGGCCGGAGCGAGTTACGAGTCGCGGGTGTTCGGCGCCCGTTCGGCGATGCCGATGCACCAGGCCCGCCGACTGGTCGGTGTGGGCGCGGTGGTGTTACCGCCGCGCGGAGTCGTCTACGGCGTGGCCAGCCGCCGCGTCTTCGACACGGTCCGCAGCCTGGTGCCCGTTGTCGAGCAACTGTCATTCGACGAGGCATTCGGGGAGCCGTCGCAGCTCGTCGGGGCGTCAGCCTCTGACGCGGCGGAATTCTGCGAAATGCTGCGCCGGCGGGTCCGGGACGAGACGGGCCTGATCGCCTCGGTGGGCGCGGGCTCTGGCAAGCAGATCGCAAAGATCGCCTCGGGCCTGGCCAAGCCCGACGGCATCCGGGTGGTGGGCCGCACCGAGGAGCGACTGCTGCTCGATGGTCTGCCGGTGCGGCGGCTGTGGGGGATCGGCCCGGTCGCCGAGGAGAAGTTGCACCGGCTCGGCATCGAGACCATCGGACAACTGGCCGCGTTGAGCGATGCGGAAGTCGCCAACATTCTGGGCGCGACCATCGGACCGGCTTTGCACCGCCTGGCCCGCGGCATCGACGACCGACCGGTCGCCGAACGGGCCGAAGCCAAACAGATCAGCGCCGAGTCCACCTTCGCCGCGGACCTGACCACCCTGGACCAGTTGCGGGAGGCGATCGAGCCGATCGCCGAGCACGCGCACCGCCGGCTACTCAAAGACGGTCGTGGCGCGCGCACGGTGACGGTGAAGCTGAAGAAGTCCGACATGAGCACCCTGACCCGCTCGGCGACGCTGCCCTATGCGACGGCTGAAGCGAGCGCCCTGACGGCGGTGGCCCGCAGGCTGCTGTTGGATCCGCTGCAGATCGGCCCGATTCGCCTTCTGGGCGTTGGGTTTTCGGGCCTCAGTGACGTGCGCCAGGAATCGCTGTTTCCGGAGCTGGACCTGTCACCGGAGACGGAGGCGCACCAGGATTTCGAGACGATGCGCGCCGCCCTGCTCACCGGGCAGGACGGCTCGTCGTGGCGGATCGGCGACGACGTCACGCACCCCGAGTTCGGACACGGGTGGGTGCAGGGGGCGGGCCACGGCGTCGTCACCGTCCGGTTCGAGACCCGTGGTTCGGGACCTGGCCCGGCCCGCACGTTTCCCATCGATACGGCGGACATCGTCGCGGCCAACCCGGTCGACAGCCTGGATTGGCCCGACTATGTCGGCGAACTGCGCGAGCAGGAACCGGATTCGGTGCCGGCGCCGTCAGCCCCAGCGGGCGACGACGTCGGCAACGGGTAAACCCGACGTCAGCGCCGCCATCACCAGCACCCGGGCCTGCGAGGGTGCCAGCTGCGGCACCAGCACCGCGCCCGCCTGCACCAGGTCGTGTCCCGGGCCGTATCCCGCGCTGACCGAGCCACCGGGGACCCGCGTGGACACCGCGACCACCACACCGGCGCGACAGAGCCGATGCACCCCCTCGACAACGGCGACCCCCGCGTTGCCCGATCCCAACGCCTGGAGCACCACGCCCCGGGCACCGGCCGCGGCAAAGGCGTCCAGCGCCACCGCGTCACTACCCAGGTAAGCGGCCGCGATGTCGACACGCGGCGCCTCGGCGGCGCGCAGGTCGCCGACGAACGGCCGCACCTTGACGCCGGTCAGCGTCATGTCGCCGGTCACGGTGCCGAGCAGGTGCCCGGCGAAAGCGTTCAGATCCTGCGTCGCCGCCTTCCGCAGACCCAACGGCTGCAACACCCGACCGGCGAAACACAGCAGCACCCCCAGACCGCGGGCTTTGTGGCTACCCGCCACTGTGAGCGCGTCGCGCAGATTGGCCGGGCCGTCCGCATCCGGGGCGTCGGCGCTGCGCATGGCCCCGGTCAACACCACCGGCGCCTTGCCGTCGTACCCGAGTTCCAGCCACAGCGCGGTTTCTTCCATCGTGTCGGTGCCGTGGGCGATGACGATTCCCTCGGCGCCGTTGTCGATCGCGGCGAGCACCGCGGCGCGGATCCGGTCCCAGTCAGTGGTGACGAGTTCGGAGCTGTCGATTGCCATCAGGTCGACGACGTCGACGTCGAAAGCCGGGCTGAGACCGCTGGTGAGCTGGGCGCCGCCGTGCGCGGGCCGAAGGACGCCGTCGGTGCCGGTGGTCGTTGAGATCGTCCCTCCGGTGGTGATCACGGTGATACGGCCCATGAATGGATCATCCCGCACGCGGGCCGGGTCCATCCGCGTGCCGGGCATGAAGACTCATTAGTGGATGATGGTGGGGTGCCTGACGAACCAACAGGATCCGCTGATCCGCTGACTTCAGCCGGTGACGCCGACGGAGCCCGCGAAACCGGGGATTCCGCACCGCCAGCGCCGGCCCGGCGTTTGCGTTTGCTCCTGTCGGTTGCCGCGGTGGTGCTCGCGCTCGACATCATCACCAAGGTGCTGGCGGTGAAACTGCTGCCGCCCGGCCAGCCGGTCTCCATCATCGGCGACACCGTGACGTGGACGCTGGTGCGTAATTCCGGTGCCGCCTTCTCGATGGCGACCGGATACACCTGGGTGCTCACCCTGATCGCGACCGGCGTCGTGGTCGGCATCTTCTGGATGGGTCGACGGCTGGTCTCGCCCTGGTGGGCGCTGGGCCTCGGCATGATCCTGGGCGGCGCAATGGGCAATCTGGTCGACCGCTTCTTCCGGGCACCCGGGCCCTTGCGCGGGCATGTTGTCGACTTCCTGTCCGTCGGGTGGTGGCCGGTGTTCAATGTCGCCGACCCCTCGGTGGTGGGCGGCGCCATCCTGCTGGTCGTGCTGTCCATCTTCGGCTTCGATTTCGACGCCGTCGGTCGCCGGAAGGCAGACGGAAACAACGAGGATCAGGCTTGACCGAGCGCTCGATGCCGGTCCCGGACGGATTGGCGGGCATGCGCGTGGACGCCGGCTTGGCACGCCTGCTGGGGCTGTCCCGCAACGCCGTGGCCGCCATCGCCGAAGACGGCGGTGTCGAACTCGACGGCGTGACGGCGGGTAAGTCCGACCGCCTCAACGCCGGAGCCTGGTTGCAGGTGCGGCTGCCGGAGCCGCCCAAACCGCCGGAAAACACCCCCGTCGACATCGAGGGGATGACGATCCTGTACTCCGACGACGACATCGTCGCCGTCGACAAGCCGGCCGCGGTGGCCGCGCACGCCTCGGTGGGCTGGACCGGGCCCACGGTGCTGGGCGGGTTGGCGGCAGCGGGTTACCGGATCACCACCTCGGGTGTGCACGAACGCCAGGGGATCGTGCATCGTCTCGACGTCGGAACGTCCGGGGTGATGGTGGTGGCCATTTCCGAACGCGCCTACACCGTGCTCAAGCGGGCATTCAAACAGCGCACGGTGGAAAAGCGCTATCACGCACTGGTGCAAGGCCATCCGGATCCGTCCAGCGGGACCATCGACGCCCCGATCGGCCGCCACCCCGGCCCGGAGTGGAAGTTCGCAGTCACCAGGGATGGCCGCCACAGCATCACCCACTACGACACGATGGAAGCGTTCGTCGCGGCCAGCCTGCTCGACGTGCACCTGGAAACCGGTCGCACCCATCAGATTCGGGTGCACTTCTCCGCGCTGCATCATCCCTGCTGCGGCGACCTCGTTTACGGTGCCGACCCGAAGCTAGCGAAAAGGCTTGGGCTGGAACGTCAATGGTTGCACGCACGATCGTTGGCCTTCGCGCATCCGGCCGACGGCCGGCGGATAGAGATCGTCAGTCCCTACCCGGCGGATCTGCAGCACGCCCTGGATGTGTTACGCGCCGAGGGCTGACCGGCCGGGCTTGCGGGCCTCCACCAGCACCCGGGTCGGGTGGGTGACGAAGCGGCTCTCGGCCGCGATCAGGTCGTGCAGTTCGCGCAGTCGCGAGTAGTAGGGCTCCGCGGTGAAATCGGGCACCGTCCAAATCAGCTTGCGCAGGAAGTAGATCACCGCGCCGATGTCGAAGAACTCCGCCCGGAGCCGCTCCATGCGCATGTCCAGCACGTGCAACCCAGCGGCTTGCGCCCCCGCCCGCTGAGCCTCTGGCTCGTAGAGCGCCCACAGCTGCGGCTGCGGCCCGACGACGTGGGTCACCAACTCCGACACCGTCCCCGGACCGGGATGCTGCGCGAAGTAGGTGCCGCCCGGCCGCAGCAGGCGAGCGATCTCGTTCCACCACACGGCAATCGGATGGCGGCTGATCACCAGATCGAATGCTTCGTCGGCGAACGGCAGCGGTGGCTCGTCGCCGGTGGCGACCACAACCACACCGCGGGGATGCAGGCGCTTACTGGCCAATGCCGCATTAGGAGCCCAGGATTCGGTCGCAGCCATGGTCGGCGGGAACTTCTCCGCACCGGCCAGCACCTCCCCGCCGCCGGTGTGGATATCCAGCGCCGCCGAAACACCAGCCAATCGCCGGCTCATCAGCCGCTGATACCCCCAGGACGGCCGCTGCTCGGTCGCGCGGCCGTCCAGCCAGGAGAAGTCCCAGCCCTCCACCGGCGCTGCTACCGCCTCGGCGACCAGATCCTCAAACGAGCGCATGCACAGCATTGTCACCCAGGCTTGCGGGCCTCGACGAGAACCCGGGCCGCGTGGGCGACGAACGGTCCGTCGGCTTCGATGCGCTGGTGCAGTTCGCGCAGCCGCGCGCGATAGCGCTCGACGGTGAAGCCGGGCACCGTCCAGATCACCTTGCGCAGGAAGTAGACCACGGCGCCGATGTCGGAGAACTCCTGGCGCAGCCGCTCGAGTCGCATGTCGACTATCCGCAGGCCGGCGGATTCTGCCTGCGCGCGCTCAATTTCCGGGTCCCTCCGGCTCCATGCCTGCGGCTGGGGGCCGATGAAGAATTCGGTCAACTCGGCGACGGTGGCGGGGCCGATGTGCTGGGCGAGGTACGTTCCGCCAGGCCGCAACACCCGGTGGATCTCGGGCCAAGGCACGGTGTTGGGGTGCCGGCTGGTGACGAGGTCGAACACCTCGTCGGCGAACGGCAGTGTCCTCTCGTCGGGCACGGCCACCACGACGACGCCGCGCGGGTGCAGAAGCCTGGTGGCCAGCGCCGCGTTCGGAGGCCACGCTTCGACGGCCGCCATGGTCGGCGGGAACTCGGTCGCGCCGGCCAGCACCTCGCCGCCGCCGGTCTGGATGTCCAATGCCGCCGAGACGTTCGCCAACCGCTCGCTCATCAATCGCTGATAACCCCAGGACGGCCGCTGTTCGGTGGCGCGGCCGTCCAGCCAGGAGAAGTCCCACCCATCGATCGGCGCCGAATCGGCTTCGGCTACCAGGTCGTCGAATGTTCGGCCCATTTCAGGCATTCTCGTCTTCTGGACGACTCCGATGTCGATTGGGCGCGGGGTCGGTCGTCATACAGGTGACACCGTCCAGCGGAGAAGGGACCACCTAATGCAGTACTGCTTGCTCATGCACTATCAGGAGGGCAGCGAGATCGGGCTGACCGACGAAGACATGGCACCCGCGCGGGCAGCCTTCGCGAAGTACGCCAAGGACCTGGACGCGGCGGGCGTCCTGATCGGCACGCAGGTGCTGCAATCGGCTGCCGTATCCACCACGTTCACGACACGCAACGGTGCCTCAGAGATTCAAGATGGTCCGTTCGCCGACACCAAGGAACGTCTTGGTGGGGTGTTCATCATCGACGTGCCCGATCTGGATGCCGCCTTGGTGTGGGCGGCGCGATGCCCGGCCGCGGCCTGGGGAACGATCGAAATACGGCCGGTAAGCGTGACGTACGCCAGCGGCAAAGGCTGGTATCAACCTGAGTGAGGTAGGGGACCGCCTGGGACAGTTCGTTCGTACTTCGTACGGGCGGCACCTGGCGCTGCTTGCCGCACCCACCGGCGACATACCCGCGGCCGAAGACGCCATCGCCGACGCGATGGAAGGGGCGCTCACCCGATGGCCGATTGACGGAATACCCGCCAATCCGGAGGCCTGGATCCTCACGGTGGCCCGCAATCGCCTGCGCGACCGGTGGAAATCACACGCCTACCGTATGTCCGATCCCCTGCCCGAAACAGATTTTGCGACAACAGAATTGGGTGAAGCGCCGGCCGTGATTCCCGACCGCCGGCTGGAGCTGATGCTGGTATGCGCGCATCCCGCGATCACCGCAAATTGCCGAACACCGTTGATGTTGCAGACGGTGCTCGGCATCGACGCCGCGGCCATCGCGCGCGCATTCTCGGTACCTGCTGCCACCATGGCGCAACGGCTGGTGCGCGCCAAACGCCGAATACGGGATGCGCGAATACCTTTTGCCATGCCGCAACGTGCGGATCTGGACGCCCGGTTGCCGTCCGTTCTGGAAGCGGTCTACGGCGCCTTCGCGATTGACTGGCAGTTTCAGCCGGACGGTGAGCCGATCGAGTCATTGTCGGCCGAGGCGCTGCATCTGGCCCTGGTCCTGGCCGAATTACTGCCCGACGATCCCGAGGTGCTCGGATTGGCCGCACTGATGTGCCTGTCGGAAGCACGCCGGGCAGCGCGGCGCACTGGTGACGGCGAGTTCGTACCACTGGACGAGCAGGACAGCCGGCTATGGGATGAGGCGCTGATCGTGCGCGGTGAGGACTTGTTACACCGGGCCCACGGGGCCGGTCGCCCGGGCCGCTATCAATACGAGGCGGCGATCCAGTCGGCGCACTGCGCCCGCGCGCGGGACGGCTCTGTGGACAAGGTTGCGCTGCGCGCCCTGTATCGCGCGCTGGTTCGGCTTGCACCGTCACTCGGTGCTTCGGTCGCCTTGGCGGTAATCGACGCCGAAGTCGACGGGCCACAGGCAGGGCTGCGGGCCCTCGACGCGATGACCGCGACCGAGCGATTTCAGCCGGCCTGGGCCGCCCGCGCTCACCTGCTGGCAGCTGCCGGCGAATCCGAGGCCGCGGCGCATGCCTATCGTCGCGCCGTCGAGCTCACCACCGACGCCGGCGTCGTCAGATATCTGACGCGAAGGCTGGACGCGCTCACCGGCAATCAGACGTGAATCACTGTGTGCAACAGACGAACTCCGTGCCGCCGAGGTCGAGCGTCACCTCACTCTGATGATCCCAGCATTCCGACCCCCTCGCGCCCGTAACACACGACTGATGCGCGCCAGCCGTCAGCGTCCTCAAAGCCGCTATCGATCTGAGCGTTCTGCTATATCGATGCCCCCGCACTGGCTGCGCCGCTGACATATTCGCGTGGTGTGGCGCCGAATCGCGTGCGGAATTCCTTGATGAAGTGTGAGGCACTGGTGTAACCGACCCGATGGGCGACGTCGGCCACGCCTACGCGTCGATCCATCACCAGTTCCCGCGCTCGGTTAAGCCGCACCTCTTTGACATATTGATAGGGCGACGAACCCGTCAGCTCTCGGAACGCACGGGTGAACGCTGACGGGCTCAAACCCACCTGAGCAGCCAAGGCGGCAACCGTTATCGGTTCGCCCAGATGCGAATTGATGTACGTGAGTGCGGCGCCGATCGGATTACCTGCCGCCTGCTGGGCGGCGAAGTGCAGCATTCGGGCGAATTGTTCCCGCTGCAGGACCCGGTAGACGAGCTCCCGCAGATAGAGCGGAGCCAGCACCCGCCGATCGACTTCACTGCCCACGGCGCGAACGAATCGGAGCACGGAACTCATCACCTCGTCGTCGAGTGCGGAGACCACGCAACTGTCGGCCAGTTCACGGACCGATGCCGGTTCGGCGCGGCTGCGACCCGGCATGTTCTCGGAGATGGCCCTCACGGTGGAGGGGTCGATCTCCAAAACGAGGCACAGGCAAGGGCAATCCGGCGAGGCTTCGAGGACCTCGCTCTGGAACTGCAGATCGCCATTGATGACCAGGTAGTGGAACTGGTCGTAGACATGGCATCTGCCCTTCTCGGTCACCGCCTTGCGGCCCTGGGCGACGATGCCGATAGACAGCCCCTGGATCTCCTGCCACTCCGGTTGGGTGGGACGGCTGAAGCGGTAGATCGTCAGGCCCGGCCACAGCCCGATGTTCGGGCCGTCGTGCGTCGCCCGGGTGGTCAGTTCGGCGACGAGCTCGTGGTACGTCGCACGGTGCTCGACGTACTCGGTAGCGGTCAGATCCGCACCTCCTCGAGCATCGACGGCGGCGGGTTGGAATTGCTCTGCAAAAAAAGGTATCTGACCGCGATGCCGCCCGCAGGGTGTGTCCCCCCCGCGGCGACCGCGGCCGTACCGGAATTAGACAGACATCGAGCAGGAATCTGGTACCGCAACAGGCGTCGATCCGGTTGGCTTTGACTATCGGGCACGCGTCATCTTCCCCTGCTTCTGACCCCAAGGAGACATCATGAAAATGCGGGCTGCGCGCATGCACGGCTATAACCAGCCGTTGGAGATAGACGAAGTTCCGGTGCCGGACGTCGGGCGTAGCCAGGTGCTGATCAAGGTAGCCGCGACCGGTATGTGCCGCAGCGACTACCAGCTCATGGACGGCTATTTCAGGGACGGCCTGCCCGTCGACTTTCCCTTCATCCCCGGACACGAAGTGTCCGGCACCATCACCGATGTGGGCCCTGACGTTCCGGATTCGGCCGGAATCTCCGAAGGAGATCTCGTCGTGGTCGACCCCAATTGGGGCGACGGCACCTGCCGGCAATGCCACGAAGGCAACCAACAACTGTGCGCCAATGGACAACTCGTCGGGTTCGGGCCCAACGGCGGCTTCGCCGAATACATGGTCGCCCCGTATGACCACGTCCTATCCGTTGCCGGCCAACCAGATCAACAACCCGAGTACCTTGCTCCGTTGACCGATGCCGGTCTTACTCCCTATCGCGGCATGAAGAAGTTGCGAGACGCGGGAAAGCTCGGCGCCGGCCGCACGGTGGTCGTCAACGGCATCGGGGGTCTCGGCAGCTATGGCGTGCAGTACGCGCGACTTCTCGGCGCAGGCGCCACCGTGTTCGGATTCGCCCGGAGCGATGAAAAGCTGGAGGTGGCAAGGGAACACGGCGCGGATCACACCGTCAACGTGCGTGATAAGACGAGCGAGGACGTCCAGAACGAACTTGAGGACCTGACCGGGCGGCGAACGGTCGACGCGGTGCTGGACTGCGCGGGGTCGTCCGAGTCCCTGGGACTGGCGGCAGCCATTCTGGAGACCGAAGGGGCACTGTCCCAAGTCGGCCTGATGGGCGACCGCGTCGAGTTGCCGTTGTTTCCGTTCGTCAGCGGTGAGAAGTCCTATTTCGGCTCGTTCTGGGGCAACTACAACGACCTTCGAGAGGTACTTTCACTGGCCGGCCAAGGTTTGATCAAGCACCGCGTGGTCCGGATCAAACTCAACGACATCAACGACAACCTGGAGGCGTTGGGTAGGGGCGACATCGTCGGGCGGGCAGTGGTCGTCTTCGACTGACCGCTCACTGTGTGTGGCAGACGAATTTCGTCCCGCCCAGGTCGAGGTTCACCTCACCCTGATGCTCCCAGTACTCCGAACCCTGACGGCTGTAGCGGGCGCCGCTGCCTGAGGGCTGCAGGAACAGGATCACGCGCACACCCTTCCAGTCCAGAACCGCCGTCTTCGGATCGAGCTGGTTGTAGAACTGCGCGGTCAACGTGCCGGCATCGGCGGGGCAGTTGTAGGTGACCACCGGCGGCGCGACGGTGGCTGGGTCGGCGATGGTCAACTCGACCAGCCGCGTCTGATAGGCCTCGAGCACGCAGGTCCGCACCTCGACGAAATCCGCGCAGCCGTCGCGGGTTGTCGCGAACGCGCTCTGCGCAGTGGTCAGCGTCGCCTGGTCGGCGCCCGGTCGTTCCAGCGCCTTTTGGTACGCCGCCTGCACTCGACGGTCGAGGTCGGTCAATTGTGGCTCATCACAAACCATTTGCTGCGCCTTATTCGCCGGTTTGGCGCAGTCGAACGTCATCGCCGGCGCGGCGGGCCGGGTGGTGGTCGTTGCGGACGTAGTGCTCGACGACGATGCGGGCTGGGTTGTCCCGGACCCGCCGTCGCAGGCGCTCACCAGCAGTACGGCCAGGATGACGACCAACAGTCTCATACCTGCTGACTACCGGGTTGCGGACGACAGCGCCTCCGCGACACGCCGTGGACAGCGGTTCAGACTTTCGCCGCAGTGCTGGGCGTTAGAGGGACGTCTTGTTGGTGAGGGTCCGCAAAATGTCGGGCTGGGCGGCGTGTTAAGAGCGTTATGGCTAGTGGGCGTGTTGTTGATGTTAAGGCGACGTCCTCCTGATGTTGTCGAAGGGCTTGGTGTCCCAAAACAGTCAGGAGGACGTCGTGATCCAGAGTAGTGGTTTGTCGCGCGGTGATAGGCGGCGCAATGCCCGGTTGGCCAGATTGCGGGAGCTGGTGCCGGTTGAGAACGCAATCGTGAGCTTTGATCTGGCCGATGAGAAGCAGGCGGTCGTGGTTGCTAATCATGATTCGCAGGTGCTGGCGCGTAAGCGGGTGAAGGCCAAGACGTGGCAGCTGGGCCCGGTGCTGGATTGGGCGCGTACGGAGGCCCGCCGGCTCGGTTTCGCCGATGTCACGGTCGGCTGCGAGCCGACGGGGCATCGCTGGCGGGTGCTGGATCAGCTTGCGGTGCAACGCGAGATGACTCTGGTGTGTGTACAACCGTTGCTGACCGGGCGGGCCCGGGAATCTGAGGACTACACCCGGGACAAGACCGACGACAAGGATGCGGTGCTGATCGCACGGCTGGTGGCTCAGTTGCGGTGTTATGCCCCTGAGCGTGCTGATGAGACGTGGGCACGACTGCGGCACTTGGGAGCGCGCCGCGAGCGCCTGATCACCGAGGGGACTGCCTGCGTGCAGCAGTTGCGGGATCTGCTGGAGTGCGCCTGGCCGGCGGTGCTGGGTGCATCGGTGCGACAGTTCGATTCGGCCATCTGGTGTGCTGCTTTGGCGGTGGTATTGCAACGCTGCGAGGGCCGTCCGGAGCGGTTGAAACGGCTTGGTCTGGCACGGTTTGAGGCCGCGGTGCGTCGAGAGCTACCGCGCTGGGGTGGCAACCGGTCTCTGCGCCGGATCATCGTCGCGGTCTTTGTCGCCCTGACCGATCCGGCAGGAGTGAGCGCGCAACGCCGAGGTGCTCTCGAGCGCTGCAGCTGGGTGCTTGAGGATTGGCGCGCGATCAGGTCTCGCCGGGCGCAGGTGGAAACTTGCATGCTAGAGATCCTTGACGCCCTTGAGCTCACCGAGTTGGCCAGCAGCATCCCCGGGGTCACCGCGACCGGAGTAGCGGCGATTCTGGCCGAGAGCGGCGATCCCACCCGTTTCGATAGCCCCCGTGCGCTGGTCAAGCATGCCGGGCTGTGTCCGCGCGAGAACAACAGCGGCACCAGCACGGGTCGATCACGGATCTCTGGACGTGGCCGGCCTGGGCTGCGGCTAGCCGCCTGGCGTGCAGTATGGGGTGCTCAACGACACAATCCCGTGATGACCGCCCGCTACCGGCACCTGAGGACCCGAGACAAAAACCCACTGTCCGATCACCAGGCCAAAGCAGCACTGGCCGCTGCGATATTGCGCTGGGTGCACGTGATCATCACCGAACGCGTGGCCTGGAACGCTGAGCGAGCCGGCGCTAGCACGCTACCCTCAGCGGCGTAACTAACGACCGATCCCATGAAATAGGTTGGGGCCAAGCTCCACACGGCGTAGAGCACACAGATCTCGAACGACACCCTGAGCAGGCCCCGCCCGTCCTCACCGAACTCGATTGAACGACGTCGGGAAAACAAACCCGTTTGACGCACTACGTAGAGACGAGGACCGGGCAGCCGCCCCAACCCCATTGACAAACCGTACTTACGAAGGTGTTGTGGGCAACACGCGGGCGCTCGTCGGGCCGGGGAGAGGCCGTGGGGGATGTGTTGTTGGTGACGGTCCGAAAATGTCGGGCTGGGCGGCGTGTTGTGGGCAACATGCGGGCGCTCACCAACAGCTCGACTCAGCAACAGCTCGACTCAGCGAGAGCCCGCCTCGGTCTTGGCGGGCGCCGGCGCAAATCGGCGCAAGGCGTTCGGTCTGTCGTGACCCGTATACCTATTCACCGGTCGATGTCCTAGGTTGGCTTAATGACCCCCTGTCACACCTTCCACACCGCCATCAGGAGCAACTGCCGATGAACCTCGGGGACCTCACGCACCTGGTCGAAAAACCGTTCGCGGCCGTCTCGAACATGATCAACACGCCGAACTCCGCGGGCCGGTACCGGCCGTTCTATCTGAGGAATCTGCTTGACGCCGTGCAGGGCCGCAAGCTCAGCGACGCGGTCGGGGGCAAGGTTGTGCTCATCACCGGCGGGTCGTCGGGGATCGGCGAGGCCGCGGCGCACAAGATCGCCGAGGCGGGCGGCACGGTGGTGCTGGTCGCGCGCACTCTGGAAAATCTCGAGAAGGTTGCCGACGACATTCGCGCCAACGGCGGCAACGCCCACGTGTACCCGTGCGATCTGTCCGACACCGAGGCGATCGCCACAATGGCCGACAAGGTGCTCGAAGACCTCGGCGGGGTCGACATCCTGATCAATAACGCCGGCCGCTCGATCCGGCGTTCGCTGGCACTGTCCTACGACCGGATCCACGACTACCAGCGCACCATTCAGTTGAACTATCTGGGTGCGGTGCAGCTGATTCTCAAATTCATTCCCGGCATGCGCGAACGCGGCTTTGGACACATCGTCAACGTGTCCTCGGTCGGCGTGCAGACGCGTGCGCCGCGCTTCGGCGCTTACATCGCCAGCAAGGCCGCGCTGGACAGCCTGTGCGATGCGCTGCAGGCGGAGACCGTCAGCGACAACGTCCGGTTCACCACCGTGCACATGGCGCTGGTACGCACGCCCATGATCAGCCCGACGACGATGTACGACCACTTCCCGACGCTGACTCCCGATCAGGCGGCCGGGGTGATCACCGACGCGCTCATTCACCGGCCCCGGCGGGCCAGTTCACCGTTCGGGCAGTTCGCCGCGGTCGCCGACGCCGTCAACCCGGCCGTGATGGACCGCGTGCGTAACCGCGCATTCGGCATGTTCGACGATTCCTCGGCGGCCAAGGGCAGCGAAAAGCCAGGCGAGGAAAAAGATCTCGACAAGCGAAGCGAGACCTTCCTGCAGGCGACCAGAGGGATCCATTGGTGACGTCATGAGCCTTCCCAAGCCCAGCAAGCAGAGTACGGTCGTCATCACGGGTGCCTCGTCGGGAATCGGCACTGAACTCGCGAAAGGATTGGCGCGGCGGGGCTTTCCGCTGATGCTGGTGGCCCGGCGCCGCGAGCGCCTCGACGAGCTGGCCGACCAGTTGCGGGACAGCGCCAGGGTCGAAGTCGAGGTGCTGCCCCTGGACCTGTCGGACGCCGATTCGCGAGCCAAGCTCGCGCAGCGGCTGAGCACCGATCCCATTGCCGGGCTATGCAACAGCGCCGGATTCGGTACCAGCGGGCGTTTCTATGAGCTGCCCGCCGAGCGCGAGAGTGAGCAGGTCACCCTCAATGCGCTGGCCTTGATGGAACTCACCCGCGCGGTACTGCCGGGCATGGTGGAGCGGGGCGCGGGTGCGGTGCTCAACATCGCCTCGATCGCCGGGTTCCAGCCACTTCCGTTCATGGCGGTGTACTCGGCCAGCAAAGCGTTCGTGCTGACATTCTCCGAGGCCGTTCAGGAGGAGTTGCACGGGACGGGAGTATCAGTCACCGCGCTGTGTCCCGGCCCCGTTCCCACCGAGTGGGCCGAGATCGCCAACGCCGAGCGGTTCAGCGTCCCGCTCGCGCAGGTGTCCCCGGAAGAGGTCGCCGAACAGGCCATTCAGGGCATGCTGTCCGGAAAGCGGGGCGTGGTACCGGGTTTGGTGCCCAAGGTCGCGAGCACCACCGGCCGGTTGTTGCCGCGCACCGTGCTGCTGCCGGCGATCCGGATCGGAAACAAACTGCGCGGCGGCCCCAGCCACTGAGCTCGGCCGCCGGGCGGTTACTTCTCGGGCACGACCTTGAGCACCTGACCCGGGTGCACGGACTTGTCCGATTGATCGGCAATCGCGCCCGTCAGGACGTAGAGATTGTCGGCCGAGTCGACAGCGACACCGTGCGAGCTCGCGGGAATCGGTATCGAGATAGCGCTGCCGCCACCGGCCGGCAATTCGAAGAATCGCCTGCCGAAGCCGTCGGCGACGAAAACGTTGCCCGCGCTGTCGAAAGCGATCTGGCGAGGTTCCAAGATATCGGGAATGGGCAGCGTGGTCGTCGAGGTGGCGCCGGGCGCTAGTTTGACGACCTTGCCGTGGCCGGTGTTCTCGATGCCGGAACTGACGTAGACGTTGCCGGCTTTATCGACCGCGATGCCTTTGGGCACGTACAGGCCGCTGAATGACAGGTCGGTCGGCCGGTTTTCGCCCGGGGCCAATTTCTTCACCCCGTACTTGAGTTTGAGGTCGGAGGACAACATGCCGCCGACCGCATAGACGTTGCCCGCCGCGTCGAATGCGATGGCGTCGATCTTGCTGAACCCGCGGAACTGTAACCGCATCGGGCTGGTCTTGCCGGCCTCCAACACCCAAACCTGGGCACCCTCGCTGTAATAGATGTTGCCGGCCTGGTCGACCTTGAGGTCCGTTGCCGAGCGAACATTCACACCAGGGATGTCAACGGCGGCCGCATCCCCGGCGCCGGGCGCCAGCTTGAACAGCATCGTCGGCATCGAGTCGAATGACCCCTCACCGACAAGGGAAGCCAGCGCGTAGATATTGCCGGCACCGTCGACGCCCACGCTTGTCGTCACGCCCAGTCCGGGAAACGGCAGGGCAGTGGGCAGTCCGGTATAGCTGCGCTTGGGTGGGGTGGATGTGGTCGTGGTTTTGGGCGTGGCGGAGTTCCCTGAGTGGTGGACGAGTTTCGGAATCGCGAAGGCAGCCACCACCACCGCCACAACGATCACCACCACCGCAATCGCCGGCCCCAGGTACCGTCGCCGGCGCAGGGGCGGTGGAAAGACCACAGGACGTGTGTGCGGATAGGACACCGTGCGGTTGGAAACCGGATCCCATTGTGGGGGAGCAGGATTGGGCTGTCGTGGCGGTAGATCGATCGTCTGGGTGACCGCTGCCGAAAGCGCATTCTGTGCGGCCTCGACCAACTCGGTGGCGCTGCGGTACCGGTCGCCGGGGTTGGCCGCCAGACCCCGCGCGATCACGGCGTCGAAACCGATTGGGACGCCCGGCTTCTGCTGACTCGGCGGCATCGCCGAGGCGTTGGGTGGGTGTCCGGTGAGGCACTCGTAGAGTACGGCAGTCAGTGCCGAGATGTCCGCGCCGTACGCCGCTTCGGTATCGGTGACCAACGTGCGGGTGCGCTCGGTGGACGGTGTCGTGCCAGCCTCGTCCGCCAGATATGCCGAGCCGTCGTCGGTCAACAGAATGGTTTCGGTCGTCACGCCCCGGTGCGTGCCTCGGTGCGCGCGGGCATCGTCGATCGCCGCCGCGATCTGACGGACGACCTCGACCGCGCGGCCCGGGTCGAGCGGGCCCTGTTGTGCCAGCTGGGTTTTCAGGTCGCCCATCAACCGGCTCCAACCCTGAGCAGTCGATTGTTCTCGGTAAGGAAAACGGTCCCCGCGGCGTCGACCGCGATGCCGTCGAAAGACTGGTTCTCGGGCACGGTGGGCGCTGTCGACATGGTGGCTCCGGCCGGGAGCTTGAGGAGTTTCCCCAGGTTGTCGGAGTTGTCGATCACATAGATCGTGGACTTGGCGTCGATCGCGATGCCCTGCGCACGGCCTAACTGCGCGAAGGGCAACTGCGTTGGACTGGTTGCGCCGGGCGCCAGTTTGAGGACGCGGCCCATCTGCAGGCCATAGACATTGCCGCCGCCGTCCACCGCGACACTCTCGAACAACCCGCCCCCGAACGGAAGCACTGTTGGCGTGGGCGCGTCGACCGCGAGCCGCAGCACCTGGTCGCGCGCAGAAACGTATACGTTGCCCCCGCCGTCGACTGCGAGACCCGACGGGAGAATCGCGCCGAAAGGCAGTTCGACGGGTGAGGTGGCGCCGGGGGGAAGTTTCCACACCTGACCCGTACCGGGCGTGGACCAGTCGGTGATGTACAGGGTCCCGGCCGAGTCCACGGCCACCGACTTGGGTTTGGTGAGCCCGCGGATCGGTATCTCGGTGGGCGCGTTGGTATTCGCGGCGAGTTTGAACACCTTCTTGTTACCGGTGTCGACGACGAACACATTGCCGGCGGCATCGACTGTCACTCCGCCCAGATCGCCGTACCCGATGGTCGTCAACGGGGTGGCATTCAGCGGAGGTGCGGAGTTGGTGGCCGTGGCGCTCGTGCTGGGTGCGGCGTTGGTGGCGCTGGTGGCGGACCGAGATGAGTCCGGCGCTCCTGAGACTGCCACCACGACGGCGACGATGGCGGCAACGGCGGCGACGGAAGCGATGACGACCGCGATGCGGCGACGAGAATTGCGCCGAAATGGCTCAGGAACTTGAGTTCTCGGCGCCACAGTCGGCGCCGGCGGATGCCAGGACTGGGTGGGCGGGACGGCGGGCGGCGGCCACGATGGATTGGGCACCGGTGTGGACAGCGCACGCTGGGCCGCCGCACCGAGTTCGCCGGCGCTTCGATAGCGATGCTCGGGTTCCTTGGCCATGCCGCGCGCGATCACCTCGTCGAACCCGACCGGAATCCCGGGCCGCTGCTGACTGGGCCGGGGTGGTGGCGAGGTCAGGTGGGCGGCGACCAGGGCAGGGATCTCGGTACGGTTCTCGAATGGCGACGCTCCGGTGAGGCACTCGTGGAGCACGCAGGCCAGCGCGTAGATATCGGCGGCTGGTGTGGCCTCGCCCGAGGCGAGCCGCTCGGGGGCGAGATAGGCGAACGAACCGATGGTGGTGCCTTCGCTGGTGAGCTTGGTATCGGTGGCGGCGTTGGCCAGGCCGAAGTCGACGAGGCAGGCGAAATCGTCTCTGCCGAGCAGAATGTTGGCCGGCTTGACGTCGCGGTGGATCACCGTTTCAGCGTGCGCGGCATCCAGCGCCGCTGCGATCTGACGCACGATGTTCACCGACCGCGTCGGCCCCAGCGCGCCGTCGCGCTCCAGCGTGCTCTGCAGGTCGGTCCCGTCGATGAGCCGCATGTCGATGTAGAGCTGCCCGTCGATCTCGCCGCAACCGTGGATAGGCACCACGTGCGGGTCGTGCAGTCGTCCGGCAGTGCGGGCTTCGCGGAAGAGCCGTTCCCGAAAGGCCGGATTGTGAGAGTAGCTGCTGGACAACAGCTTCAGCGCCACGATCCGATGCATGACGGTGTCTTCGGCCTCGTAGACTTCGCCGAAACCGCCGGTGCCGAGCAAGCGGCGCAGCAGGTAAGGCCCGAAGCGGGTGCCGACCCGCGAACTCGATGAGTGGCGGACGGTGGGATCGTCGGTCATTGCGGCGGCCCTAGTTCCAGCACCTTGCCGGTCGCGCATTCGTCGGTGCGATGGCAGTCGACGACGAACAGATCGCCGTCGTGATCCACAGCGATGCCGAGCGGATAATTCAGGCCGGGGAAGGCGAGCCGGGTCGCGCTGGTGGCGCCGGGGGCCAGTCTGAAGATCCCATGACCCTCGAAATCGGAGACGTAGACGTTGCCTTTCGGATCCACCGCTACACCGTAAGGTTTTTCGAGCCCGGCGAATGGTAGCTCGAGGGGAGTGGCCGCGCCTACGGGCAGCTTCAACACACGGCGGTCGTCGCTGTCCGCGATGTAGACGTTGCCGTCCTTATCCACCGCGATGCCACCAGGCCCGTTCATCGGAACGGTGGGCATCAGTTGGGTGGCGCTGGTCGCACCAGGTGCCAGCTTCAGCACCTGTTTGAGGGCGTTGTCGGTCATGTAGACGCTGTCGTCCGTTCCCACGGCGATCCCGGCTGGCCGGCCAACGTGGCCGAACGGCAGCATGATCGGGCCGCGGGCGCCGGGCGCGAGTTTCCACACTCCGGGCGCGTGAATGTCGGCGAGGTAGACGTTGGCGGCCGAATCCACTGCCACGTCGATGCCGTAGATGTCTCCGAACGCCAGTTCCGTGGGGGAGGCCTGTCCGGGTGCCAGTTTGAGCACCCGGCCTTCGGGCGAGTGCTTGGTCATCTCGGCCACGTAGACGGTTCCGTCGCCACTGACCGCCACGCCACGCGCCGCCGACAGGTCGGGGAATTTCAACACCGTCGGGACCGTCGAAGAGGGCCGCGGAGTGCTGACGGCGGAAGAGTGAGTGGAATCGTGCCGGTTTGTGACGGCCACGATGCCGATCGTGATCACCACGGCGGCGACGGCGACAGCGGCCACGACCAGCGCGGCGCGATTGCGGCGTTTCCGGCGGGGCGGCTCGGCCCACGGCGGCCGGGGCCCGGGGTGTGTCGGAGGCGGTGGGGGCGAGTGCTGGATCGGTGGCGGTGGTGGCTCGACGGCCCATTCGCGCGTCGGCGCGGCCGGGTTCAGGGCGCTCTCCGCGGCGGCGGCCAGTTCGCCGGCGGTGCGGTAACGCGCGTCGGGATTCTTTGCCATGCCTCGTGCAATGACGTCGTCCAACGCGGCCGGGATACCGGGGCGCTGCTGGCTGGGCCGCGGGATGGGCGCGGTCAGGTGCGCCGTCATCAGCGCGGACAGATCCCGGTGCTCGTCATACGGCGCCTTCCCGGTGAGCAGTTCGTAGAGGACGCACGCGAGCGCGTAGACATCGCAGCGATGGTCTACCGGTGCATCCGAAAGCCGTTCCGGCGCAACATAATCGAAGGTCCCGACGGCTTTCCCCGTCTTGGTGAGGCGCGCGTCGCCGGCCGCGCTGGCCAGACCGAAGTCGACCAGGCTGGCGAAGTCGTCCCCGGACAGCAGGATGTTTGCCGGTTTGACGTCACGGTGCAGCACCGTTTCGGCGTGCGCGGCGTCCAGGGCGGCGGCGACCTGGCGTATGAGTCGCACCGCTCGTGCCGGATCGAGGGGCCCGTCCCGCTTGAGGAGCGTCTCCAGATCCACGCCCCGGACGAGCCGCATGTCGATATAGACCTGGCCGTCGATCTCCCCGCAGCTGTGAATCGGCAGCACGTGCGGTTCGCGAAGGCGTCCGGCGGTACGGGCCTCCCGGAACAGACGCTCGCGGAACACCGGATCCTGGGAGTACGTGTTGCTCAGCAACTTGAGCGCGACGGTGCGATGCATGGCGGTGTCCTCGGCTTCGTAGACCTCGCCGAACCCACCGCTACCCAGCATTCGGATCAATCGATACGGCCCGAACTGCGAACCCGCCCGATCCTCGACCACGCGCCCCTCCTCTGTTGCTGAGCGTAACGGCATGGCGGAACTTCCCGTGGCAGCTGGGCTGATGGCTCGGGCCCGCGGCGGTCGGCTGCGCCGGCCTTGCGACCCTCGCGGGGTTGATGGCTCGGGCCCGCGGCGGTCGGCTGCGCCGGCCTTGCGACCCTCGCGGGGTTGATGGCTCGGGCCCGCGGCGGTCGGCTGCGCCGGCCTTGCGACCCTCGCTAGGCTCTCCCGATGGCTTCCGTTGAGTTGACCTCAAACGTCCCGATGGCCCCGCAGGACATGTGGGAGCGCGTGTCGGATCTCTCCGAGTTGGGCGAATGGCTCGTCATGCACGAGGGATGGCGCAGCGACATCCCCGACGAGATCACGGTGGGAACCGAGATCATCGGCGTGGCGCGATCGAAGGGGCTTCGCAACCGGGTGACGTGGACCGTGACCAAGTGGAACCCGCCCCACGAGGTCGCCATGTCGGGGTCGGGCAAAGGCGGAGCAAAGTACGGCGTCACCGTCACCGTCGCACCCCATGAGGACGGTTCGACCATGGGTCTGCGCCTTGAGCTGGGCGGGCGTGCCCTGTTCGGCCCGGTCGGCTCGGCCGCGGCACGGGCGGTCAAAGGGGACGTAGAAAAGTCACTGCAATTGTTCGTCGAGCGGTACGCCTGAATTCGCCGAGACACACTTGCGCGACACGCCCGAAAGACGTCGGTGCCCGGTCATAGACTGGCTCCCCTATGAACCAATCGTCGTTCGTGCACCTGCACAACCACACCGAGTATTCGATGCTCGACGGTGCCGCGAAGATCTCGCCGATGCTGGCCGAGGCGCAACGGTTGGAGATGCCCGCGATCGGCATGACCGACCACGGAAACATGTTCGGCGCCAGCGAGTTCTACAACTCGGCCACCAAGGCCGGGATCAAGCCGATCATCGGCGTCGAGGCGTACATCGCTCCCGGTTCCCGGTTCGACACCCGGCGCATCACCTGGGGTGATCCCAGCCAGAAGTCCGACGACGTCTCGGGCAGCGGCTCCTACACGCACATGACGATGATGGCCGAGAACGCGACCGGCCTGCGCAACCTGTTCAGGCTGTCGTCACTGGCGTCCTTCGAAGGCCAACTCGGCAAGTGGTCGCGGATGGATGCCGAACTCATCGCAGAGCACGCCGAAGGCATCATCGCCACCACCGGCTGCCCCTCGGGGGAGGTGCAGACGCGGCTGCGCCTCGGCCATGAGCGCGAAGCGCTGGAGGCGGCCGCCAAGTGGCGGGAGATCTTCGGCGCCGAGAACTTCTTCCTCGAGCTGATGGACCACGGGATCTCCATCGAGCACCGGGTCCGCGAAGGTTTGCTGGAGATCGGCCACAAGTTGGGCATCCCGCCGCTGGCCACCAACGACTGTCATTACGTCACCCGCGACGCCTCGCATAATCACGAGGCGCTGCTGTGCGTGCAGACCGGCAAGACGCTCTCGGACCCCAACCGGTTCAAGTTCGACGGCGACGGCTACTACCTCAAGTCCGCGGCCGAGATGCGCCAGCTGTGGGACAGCCAGGTCCCCGGAGCATGCGACTCCACCCTGCTGATCGGCGAGCGGGTCCAGTCCTACGCCGAGGTCTGGACGCCGCGCGACCGGATGCCGATCTTCCCGGTGCCCGAGGGGCACGACCAGGGATCGTGGCTGCACCACGAGGTGATGGCGGGTCTGCAGCGGCGCTTTCCCGCCGGTGTCGGCCAGGACTACATCGACCGGGCCGAGTACGAGATCAAGGTCATCTGCGACAAGGGTTTTCCGGCGTACTTCCTGATCGTGGCCGACCTGATCAACTACGCACGCTCCGTCGACATCCGGGTGGGGCCGGGTCGTGGCTCGGCCGCGGGCTCCCTGGTGGCCTACGCGATGGGGATCACCAACATCGATCCCATCCCGCACGGCCTGCTGTTCGAGCGCTTTCTCAATCCGGAGCGCCCGTCGGCCCCCGATATCGACATCGACTTCGACGACCGTCGCCGCGGTGAGATGGTGCGTTACGCCGCCGACAAGTGGGGGCAGGACCGGGTTGCCCAGGTCATCACCTTCGGCACGATTAAAACCAAAGCGGCGCTGAAGGACTCGGCGCGAATCCACTACGGCCAGCCCGGCTTCGCGATCGCGGACCGGATCACCAAGGCGCTGCCGCCGCCGATCATGGCCAAAGACATCCCGCTGTCCGGCATCACCGACCCGGCCCACGAACGCTACAAGGAAGCCGCCGAGGTGCGCGGCCTGATCGAGACCGACCCCGACGTGCGCACCATTTACCAGACGGCGCGGGGCCTGGAAGGCCTGATCCGCAACGCCGGTGTGCACGCGTGCGCGGTGATCATGAGCAGCGAGCCGCTGACCGAGGCCATTCCGTTGTGGCGGCGGCCGCAGGACGGCGCCATCATCACCGGCTGGGACTACCCGTCGTGCGAGGCCATCGGCCTGCTGAAGATGGACTTCCTCGGCCTGCGCAACCTGACGATCATCGGCGACGCGCTGGAGAACATCAAGGCCAACAGGGGAATCGACCTCGACCTGGAATCGGTGCCGCTGGACGACGAGCCCACCTACGAACTGCTGGGCCGCGGCGACACCCTGGGTGTGTTCCAGCTCGACGGCGGCCCGATGCGGGATCTGCTGCGCCGCATGCAGCCCACCGAGTTCAATGACATCGTCGCCGTGCTGGCGCTGTACCGTCCCGGGCCGATGGGCATGAACGCCCACAATGACTACGCCGACCGCAAGAACGGGCGGCAGGCGATCAAGCCGATCCACCCGGAGCTTGAGGAGCCGCTGCGCGAAATCCTCTCGGAGACTTACGGTCTGATCGTCTATCAAGAGCAGATCATGTTCATCGCGCAGAAGGTCGCCTCGTACACGATGGGCAAGGCCGACGCGCTGCGCAAAGCCATGGGTAAGAAGAAGCTCGAGGTGCTCGAAGCCGAGTACAAGGGCTTCTACGAGGGCATGACCACCAATGGTTTCTCCGAAAAAGCGGTGAAAGCGTTGTGGGACACCATTCTTCCGTTCGCCGGCTACGCGTTCAACAAGTCGCACGCCGCCGGTTACGGCCTGGTCTCCTACTGGACGGCCTATCTGAAGGCCAACTATCCCGCCGAGTACATGGCGGGCCTGCTCACCTCCGTCGGTGACGATAAGGACAAGGCGGCGGTCTACCTGGCCGACTGCCGCAAGCTGGGCATCACCGTGCTGCCGCCCGACGTGAACGAGTCTTTGGTGAACTTCGCCTCGGTCGGCGAGGACATCCGGTTCGGGTTGGGCGCGGTGCGCAACGTCGGCGCCAATGTCGTCGGTTCGCTGATCAAGACCCGGAACGAGAAGGGCAAGTTCACCGACTTCTCGGATTACCTGAACAAGATCGACATCTCGGCCTGCAACAAGAAGGTCACCGAGTCGTTGATCAAAGCCGGCGCTTTCGACTCCTTGAAGCATGCCCGCAAGGGCCTGTTCCTGGTGCACACCGACGCCGTCGATTCGGTGCTGGGCACCAAAAAAGCCGAGGCGATGGGCCAGTTCGACCTGTTCGGCGGGGATGACGGGTGCACCGAGTCGGTGTTCACCATCAAGGTGCCCGACGACGAGTGGGAGGACAAGCACAAGCTCGCTCTCGAACGCGAGATGCTGGGCCTGTATGTGTCCGGGCATCCCCTTAACGGGGTGGCGCACCTGCTGGCGACGCAGGTCGACACCGCGATCCCGGCGATTCTGGACGGCGATGTCGCCAATGAAACCCAGGTGCGGGTGGGCGGGATTCTCGCCTCGGTGAACCGGCGGGTCAACAAGAACGGAATGCCCTGGGCTTCAGCACAATTGGAAGACCTGACCGGTGGCATCGAAGTGATGTTCTTCCCGCACACCTACTCCAACTACGGCGCCGAGATCGCTGACGACGTGGTGGTGCTGGTCAACGCCAAGGTCGCGATCCGCGACGACCGCATCAGCTTGATCGCCAATGAGCTTGTGGTGCCGGACTTTTCGAACGCGCAACCGAACCGGCCGCTGGCGGTCAGTCTGCCCACCCGGCAGTGCACCATCGACAAGGTGACCGCTCTCAAGCAGGTGCTGGCCCGGCACCCGGGGACGTCGCAGGTACATCTGCGGCTCATCAGCGGTGACCGGATCACCACGCTGGAGCTGGATCAGTCGCTGCGGGTGACGCCGTCACCGGCGTTGATGGGTGATCTCAAGGAATTGCTCGGACCGGGGTGCCTGGGCAGCTAGGCCGGCTGGGTGCCGCGAGTGTGCGGCCAGCTTCACGTTCGGCGTCGAGTGTGCGGCCAGCTTCACGCTCGACGCTGGGTTTACAGATCGATCCGGACGATGGCGCTGTCAGTCCACACGCCACGGTCCCGTGCGCGTCGCAGCTTCTCCCGCAGTCCGAGGTCGCGGTGCACGTTCGTGACGCCCGGAATCTTCAGCAGCGGCACGATGTTCCACTGCCAGCCGTAGCGCTGGTGCAGCAGTCGGTTGGCGCGCTGCGCGTCGGCGCCGGACAGGACCGTCGCGCGGCCCGGCACCCAGTCCGTGGCGCCTCGGCCGCGATAGTCACAGGCGGCGAGTTCGACGTCGGGCCGGGCGCTGAGCCGCTTGGTTTTCGGACCCACCTTGGTGCGAAACACCAGCGCGTCGCCGTCGAACGCGAACCAGATCGGGGTGTCGGCAGGCGTGCCGTCGCGGCGGAATGACCGCAGCAGTGCGTATCGCGAGTTGTCCAGAAGTGTGTGCATGACCCATAGTCAACGACTTAGAGTTGACTCGAAGTCAAGCCCTGGAGGTGTCGAATGCGGCTGACCATCGGAGAGGTGGCCCGCCAAGCCGGGATTGCGGCGACCACGTTGCGCTACTACGAGCAGATCGGTTTGATACCGACGCCCGCGCGCCAAGGCGGCCAGCGTCGCTATGACAGCACGGTGCTGACTCGGCTCGAGGTGATCCGACTCTGCAAGTCCGCCGGCTTCGCGCTGGAAGAGATTCAGCTGCTGTTCGCCGACGACGCACCGGGGCGACCGGCCAGTCGCGCGCTGGCCGAGGCCAAGCTCGCCGAGATCGACGCTCAGATGGCGTCATTGGCTAGGGCGCGCGAGGTCATCGAGTGGGGGATGCGCTGCACCTGTCCGTCGATCGACGACTGCACCTGTGGAATCCACCGGGCTCTGCCGGTGGCAACGCGTTAGAACCGATAGCGCAGGATCCGGGCCTTGCGGGCCCCCGCCTCGAACTTCCCGGATACCTTGGTAGCGAACCTAATCCAGCCCGGAAACAGCTCGACCTCGGGGGCGCGGGCCAAACTGGCCTCCTCAGCCAGCGTCAGCCGCGGACTCCACGACTCCGGCACCCGCGCATCCTTGAATCCGGCGTATCCCCACTGGCTACCGACACTGCTAAACATTTTCTGCGGTGCCATCTTTACGGCAAGCCGGCTGAACCAGCCGATGCGGCCGTAGTCGTTGAAGGCGATTTCGCCGGACCCGAAGTACTCGGTGATTCGCCGGAACAGGTCGACAATCACCGATTCTGACAGGAAGGCGAACAGGCCGTCGGCGATCAGCATCGTCGGCCGGTCGGCGGGGATGGCTGCCGGCCAGTCGTGGTCGGCGACCGACGCCGCGACGGAATGGGCGTGTTCGCTGGACGGCAGAACCTGTTCGCGCAGCGCGATCACCCGTGGCAAATCCACGCTGTACCAGTCGACGGTGGCGGGGGGATCCACCCGGATCGGACCCGAGTCCACCCCGGCGCCCAGGTCGACGACGACGGCGTCGGGGTTCTCAGCGGTGAATGCACGGACCCTGTCGTCGAGCATCTTTGCGCGCAGCGCCGACTGGCAGGCCACGCTGTCGGGCACCCCGAGTCCGGTGAAGTCGTAGTCGATCTTCTTGATCACCCGGTCGGCGAGTGCATCGCCGAGAATCGGTCGCGCCCAACGACTGTCCAGCGCGCGCGCATATTCGGTGAGTAAGGCGGTCTGCTCCAGCGGCGAGAGGCCGCTGACGTCGATGATCCCGTCCCGCCCCATGAACGCCAACATACGCCCGTGTTCGGTGAGCCGTGACTTCGGACGTAGGCTCAGCGATGAGAAGCGATCTGGTGCCGAGGAGAGCGGAAGATGAGCCGAATCGAACGTCCATGCATGCTGCATGAGGACTTCCAGTACCGCGTCGACGGCATCGCCGGTGTGACAGGGGAGGGGCGATGACGGCGCGGGAGGTCGGTCGCAGCGGAGTCCGAAAGCTCTTGCAGCGCACCGGATTTGTCGACGAGTCGACGACGGCGTTGGGTACCGACCCGGAAGCGGTGACCCAACTGCTGGATGCCGACTGGTTCGGTGAGCGCCTGGACGCGCTGGCCGCGGAACTAGGGCGCGATCCCGAGAGCGTGCGGGTGGAGGCCGCCGGGTACCTGCGCGAGGTTGCGGCCTCACTGGACGAGCGCGCGGTGCAGGCGTGGCGGGGTTTCAGCCGATGGCTGATGCGGGCGTACGACGTGTTGGTCGACGAGGATCAGATCGCGCAGTTGCGGTCGCTGGACCGCAAGGCGACGCTGGCGTTCGCGTTCTCGCATCGGTCCTATCTGGACGGGATGCTGTTGCCGGAAGAGATCGCGGCCAACCGCCTGTCGTCGGCGTTCACCTTCGGCGGCGCCAACTTGAACTTCTTCCCGATGGGCGGCTTCGCCAAGCGCACCGGGACGATCTTCATCCGCCGCCAAACCAAGGACATTCCCGTCTATCGGTTCGTGCTGCGCGCCTACACCGCGCAACTGGTGCAGAACCACACCAACCTGACCTGGTCGATCGAAGGTGGCCGCACCCGCACCGGCAAACTGCGGCCGCCGGTGTTCGGCATCCTGCGCTACCTCACCGATGCCGTCGACGAAATCGACGGGCCCGAAGTGTATTTGGTGCCGACATCAATCGTCTACGACCAGCTGCACGAAGTGGAGGCGATGACCACCGAGGCCTACGGGGCGACCAAGCGCCCGGAGGACCTGCGCTTCCTGGTGCGGCTGTCCCGTCAGCAAGGGGAGCGACTGGGCCGCGCCTATCTCGATTTCGGTGAGCCACTTCCGCTGCGCAAGCGCCTGGAGGAATTGCGGGCCGACCCGTCGGGAACCGGCACGGTGGTCGAACGCATCGCGCTCGACGTCGAGCACCGCATCAACCGCGCCACCCCGGTGACGCCCACCGCGGTGGTCAGCCTGGCGTTGCTGGGCGCCGACCGCTCGTTGTCCATCAGCGAGGTGCTGGCCACGGTCAGCCCGCTGGCTCGGTACATCAACGCCCGCAACTGGGCGGTGGCCGGGGCCGCGGACCTGACGAACCGCTCGACGATCCGCTGGACCCTGCACCAGATGGTCAACTCCGGAGTGGTGAGCGTGTACGACGCCGGCACCGAAGCGGTATGGGGAATCGGCGCCGATCAGCATCTGGTCGCGGCGTTCTACCGCAACACCGCCATCCACATCCTGGTCGACCGGGCGATCGCCGAGATGGCCTTACTGGCGGCCTCGGAAACGGCCGAAAGCTCGGGCGACGGCTTCGTGGCGCCCGCCGCGGTGCGCGACGAAGCGCTCGGCCTGCGGGAGTTGCTCAAGTTCGAGTTCTTGTTCTCGGCACGCGCCCAGTTCGAGGTGGAGCTCGCCGATGAGGTCAAGCTGATCGGCCCGGTAGAGGACACGTCCAAGGAAGTGATCGCGGCCGACGTCCGGAAACTGCTGGAGTCCGCGGATCTGCTGCTGGCGCATCTGGTCTTGCGGCCGTTCCTGGACGCCTACCACATCGTGGCCGACCGCCTGGCTGCTCTCGAGGACGAGGCGCTGGACGAAGACGCGTTTCTCACCGAGTGTCTCGAGGTCGGTAAGCAGTGGGAATTGCAGCGCCGGATCGCCAACGCCGAGTCGCGGTCGATGGAGCTGTTCAAGACCGCGCTACGGCTCGCGCGGCATCGGGAGTTGGTTGACGGGGCCGACCAGGCCGACATCGCCAAGCGCCGCCGGGAGTTCGCCGACGAGATCGCAACGGCGAGCCGGCGGGTCAATGTGATCGCGGAGCTGGCCCGGCGTCAGGAATAGTTTGTTCCTCGTGCCACTAGCAAGGGAGTACGCTACCAGCGGCCCCGGGGTGCAAATTGAACGCAGTCTGCACGTAACACATCAGCAGGCAGTACGAGGGCTCAGTTGCCAGACCTTTTCGCGTGCGTTGCTGTCACTTCTCAGTATTGCGAGCCTGTAATTCGTCATTGCGCACACTGTGTGTATCTCAATCTCTCTTCTGACGCGCTCAGGCCGAATGGCCGGCACCGAATACCATCTTTCAGCCCAGCGTGAACAGCTACGGGATTGCCGCTCACGGAAGAGGCCGGTAGCTTATGGGTTGCCCGGTGATGACCTCAGAAAACAGCTGTGCTAGTTGCAGACATACAAATAATGGTATAATTATTGGCTCAAACGGTATCAGAGGAAATATAATAATAAAGTTCAGGGCCAGCTTAAAAGGATAGTTAAAGAGAATGCTCTCCAAGGCATTGCCGGCGTCGGTGTAATAGTTCACCTTTGCATTCAGCGCCTGCAGCAACGAGGCGACCACATCTTCGGCGCTGGCATATGACGACGCGCTTGCCGTCATCTTCTGAACCAACTGCTCTTGAAACGCGGTAGCCTCTCGGGCCACCACCTGATAGTCCTGAGCGTGCCGCGAGAAGAGCTGCGCGATGCTGACCGACACTTCGTCGGCCGCGGCTGGACTCAGCGCAAGGGTAGGCGGGGCCGCTACTCGGTGGGCCTCGTCGAGCGCGGAAGAGATGTTTTCCAAATCGGCTGCCGCCAACATCAAGCTGTCCGGAGCGACGCTCACATGCGACATGCCTGCCACCACCTCGGGACGTGGAGCTCGCCTGGTCGATTCGGACGAGGCCGGCGGCGCGCGAACCACCGGCGATACCAAGCCTCGCGCCGACCGATGCCGCTATCCGCAGTAGTGCACTACTTAAACGGGGCGCAGCGTCACGGCAACGCAGCCGAAGATGCGCGCACGGATCGCAGCCTCATCCAAGCGCCGGGTGAGAGCGACTCTGCGGCACTCCGGTGCTAGTTCTTACCCCGGTGAGCTGAGACGTTGCTCCCGGCGGCATGGCACCATTAACCGGTGTCCGCCGAACTGAGCCAGAACCCTCGCGAGCTGCCGCTGTGCGCGGCTGACATCGAGGGTGCGGCAAAGCGAATTGCTCCGGTGGTCACCCCGACGCCCCTGCAATACAGCGACCGTCTGTCGGAGATCACCGGCGCGACCGTCTACCTCAAGCGGGAAGACCTGCAGGTGGTGCGCTCCTACAAGCTGCGCGGCGCCTACAACCTGCTGGTCCAGCTCTCCGACGAGGAACTGGCCGCCGGCGTGGTGTGTTCCTCCGCGGGCAACCACGCGCAGGGCTTCGCCTACGCATGCCGTTCGCTGGGCGTGCACGGCCGGGTTTACGTGCCGGCCAAGACGCCCAAGCAGAAACGGGACCGCATCCGTTACCACGGCCGTGAGTTCATCGACCTGATCGTGGGCGGTTCGACGTACGACATGGCCGCCGCGGCCGCCCGCGAGGACGTCGCACGCACCGGCGCCACCCTGGTGCCGCCCTACGACGACCTGCGCACCATGGCCGGTCAGGGCACGATCGCCGTCGAGATCCTGGACGCCCTGGGCGACGAACCGGACCTGGTGGTGGTGCCCGTCGGCGGCGGCGGCTGCATCGCCGGCATCACCAGCTATCTCGCCGAACGAACGTCCAACACGGCGGTGCTGGGTATCGAGCCTGCTGGGGCCGCCGCGATGATGGCCGCACTGGCCGCCGGCGAGCCGGTGACCCTGGAACACGTGGACCAGTTCGTCGACGGTGCCGCCGTCGCGCGGGCGGGAACGCTGACCTACGGGGCCCTGGCCGCGGCCGGCGACATGGTGTCCATCACCACGGTCGACGAGGGCGCGGTGTGCACGGCGATGCTCGACCTGTATCAGAACGAGGGCATCATCGCCGAACCCGCGGGCGCGCTGTCGGTGGCCGGTCTGCTGGAAGCCGATGTCGAACCCGGCTCCACCGTGGTCTGCCTGATCTCGGGCGGCAACAACGACGTGTCCCGCTACGGCGAGGTGCTGGAGCGCTCGCTGGTGCACCTGGGCCTCAAGCACTACTTCCTGGTCGACTTCCCGCAGGAGCCGGGCGCGCTGCGGCGGTTCCTCGATGAGGTGCTCGGTCCCAACGACGACATCACCCTGTTCGAGTACGTCAAGCGCAACAACCGGGAGACCGGGGAGGCGCTGGTCGGGATTCAACTGGGATCGGCCGCGGACCTGGACGGGCTGCTGGCCCGGATGCGGGCGACGGAGATGCACGTCGAGACGCTGCTGCCCGGGTCGCCGGCGTACCGCTACCTGCTGCTCTGATGCCGCAAAGACGCAAGAGCCCCTCATCACGACGTTAAGCGGGGGCTTTCGCGTCTGCTCAGCGGTCTAACGGAGATACGACGGCAGCGGGGTAGCGGGGTCCAGATCGGCATCCGGAACCGCCGCGCCGGCGGTCAACCGCACCGGCACCACACCGGCCCAGTACGGCAGCGTCAGATCTTCGGCGTCGTCAGACACCCCGCCTTCGCGGATCTTGGCTGAGACTTCGTCCAGGTCGAGGGCTAGGACGGCGGTCGCGGCGAGTTCGCGCGCGTCCGGCGGCCGGCAGTCGTCGGCGCGTCCGGGCCGGATGTGGTTCAGCACGGCATGCAGCGCTTGCGCCTTCTCGTCCGGATCCTCGACGATGCGCGCGGCGCCGACCGCGACGACCGATCGGTAGTTCATCGAGTGGTGCATCGCCGCGCGGGCCAGCACCAGTCCGTCGACCAGGGTGACGGTGACGCACACCGGCATGCCGGCCAACCGAGCAGCCAGCATCGGTCCGCTGCCGGAGGAGCCGTGGATGTAGAGCGTCTCGCCGATGCGGGTGTGGATGGTCGGCAGCACTACCGGCAGTCCGTCCTTGACGTAGGCCAGGTGGCAGATCAGCGACTCATCGAGGATCCGGTGCACCGTCTCGCGGTCGTAGCGCGCCCGGTCCCGGTAGCGGGTTGGCGTGGTACGTGGGGTGGGGTGATATGCCGTATCCATGCACTTGCCTTTGCTTTTGTTCTAGTACATAATTATCACTGTGCCAGTACGATACACCATAGACGGAACCGGTGCCGAGTCGATAGCGGCCAGCATCGAGGAGGGCATTTCCCAGGGGGCCCTCGCGCCGGGCGACGCGCTGCCGTCGATCCGGGAGGTCGCCGCGCAGCTCGGGGTCAACGCCAATACCGTGGCCGCCGCCTACCGTCTGCTGCGCGATCGAGGGGCCGTCGAGACCGCGGGCCGGCGCGGCACGCGAGTGCGCAACCGGCCGGCGACCACGCCGCGGTCGTTGCTCGGACTCGCGGTTCCCGAAGGCGCCCGCGACTTGTCGACGGGCAATCCGGACCCCGCGCTGTTGCCCATCGCCACCGTGCAGTTGACTCCCGTTCGGCAAGACCGGCCATTGCTCTACGGGCAGTCGGCGATGGCGACCGAACTCGTCGAGCGTGCCCGGGCAGACCTGGGCGCCGACGGTGTGCCGGCTGAGCACCTGGCCGTGACCAGCGGTGCGCTCGACGGGATCGAGCGGGTGCTCAGCGCCCACCTGCGGCCTGGGGACCGGGTCGCGGTCGAGGACCCGGGTTGGGCGAATCTCCTCGATCTGGTTGCGGCACTGGGGCTTTCGCCGGAGCCAGTGAAGGTCGACGATGAGGGTCCGGTGGTGCTCAGCATGGCGCGGGCGCTGCGCCGCGGCGTGAAGGCCGTCATCGTCACCACCCGCGCGCAGAACCCGACGGGGGCGGCGCTGTCCAAGGAACGCGCGAAGGCGCTGCGCAGTCTGCTGGCCGCGAAAACCAGCGACGTGCTGGTCATCGAGGACGACCACTGCGCCAGAATCTCCGGTGCGCCGCTGCACACCTTGGCCGGTGCCACGCGGCGCTGGGCTTTCGTCCGGTCGGTGTCCAAGGCGTACGGTCCGGATCTGCGGCTTGCCGTGCTGGCCGGAGATCGCCGGACCGTCGAGCGGGTCCATGGACGACTGCGGCTGGGGCCGGGGTGGGTGAGCCGGCTGCTGCAGGATGTCGCCGTGCGGATGTGGTCCGACGAAGCGGCGACCGAACTGGTTCACCAGGCCAGGGGGCGCTATGCCAAGAATCGCAAAGCATTGCGTGACGCCCTGGCAGAGCGGGATGTGGTCTCGCACGGGCGGTCCGGCCTGAACGTCTGGGTTCCGGTGCCCGACGAGACGGTTGCCATCACCCGCCTGCTCAACGCCGGTTGGGCTGCCGCGCCGGGCACGCGGTTTCGGATGGACACACCACCGGGCATGCGCATCACCATTGCGGACCTGAAGGACGACGAGATCGAACCGCTGGCTGACGCCGTCGCGGAAGCCATCCATGGCACCGGTCCCGCCAGCGTGTGAGTCAGTTGGTGGTGAGCAGCCAGATGAAGACGAACGTGTAGATCGCGAAGTGAATCACCGACAGCGAGAGGCCGGCGATCGCCGCCGCCCGGCCGGCAACGTCGCGCTTGTCGGTCTGGTGCAGCGCGTGGATTCCGAACGGGATCGTGACCAGCCAGCACGGAATGAAGGCGACGAGGTACTGCAGGACGCCCAGGACCACGCTCATCACCGCAAGGCCGCTGATCTTGGGGATCGCGTTGCGCTCAACTGCGGAGGCGGGGGCTACGAACTGCGGGGCGATCGTCGTCATGGGGATACCGTCACGCACAGCCCTTGAAGGATTCTTGGAGCCTTCTGACGCCGGGCAGGAGGCCGCGGGGTGCGCCGACTAACGTCTGCACCCGTGATCGTGCTGCTGCCGCCGTCGGAGACCAAGCGAGCGGGTGGCGACGGCCCACCTCTGCGACTCAGCAGTCTGAGCCAGCCGCAGCTCAATCCGGTGCGGTCGGCGCTGGTGGCGGAGCTTGTCGAGCTGGCGTCGGACCCGGCGGCAAGCAGATCGGCGCTGGGCGTCTCGGCGTCGCAGGTCGCCGAGATCGAGCGCAACGCGGCGCTGCGGGTGGCACCGACGCTGCCGGCCATCCGCCGCTACACCGGTGTCCTCTACGACGCGCTGGACATCGACTCGCTGCGCGGGGCGGAGGCCAAGCGTGCATCCGCCCGTTTGTTCATCGGGTCGGCCTTGTTCGGGCTGCTTCGCGCCGACGACCAGATACCCGCGTACCGGCTCTCGGCGACGTCGAAACTGCCGGGCAGGCCCACGCTGGCCGCGCGGTGGCGACCGGTGCTGGAGCCGCTGCTCGCCGAGTTGGCCAACGATCACCTGATCGTCGATCTCCGCTCTGGCTCATACGTCGCGCTGGGCAGGGCATCCGGTGCGGTCAGTGTGAATGTGTTGGCCGAGTACCCCGACGGCCGGCGGGCGGTGGTCACCCACTTCAACAAGGCACACAAGGGCCGGCTGGCCCGTGCCCTGGCCGCCACCCGGGCCGAGCCCGGTGACGCGGGCGCGGTCGCTGCCGTCGCCCGCCGAGCCGGCCTGCGTGTGGAGCGCAGCGGCAACGACCTGACCCTGGTGGTTCCAGCCGTTCCGGCGGGACCGGGGCCAGCCCGCGAGTAGACGCGAAAGTACCTGAACCCGGCTGGATTACGGGGCCTTTGCGCCTGCTCGCGCAACGCGCAGGATGGCGAACGAATGGGCCGGAACCCGGGTGTGGTCCTTCCCGATCTCCGGGGCGTCCCAGGCCAGCACCAGCTCCCCGGCGACCGGCACGGACACATCCTCGGCGCCGAGATTGCATGCGATGGCCGACGCCCCGCGCCGCAGCACGATCCAGCGCTGGTCCTCGTCGTAGTCGACGACGAGGTGATCCAGCCACGGGTCGGCGAAGTCGGGATCGTTGTGCCGCAGCGCAATCAGCTCCCGGTACACCGCCAGCAGACGGGCGTGCGCGCCGCCGAGAAGCTCGCCCCATTTGAGCTTGGACCGCTGAAACGTCTCGGGGTCCTGCGGATCCGGGATCTCGTCGGCGTCCCACCCGTGTTCGGCGAATTCCGCTTTGCGCCCCTTGCGGGTGGCCTCGGCCAGCTCCGGCTCGGGATGCGAGCTGAAGAACTGGAACGGGGTGGACGCACCCCACTCCTCACCCATGAAAAGCATTGCCGTGTAAGGCGAGGCCAGCACCAGCGCGGCCTTGACGGCCAACTGCCCCGGGGTCAGGTTCTGCGACGGGCGGTCCCCGAGCGCGCGATTGCCGACCTGGTCGTGGGTGCAGGTGTAGGCGAGCAGCCTGGTCGCCGGAATCCCGGTTTCCTCGGCGGTGTCCAGCGGACGCCCGTGCCGGCGCCGCCGGAACGACGAGTAGGTGCCGGCGTGGAAGAAGCCATGGCGCAACGTCTGAGCCAGCGTGCTGATCGAGCCGAAGTCGCCGTAATACCCCTGCCGCTCGCCGGAGACCGCGGTGTGGATCGCGTGGTGGATGTCGTCCGCCCACTGCGCGGTAAGGCCATATCCGCCGCGGTCCCGCGGGGTGATCAGCCGCGGATCGTTGAGGTCGCTTTCGGCGACCAGAGCCAGCGGCCGGCCCAACTGCCTTGACAGCCAGTCGGTTTCGGTGGCCATCTCCTCGAGCAGGTGTACCGCGGTGAGGTCGACCAGCGCGTGCACCGCGTCCAGTCGCAGGCCGTCGGCGTGGAAGTCGCGCATCCACCGCAACGCACATCCGATGATGTAGCGACGCACTTCGTCGGAGTCCGCGTCGGCGATGTTGATGCCCTCGCCCCAGGGGTTGCTGGCCGACGACAGATACGGCGCGAACTTCGGCAGGTAGTTGCCTGAGGGGCCGAGGTGGTTGAACACCGCGTCGATCAGCACCCCGAGGCCGCGGGCATGGCAGGCATCGACCAGCCTGACCAGGCCGTCGGGACCGCCGTAGGGCTCGTGCACGCTGTACCACAGCACGCCGTCGTAGCCCCAGCCGTGGGTGCCGGCGAAGGAGTTCACCGGCATCAGCTCGACGAAGTCGACGCCGAGATCCACCAGATAGTCCAGTTTTTCGATGGCAGAGTCGAAGGTGCCCTCGGGTGTGAAGGTGCCGACGTGCAGTTCGTAGATCACCGCACCCTCGACGGACCGGCCGGCCCAGTCACCGTCGGTCCAGGCGGCACTGGACGGGTCCCAGAGCTGGGAGCGTTCGTGCACTCCGTCGGGCTGGCGCGGTGACCGCGGGTCCGGCAGGACGGTGTCGTCGTCGTCGAGCAGGAAGCCGTAGCGGGCATCCGGTGGCGCGTCGACGTCGGCGTGCCACCAGCCGTCGTCGGAGCGGATCATGTCGTGCACCGCGCCGTCGACGTCCAGGCGCACCAACTCGGGTTTCGGCGCCCACACTTTGAATTCAGTCATCAAGACGCTCCAGCAGCACCACGGGCAACTCACCGAACAATTGGGCGGCCGACGTCGGTCCGCTGGCCATCGCACCGGTCAACCGGTCGGTCCACGACCCCTCCGGCAGTGGCAGCACGGTGTCGCCCCAGCCGGTGTCCGCAAGCGCCACCGTCCAGCGGGTCACCGCCACCAGGATGCCGGGGCCGCGGCGGAACGCGACGATGTGGTCGCCGGCCTGACCCGCGGCGAGCACCGGCACGTAGTCGCCGTGCAGGAAGCAGTCCGGCCGTGAGCGCCGCAGCCGAAGCGCCGTCGTGACCACGCGAATCTTCGGGTGCTGCAGGTCTTTCAGTGCACTGCGGCGGGCCGCGTAGTCGACCTCGCGGCGGTTGTCGGGGTCGACCAGGCTGTCGTCCCACAACTCGGTGCCCTGGTACACGTCGGGGATGCCCGGCACGGTCAGCGCAAGCAGCTTCTGCCCCAGTGCGTCGCTGGCGGCGTGCGGGTTGAGTTGCCCGACGAGTTTGGTCAGTTCGCCGGCCACCGGCCCATCGAGCACGGCATCCAGCCAACGGTGCACGGCGCCTTCGAAGTCGGAGTCCGGGTCGTTCCACGACGTGTGCCAGGCGGCCTCGCGAATCGCCTTCTCGGCGTAGGAATGCAACCGGTCGCGCAGTTCCCCGGTGACCTCGCCGCTCACCGGCCAGACACCGAAGATGTTCTGCCACAGGAACTGTCCGGTCGCGGGATCGGGAGACGGTGCGTGGGTCTCCCAGCGGCCGAGGAATTCCGTCCACAACGACGGCACCTGCGACAGCACCCCGATCCGGGCCCGCACATCCTCACCGCGTTTGGTGTCGTGCGTGGTCAGCGTCGTCATGGCCGAGGGCCACAGCCGGGCCCGGGTGGCCGAACTCTGGTGGAATTCGGCGGCGCCGACACCGAACCGGTGCGGTTCGCCGCCGACCTCGTTGAGCGATACCAGGCGGGCGTCGCGGTAGAACAGGCAGTCTTCGACCGCCTTCGCCGTCACCGCGCCGCACAGTTGCTGCAGGCGGGTGGCGGGTTCACCGCCGCGGGCCAGTGCCGCGGCCACCACGGCCAGCGCTGGACCTAGGTCGGGTTGCGCGGCTTGGGTTTTCGCCAGGGCGGTGGACAGGATCGCCGACAGCGACTGGTAGTCGCACCGGTAGACGTCGATGTGAGTCAGTAAAGCGGCCACCGCGTCGGGCAACCGCGGATCATCGGCACCCGCGGTCGCCACGATGCTGCGCCGCAGCCGGGCCAGCTCACTGCCCAGCGTGTCGGTGGCGGCGCGAATCTTCAGTTGCGCCAACATGTCCGGCATCGCGCCGTAATCCACCCCCGCGGACCCCACGAGTTCGGTCAGCGCGGCTTCGCCCCTCGGGTCGACGAAAAGTCCGCCCACCTCCCGCAGCACGTCGTAACCGGTGGTGCCGGCGACCGGCAGCGTGGGTTCCAGGGCCTCGTCAACGGCCAGGATCTTCTCGATCACGATCCAGGCCTCGGGTCCCACCAACTCGCGCAGCCAGATCAAATAGCTTGCCGGATCGGCCAATCCGTCGGGATGGTCGATCCGAACCCCGTCGACGATGCCCTCGCTGAACCAGCGCGCGACTTCCGCGTGGCTGGCGTCGAACACGCTGCGGTCCTCCTGCCGCAACCCGGCGAGCGAGGTGATCGAGAAGAACCGGCGGTATCCGACGACCCCGTTGCGCCACCCGACCAGGCGGTAGTGCTGGCGTTCGTGCACCTCGGGGCCGGCGCCGTTACCGGTGCCGGGGGCGATGGGAAGCGCCAGGTCGCCCAGTCGCAGCAGGTCGCCGTCCACGGTCAGATCGGCCGCGTCGTCGTCAGATCCCAACAACGGCAACACGATTCGGCCCGCGTCGTCCAGCGTCCAATCGATGTCGAAGTATCCGGCGTATTCGGAGTCCCGCCCGTGCCGCAGAACATCCCACCACCAGGCGTTCTGCGCGGGCTGGTCGATTCCGACGTGATTGGGCACCACGTCGATCACCACGCCCATACCGCGGGCCTGCGCCGCCGACGACAACCGGGCCAGCCCCTCCGGGCCGCCGAGGTCCGACGACACCGTCGTCGGATCGGTGACGTCATAACCGTGCGAGGATCCACTGGTCGCGGTCAGCACGGGGGACAGGTAGACATGGGACACCCCGAGCTCATCGAGGTAGTCCAACAGGTTTTCAGCGTCGCCGAGGGTGAACGCGAAGCCACTGGACGCGCCGCGCAGCTGCAACCGGTAGGTTGCCGAGACCGGAAAAGGCATACGTCACAACGTCTTACGCAAGATGAGCACGGAGCGGCCGGGCAGCGCTACCTCGTCACCTTGATCGACCACCCGCTCGGCCACGCCGGTCGGGCTGGTGGTGTCCAGCTCCACTGTCCACTGCTGTGCATAGTCGCCGTGCGGCATGACAAATGTGACTTCCTGGTCGTGGGCGTTGAAACACAGCAGGAACGAGTCATCGACGATGCGTTCGCCACGGCGATTCGGTTCGGGGAGGGCCTGGCCATTGAGGAACACCGCGATGCTCTTGCCGAAATCGTTGTCCCAGTCCTGCTCGGTCATCTCCTGACCGGCCGGTGTCAGCCAGGCGATGTCGTGGATGTCGGCTTCACCGCTGCGGATGGGCCGGCCCCGGAGGAAGCGGCGCCGCCGAAAAACCGGATGCTTCTTACGAAGCCGCGTCACCTTGCGGGCGCAGGCCAACTGATCGGCGTTCTTCTCGACGAACGACCAATCCATCCAAGACAACTCGGAGTCCTGGCAGTAGACGTTGTTGTTACCTGATTGCGTGCGCCCGATCTCATCGCCGTGGGAGATCATCGGGGTGCCCTGACTGACCATCAGCGTCGCCCAGAAGTTGCGCATCTGCTGGCAGCGCAGCGCCATGATGTCCGGGTCGTCGGTCGGGCCTTCCACGCCGCAGTTCCAGGACCGGTTGTGGCTCTCCCCGTCGCGGTTGTCTTCCCCGTTGGCGGCGTTGTGTTTTTCGTTGTAGGACACCAAGTCATGCATGGTGAAGCCGTCGTGGGCGGTGACGAAATTGATGCTGGCGCCGGGCCGCCGGCCGGTCGCCTCATACAGGTCCGACGACCCGGTCAGCCGGGAAGCGAACTCGCCGAGGGTTGCGGGCTCGCCCCGCCAGTAGTCGCGCACAGTGTCGCGGTATTTCCCGTTCCACTCGGTCCACAAACCTGGGAAATTCCCGACCTGGTAACCGCCTTCGCCGACATCCCACGGTTCGGCGATCAACTTCACCTGGCTGACCACCGGATCCTGCTGGACCAGGTCGAAAAACGCTGACAGCCGGTCGACGTCATAGAACTCGCGGGCCAGGGTGGCCGCCAGGTCGAACCGGAAACCGTCGACGTGCATCTCGAGCACCCAGTAGCGCAGCGAGTCCATGATGAGCTGCAGGGTGTGCGGGTGCCGCACGTTCAGGCTGTTGCCGGTGCCGGTGAAATCTTTGTAGTGCCGAAGGTCACCGTCGACCAGGCGGTAGTAGGCGGCGTTGTCGATGCCGCGGAAGTTGATCGTCGGGCCGAGTTGGTTTCCTTCGGCGGTGTGGTTGTAGACGACGTCGAGGATCACCTCGATGTTGGCCTCGTGGAAGGTGCGCACCATGGCCTTGAATTCGGCGACGGCCCCGCCCGGTTTGCGAGTGGCCGCGTATTGATAGTGCGGGGCAAGGAAGCCGAATGTGTTGTAGCCCCAGTAGTTTCGCAGTCCCAGGTCTACCAGCCGGTGGTCGTGCATGAACTGGTGCACCGGCATCAGCTCGATGGCGGTGACGTTCAGGGACTTCAGGTGGTCGATGATCACCGGGTGCGCCAGGCCGGCATACGTGCCGCGCAGCTCGTGCGGGATGCCGGGATGGGTTTGGGTCATGCCCTTGACGTGCGCTTCGTAGATGATGGTTTCGTGATACGGCGTGCCCGGCGCCCGGTCGGAGGCCCAGTCGAAGAACGGGTTGATCACCACGCTGGTCATGGTGTGACCCAGCGAATCGACCATCGGGGGAGTACCGGTTTCGGACGGATCCTCCGCCGCCACCGCGAGGTCGTAGGAGAACAGCGCCTGGCTGAAATCGAAGTCCCCGACGAAGGATTTGCCGTAGGGGTCGAGCAACAACTTGCTCGGATCACACCGGTGCCCGGCCGCCGGATCGAACGGCCCGTGTACCCGGAACCCGTAGCGTTGTCCGGGCGTGACGGTCGGGAGGTAGCAGTGCCATATGTAGCCGTCGACCTCGTCGAGGTTTATCCGGGTTTCGCTGCCGTCGCGGTCGATCAGGCACAACTCGACCCGGTCGGCGACTTCGGAGAACAGCGAAAAGTTGGTCCCGGCACCGTCGTAGGTGGCGCCAAGCGGAAATGGGGCCCCGGGCCACACCGTCACCAGCTCGGGCGAGCCGTCCGCGCCGTCATATGAACTCTCGTTCCCACGCTCCGTCGACGACATCACTCGACCCTATCGGTGTCCGCTGTCCTGGGAGGCTTGTCACCACCAACCGGTGATCGCCGCGATCTGCCGCCCGAGTTCGGGCGCCAGAGTCCGCATGTAGGTCGGCGTCAGGTGGTGAGGATCTCGGTAGATCAACACGTTTCCCTCAACCGCCCGGCAGGTGTCGGGCCGGCAGATCGCGTCCGACAAGTCGATGGGCTTCAGCAGCGGGAACTGCGCGACGAAGTCCAGGGTGCCGTTGTGGTCGGACAGCAGATCGGACCGCTTGACCCCGCAGGACTCCGAATTGCCGGCCTTGGCCAGGCAGTCCGCGGGATTGAAGGGTTGTCCGTCCTTGACCAGCCACGGCGTATCCCGGACCCCGAGGATGGGAATGTTGTTGTCGGACAACGTTTGCCAGATCCCGATGTAGGTGGCTGGCATCACGTCCCCGGACCTGATGTTCCAGGGCCGGGTCGACGTGGTGAACACGTAGTCGGGTCGATCGGTGACCAGCTTGGCCATCGTCGTCTCGACCCACTGCCGGCATTGGGGATAGGGCGCGTTGTTGCCCATGATCAGCGGCACCTGTTCGGTGGACAACGCGCAGCCCATCTTGAGGTAGGTCACCACTTTGAAGTGGTGCAGCCGACCGAGCAGGTCCAGTGCGGGAAGCCAATGTTCGGCATGCGATCCGCCCGCCAGCGCGATGGTCCGGGGCGCATCGTTGTCGCCGTAGGTGCAGTTCACCACGGTCGGGTTGACGAAGTCGCTGATGCACCCGTCCCGGGTGGAGGCGGGAAGATCTTCCTTGACTTCCAGCACGGTTGGCCGCATCCGGAGTTTCGGCACCCGCACGTGGTTCACCAAGGCTCGCGCGCCCGGGTAGTCGGCGGCGCTGAGTCCGCTGAGTTCTTTGCCGCCGGCGCGTTCGGCGACCAGGTGTTCGCGCCAGGTGAACGACGTCGCGGTCAGCGTGACACCCAGCAGCGCCACCACCGATCCCAGCGCGATCGTCGGCCGCCGCCACCGCAGTCGCCAGGGCACCGGCGCGGCCGGTGCCGTAGTTGCCCGGTAGCGCAACGGGTCTTCGACGTGCCGGGTGGTCAGGTACGCCAGCACGCCCGACACCAGCAGCACGCCGAGACCCTCGAAGAAGTTGGCTTGGCGATGGCCGGTGTAGGAGAGCCAGAAGATCAACAGCGGCCAGTGCCACAGGTACAGGGAATAGGCCATCGCGCCCAGCGTCACCAGCGGCCCGACCGCCAACACACGGTTGGGCAGGGGCATCCGGCCGCGTGTGGCCGGGTCGGCGGCCATGTTGGCCCCGGCCATGATCATCAGCATCGCGGCGCCGACCGGCACCAGCGCCCACGGGCCGGGGAACTCCTGCACGCCGTTGATCAGGGCACCGCAGGACAGGATCGCCGCCAGCGCCACCGTGGCGACCACCGTCCGCAGCCACATCGGCCAGCGGATGTACGGGATCACGGCGCCTACCAGCGCGCCCAGCAGCAGTTCCCACGCTCGCGCGAAGCTGTTGTAGTACGCGGTCGCCTGGTAGGCGTGGTGGGCGATGATCGCGTACCCGAACGACGCGACCGTCAGTGCACTGAGCAGCACCACGAACGCTGTGCGCACGTGCTTGCCAAGAAGCCGGCCCAGGTAGGCGACGGCGGCGACGAGCACCAGGAACGCCACATAGAACTGGCCCTGCACCGACATCGACCAGATGTGCTGCAACGGGCTGACCGACTCGCCGGCGCGCAGGTAGTCCGCCGCCGAGTTGGCCAGTTCCCAGTTCTGGTAGTAGCCGAGGCTGGCGAGGCTCTGGTCGGCGAACGCTTCCCAGCGGGTCTGCGGCTGGATCAGTACGGTGAGTAGTGCGCACGCGGCCAGCACCACGACCAGCGCGGGCAGCAGCCGGCGGATGAGCCGGACCACCTCGGTCGCCGGGGACAACCTCCCCCCCAGCCCCGCGCGCAACACCTTGCCGCCGAAGAAGAACCCGGACAACGCCAGGAACACGTCAACGCCGCCGGACACCCGGCCGAACCAGATGTGAAATACGGCGACCAGAGCGATCGCGATGCCGCGCAGACCGTCGAGATCGTGCCGGTAGAAACCGGCCGCGCGCGTGCCCATTCCGGCGGATTGCCTGGTGGCAGCCGGGGTCGGAGGCGGTGACGGTGTCGGCATGGTCACCGCTAACTTACCGAAAACCGCCGCCTGCTCCTTTCGGGAGCAAGCGGCGGCTGGGGAGATCCCGCGAACGTTCCGGGCTTTTTACCGCGGAGCGGTGACGGCGGGGGCCGGTTGCGCCGGCATCAGCTGCAGCGGCGGCTGCGGTGTCGGAACCAGGGGAGCCGCCGGCTGGGGGATCACCTGCTGCAGCGGCGGCTGAAGCGCTTGCTGCTGCAATGGTGCCTGCTGCACCGGGGCCTGTTGGCCGGGGACTGTCTGCGCCGGGGCCTGTTGGCCGGGGACCGTCTGGGCCGGGGCTTGCTGGCCGGGGACCGCTTGGGCCGGGGCTTGCTGGCCGGGAATGGTCTGGGCCGGGGCTTGCTGGCCGGGGATGGTCTGGGCCGGCGCCTGCTGGCCGGGCACCGTCTGGGCCGGGGCTTGCGGCGCCGGCTGCACCGGCCCCGTCTGCAACGAGTTGGTCCCCAGGATGCGGACCAGGTACGGCGACATGCCGCTGGCCCGAACGGGCGAGACCTGCACGACGTCACCGACCTCGAGCATCTGACCGTTTCCGAGGTACATCGCGACGCTCTGGGTGCCTTCGGGGCCGTAGAAGATCAAGTCGGCCTTGCGGGCCTGCTGGGGCAGCACCCGCTCGCCGACCCGGTACATCTGGCCCGAGGAACGCGGCAGCTTCAGCCCGGCGCCGGCGTAGGCGTACTGCATGAGGCCCGAGGCGTCGAAACCGACGGTGTTGATGCCCGAACCGGTCCCGCGGGTGGGGCCGGTAACACCGCCGCCGGCCCACGAGAACGGGACGCCGCGCTGCGAGAGTCCGCGCGCGATCACGGTGTCGGCCATCTGTTGGTAGTCATTGCTGCGGGTGTACGGATCAGCGGAGGCTGTCACCGCGACAGTCGCCATCGGCGCCACGAACATCACCAGCCCGATCGCGAAGGCGTAAGCGCGTTTCATTTCGTTCCCTCGTTTCCTGGGGCCGGGTGGCCCCTCTGTGCCTCAGCGCGGTGACCGCGCGCATCCGCGCCGTTCAGTTGCGAAGGGCCGCCTCTTCGGGGCCGAGCGCCGCTGGACTTGATGGCGTGAGCCGTTCGGGTTAGCCCGAGTGAAATCACACCAGTCACTACAGACACTTTGACAACAGAGATAAGTGACCGCCAGAGGGGCGAAACATTATTTGTAGGAACGTGACCGGACGGTGATTGAGAGGCTCAATCCCGTGATGCCAGTTGTGATTTCGGTCTCATAGACGTTGCTGGCGCGTGATGTTGCGCGAGCGTGTCAGCGGCCGAACGTGTTGCTGAAATCCGTCAGGGCCCGGCACACAACCGAGGCCAGGCTGAGCACGCCGACCGCGACGATCGGCCAGAAGGACATGAACCATCCCTTCACCAGCGACACGAACGGGCCGAGCAGCGCGGCGGTCCCGGCCGCGCCGATACCGCCCCACATCAGCGGGTAGATGTAGAAGTTCAACCCGAACGGCACCATGGGGCAGTCGTCACCCTGGCAGACGTTGTCGGTGAAAGAGAACAGCCGCGTCGGCCAGCTGGTCAGCGTGACCGCGGCGATCAGCAACGCCAGCAGCACGAACATTGTGATGACATCCCAGGGCACCAAGCGCAGCCTGATGATTCGCGGTCCCTCGACCTCCTGATCCGCGTCTTGGGACTGATCCGGTGCTGCCATGCCCTGCATGCTTCCCGATGAACGGGTTTTCTGCGACCGCAACCGACTAAGGTCGGCTTTCGTGGCTTCTATGCCAGTGGCCGGACAAGCGGATCCCGGGTTGACGCCCGCGCAGATCAGCGCGATCGATGCCGCTCACCTGTGGCATCCCTACAGCACGATCGGCAGCGAAGCGATACCGCCGGTGGTGGCTGTCGCCGCGCGCGGCGCCTGGCTCACGCTGATCCGCGACGACCACCCGGTCCAGGTGCTGGACGCGATGAGCTCGTGGTGGACCGCCATTCACGGCCACGGACACCCGGTGCTGGATGCGGCGATGACCGCACAGCTCGGCACCATGAACCACGTCATGTTCGGTGGTCTGACGCACGAGCCGGCGGCCTGGCTGGCCCAACTGCTGGTGGAGATCACCCCCGCCGGGCTGGACACCGTGTTCTTCAGCGACTCCGGGTCGGTGTCGGTGGAGGTCGCGGTCAAGATGGCGCTGCAGTACTGGCGCAGCCTGGACCAACCGGCCAAGCATCGCCTGATGACGTGGCGTGGCGGCTACCACGGCGACACCTTCACGCCGATGAGCGTCTGTGACCCCGACGGAGGTATGCACTCGCTGTGGGCCGACGTGCTGGTTCCGCAGGTCTTCGCCCCGCAGGTGCCGCGCGACTACGACCCCGCCTACAGCGCGGCATTCGAGGCTCAACTTGCCGACCACGCCGCCGAACTGGCCGCCGTCATCGTCGAGCCCGTGGTGCAGGGGGCGGGCGGGATGCGCTTCCACGACCCGAGTTACCTCTGCGACCTGGCCGACATCTGCCGTCGTCACCGGGTGCTGCTCATCTTCGATGAGATCGCCACCGGCTTCGGTCGCACCGGTGAGCTGTTCGCCGCCGACCACGCCGGTGTCAGCCCGGACATCATGTGCGTCGGCAAGGCCCTCACCGGCGGGTATCTCAGCCTGGCCGCGACCCTGTGCAGCACGGACATCGCCCACACCATCAGCGGCGGCACCGCCGGCGCCCTGATGCACGGGCCGACGTTCATGGCCAACCCACTGGCGTGCGCGGTGTCGGTGGCCAGCGTCGAGGTGTTGCTGGGCCAGGACTGGCGATCCCGTGTCGCCGAGATCGCGGACGGGCTGACCGACGGACTGGAACCGGCCCGCGCGCTGCCAGGCGTGACGGACGTGCGGGTGTGCGGGGGCATCGGCGTCATCGAATGCGACCGGGCGGTGGATCTGGCGGTGGCGACGCCGGCGGCGCTGGACTGCGGGGTGTGGCTGCGCCCGTTCCGCAATCTCGTGTACGCGATGCCGCCGTATGTCTGCACGTCCGACGAGATCGCTCAGATCACCTCGGCGATGGTCAACGTTGCGCGGCTCGTAGTCTGATCAGCGATGAAGTCAACCGAGACGTCCCCGCTGGCCTGGCTGGAAGCGGTGGAGGCGCAGCGCCGCGAGGCCGGACTGCGACGTTCCCTGCGGCCACGGCCCCCGGTGAGCACCGAACTCGACCTGGCCTCCAACGACTACCTCGGTCTGTCCCAGCATCCCGACGTCATCGACGGCGGGGTGCAGGCACTGCGGGTCTGGGGTGCCGGGGCCACCGGTTCGCGTCTGGTCACCGGCGACACCGAATTGCACGCCCACTTTGAGACCGAGCTCGCCGAGTACGTCGGCGCCGCCGCGGGGCTGGTGTTCTCCTCCGGCTACACCGCCAACCTCGGTGCGGTCGTCAGCCTTTCCGGCCCCGGCTCACTGCTGGTGTCCGACGCCTACTCGCACGCCTCACTGGTCGACGCCTGCCGGCTGTCCCGCGCGCGGGTGGTCGTGACGCCCAATCGCGACGTCAGCGCCGTGGAATCGGCATTGGCCGCGCGCGACGAGGAGCGCGCCGTCGTCGTCACCGACTCGGTATTCAGCGCCGACGGGGCGCTGGCGCCGCTGCGCGAATTGCACGACGTGTGCCGCCGGCACCGTGCGCTGCTGATCGTCGACGAGGCGCACGGCCTCGGGGTGCGCGGCGGCGGTCGCGGCCTGTTGCACGAGGTCGGGCTGGCCGGTTCGCCGGATGTGGTGGTTACGACGACGCTGTCCAAGGCGTTGGGCAGCCAGGGCGGCGTGGTCCTGGGCCCGGCCGAGGTGCGGGCCCATCTGATTGACGCGGCGCGGCCGTTCATCTTCGACACCGGCCTGGCACCCGCCGCGGTGGGCGCCGCGCTGGCCGCGCTGTACATCCTGGAGGCCGAGCCGTGGCGACCCGGGGCGGTGCTCGGCCACGCCGCCGAGCTGGCCCGGGTGTGTGGCGTCGCTGAGGTTCCACAGTCGGCGGTGGTGTCGGTGATCCTGGGTGATCCCGAGGTCGCGCTGGCCGCGGCGACCGACTGCCTGGACGCGGGCGTCAAGGTGGGCTGCTTCCGGCCGCCGACGGTACCCGCGGGGACATCCCGGCTGCGGCTGACCGCGCGCGCCTCGCTGAGCGCCGACGAACTCGACCTGGCGCGGCGCGTGCTCGCCGAGGTGCTCTCGAGCGTCCGCCGTTGACGGTACTGGTCGTCACCGGGACCGATACGGGGGTCGGAAAGACGATCGCGACCGCGGCGCTGGCGTCCTGCGCCCGCCGACTCGGCATCCATGTGGCGGTGTGCAAGCCCGCCCAGACCGGCACCGCCGGCGGCGACGACGACCTCGCCGAGGTGGGCCGGCTGTCCGGGGTCACCGAACTGGCCGGCCTGGCGCGCTACCCGCTGCCCATGTCGCCGGTGGCCGCGGCCGGGCAGGCCGGCATGTCGCTGCCCAGCGGCGATGAGGTGCTGCAGCTGATCCGTCGGCTGGACCGGCCGGGACGGTTGACGTTGGTGGAGGGCGCCGGCGGGCTGCTGGTGGAACTCGCCGCCGGGGGTGTCACCCTGCGGGACCTCGCCGTCGACCTGAAGGCAGCCGTGCTGGTAGTGACCAGAGCCGGTCTGGGCACCCTCAACCACACCGCGCTGACCCTGGAAGCACTTGCGACACAACATGTTTCATGTTCCGGTCTGGTGATCGGCAGTTGGCCGCGGCGGCCCGGCATCGTCGAGACGTCCAACCGGTCAGCGCTCGAAAGCCTGGCGCCGGTGCGAGCGGCGCTGCCCGCGGGCGCCGGCGCCGGCGGTGACTTCGCGGCAATCAGCGCGGCCGCGTTCGACGGCGACTGGGTCAGGTCCCTGGTGTCCTGATGGCCCATTCCATCGAGTTGCTCTTCGACCCCGACACCGAAGCCCTCCTGCAGCGCATGTGGGACGACCTCGGCGCGTTGAAAAAGGCGGGTCTTCCGATCCGGGTTCCGCCCGGCCGTCCGCATGTGACGGTGGCGGTGGCCCAACGCATCGACCCCGACGTCGACGAACTGCTGATACCCGTGGCGCGCGGGCTGCCCCTGCGGTGCGTAATCGGTGCACCCGTGTTGTTCGGCCGGAGCAACATCGTGCTCACCCGGTTGATCGTGCCGTCGCGCGACCTGCTGGATCTGCATGCCGAGGTACATCGGCTGTGTGGTCCGCACCTGCTGCCGGAGCCGATGGCCAACAGCCTGCCCGGCCAGTGGACGGCACATGTCACGCTGGCTCGCCGGATGGAGGCCGCACATCTGGCCGCGGCGCTGGCGATCGCGGGCCGGCCGACGCAGTTCGAGGGCCGCTTCGCCGGCTTACGCCGCTGGGATGGCGACCAACGAGTCGAGTTCGCGCTGGGTTAACCGCCGAACAGCAAATACAGGCCCATGAACGTGTAGCCGACCATCACCAGCATCATGGTGAGCTGCCCGGTGAGCTGATGAGCGGACGGCAGCAGCCGCAGCGCTTTGTCGTGCGCGGCGATGACCGCCACGATGTGCCCGGTGACAACACAGGCCACCTTGACGGTGGACAGCACCGCCGGGTGCATGGACAACACGTACGCCACCTGCTGGTGCGATAGTCCCAACAGATCCCAACCCCGGCCCAGCGGATCGGCGAGCGCAATGACGGCCTGCTGGCCGCGCTCCACCAGGTAGGTCAGGTAGTGCGCGAAGATGTAGCCGACCACGATCGGAATCAGCGAATGTGCCATCTGGCCGGGTAGGGCCCGCCGCTGCTCGGCTTCAACTCCGCCCGTCGCCCGCGCCGCCAGTGAAAAGGTCAGTGCCACAATCGAAATGAACACGATCAGACCGACGGTGCGCAGCGCCGATGACGTCAGCGTTTCGGGCACCCCGTGCGCGCCGCGCGCGACGCCGTCGGCGAAATTGCGCCACGTCGGCGACGCCGAGAAGCTGTCGAACGCCGTCGAGCCAAGCAGCACCGCCAGCACCATCACCACACCGGGCCGCACCGGCAGCGACGGCAGATGGTCGAACGGGTTGCCGACGACGATCTTGCCGGTCTCGCGATTGCGCCAGAACGGCGACAACCGCGACACTGCCATGCTGTAGACACCGAACGGGTCCACCCGCGCGAACCAGCGCTGCCCGCACAGCCACGCGCCAACGAACAGCACGACGCTGTAGACCAGCAGCCAGATCTTCACCGCGAACACCGAGGCCGAGTCGGGACTGGCCAGTTCCATCCAGACGAACGCGAACAAACCGAGAGCGGCCGGACGGTAGCCCCAGCTCTCGGGATAGGAGAACCGTGCCCGTCCCAGCCGCTCCGGCAGGAGCCGGCGCAGCACGACGTACACCGTCCGCACCGGGGAGACGACCCGCCACACCGGCCCGAAAATCAGCGACAGCGCCACCAGCCCGACCCACAGCAACACGTAGAACGCGCCGAGGAGGCCATTGGCCTGCGTCTGCGACCCGAACAGTCCCGCCAGCAGCACCCACGCCGCGAACAGCAACGCCAGTACCGCCACCGCGCACCGGGTGGCACGGGCATCGACCAACCGGGTGACGACGTCCGGCAGGGCGTGTCCCGGCTTGTCCGGATCGAACCGCGGCCGCTTCCAGGCCAGGGCGACCAGAGCGAACGTGAACGTCAGTGCCCACGCCGCACCGATCAGCGCGAAGGTGTAGGGGACGGGAAGGTCATTCGACCCGCCGAGGCCATGCGCCAGGACCGCCCCGGCACCGGTCACGGCTGGACTTGGATGGTGGCGATTGTGCGCTTGAGGTGATGCAGCTCCACGTCGACCGTGCCGGGAACGTCGACGCTGAACTGGAAGGTCTGGTTGGGCGCCGCCGCGATCTCGAACTTGTGGTCGGGCACCGAGTGCACGTGCAGCTCGTCGGCGACGTCGCTGGTGACCCGCAGCGTGATCTGCTCCTTCACCCGGGCCTGCAGCGTGGCGTTGGTGGGTGTCACCTGGCCGTTGGCGATGGCGACCTCGATCGTCAGTCCGCCGGCCTGCCCGCTGGTAGTCGTCGCCCCCGGCGCGGGGCTGCTGGAGTGGGTGCCCGGCTTGCTACCACCGCAGCCGACCAGTGCGCAGGTCAGCGCGGCCGCCCAGACGGCGGCGAGAATGCGTGCCGTCATCGAGTCAGGCCGCCTTGGGGAGGGGATGGGCTTCCTCCTCCACTCGCCGGGGCTTGGTCGTCTCGCCGTTGATCCGGCCGGCGCCCCAGGTCAGGGCCGCGATCACCATCAGCGTGAAGATCAGCACCAGGATCGAACCGGTGGTGAACAGCCACGCCGGCGCACTCGGATCGCGTTCGCGCTGCAGGATCGTGTTCTCCAGAACGAACGGCCGGGTGATCACCGGCTGGGCCGGGATCTCGGGAGCCGGAATCGCCTCGTCGGCCGGTGCGTAGATCGGCACGGCGGTCATGGTGTAGCCGTCCTGCACGCGCAGCAGGGTCTTCCAGGAGCCCCAGACCGGGATCGGCTGGGTGCTGCGGTAATGCCCCGGGCCGACCCGCTGCAGCCGATCGACGACCAGACCGCGCTGGTTCTCCATCTTTCCCTGCCAGGACGTGATCGACACCCAGTCGGGGTCGTCCTTGATCAGGTCCGGCGGGTTGATCTGAACGTCCGCCGACACCATCTGCTTGCCGGGGTCGCTGGGCAACTCGGTGAGCTTGATGGTGGCGGTGTTCTTGCTCGGGATGTTGATGTGCAACCCGTTGGCCACGGCGCCGCCGATCACCACGACGGTCGCCGCGACGATCGCGATGCCGATCGCACGGCCCGGCAGCCGCTGGCCGGTCAGCACCATCCCCGTCATCGCCCCGCACAGGCCCATCATCACCGCGACCGGCACCGACATGGCCAGGGCCTCGCCCCACATGCTGGTCGGCCAGGGGTAGTGGTAGACCGCACCGACCCACAGCGAACTCAGCCAGAGGCCGACGGTGCCCACCAACAGGCCGGTGACGGCGCCGTAGGCGATGGGGCGCTTGAACAGGGGAGTGAGGGCAACCAACTCGACGATCAGTGCCGGTCCGAGGTAGAGCGGGAACCAGTTGATCGGAGCGCCCAGGACGGGCCCGACGGTGAATGCCACCGCCCCACGCAGCGCGATGGCGAACAGGGCCGCGATGATCGCGGCGCCCTTGCCCAGCGTCATCCGGGCCACAACCAGCGCCAGCGCCGCGACGCCGGCGATCATCATCGGATGAAATGCCAGGCGGAACTGCTGCACGCCAAAGTCGTATTCGATCTGGTAGACGGACAGGCCGATCAGCAGACCACCGCAGGACAGGTAGCGCAGGAAGCGGACGAACGGCTTCTCGGGCGGTGCGTCCGGCAGCGCCCGTCCGCCCTCGTACTCGAGCATCAGCACCGAGAACAGCGAGAGCCCCGCGCCGCCGATCATCATCAGGTGCGTCGGTCCCCACAGCGTGACGTCCTGGCCGAAGATGCGATGCCAGATGTCATCGAGCGGAAATCCGAACAGCGCGTACATTCCGCAGCCCGCCATCAATATGCCGCCGACGGGCGCATGCCAGTGGTCGGTGATGCGCACCGGTGCCGGGCCGGGCTCATCGAACGGCAGCACGATGGCGATCATGCCGGCCAGGAAGATCCCGAACAGCCCGAAGATGATGAAGTAGTGCGCCGGATTGGCGAGCGGGCCCGGGTCGCGACCTTCGCCGATGTGCCAGCTGACGTCCCAGATGAAACCGAACAGCGCGCAGATGATCGATGAGGTGTACACCAGCACCGGCAGCGCCACCCAGGACGGGCGCTTGAACTTGACCCCGAGCCAGTCGGCGAACCGCTCCAGCCACATGATCCGGCGGGTGCGGTGCGCCCAGCCGATGGCCAGCATGCCCAGCGTGATGACCAACGCGGCGACCGAAAGCCCGATTACCTGGTTCAGGGCGGCTCCGCGAGCCGCCGGTGCCTCCGCAACAACTGTCAATATCACCGCGATCGCCTCCCGTTTGCGCACCGCCGATGCCGACTAGGACGAACCTGTAATGCCCAAATGAGGGGCTGGTCAATCCTGCTTTTTGTCAGAGCTCCGACGGTTTCGCATTGCGACGTACAACACCACCCCGACGACGATCAGCGCGGGCAGAAACGCCGGTATGGCCAGCCAGATCCCGTGGTCGGCCAGATAGGTGACGGGCGGATCGCTCATGGTGGTGTCCATACCCCCTATTTCCGGAGTCAGCTACGTCGCGCCGGTGCGCCCGCGCGGCATTCGCCGACGCGGCGCCCGCTACCCTAACCTGAACACCATTTCATTCCGGCTGCCACAACGACGCGGCCGTGAGACGCAGATGTGGTCCGGCCAGGCTCGGACGCGATCGACAAATAGGGGAGTACCCGGTGACCCAAGCGCCAACTCGACCGACCAGCGACACCGGCCAGGATGGCACTGATTCCGACATTCTGGCGATCGCCCGCGAGCAGGTGCTGGAGCGCGGCGAGGGCTTGACCAAGGATCAGGTGCTGAAAGTCCTGCAGTTGCCCGATGGCCGGCTCGAGGAACTGCTTGCGCTGGCCCACGAGGTGCGGATGCGCTGGTGCGGGCCGGAGGTCGAGGTCGAGGGCATCATCAGCCTCAAAACCGGCGGCTGCCCGGAGGACTGTCACTTCTGCTCGCAGTCCGGGCTGTTTCAGTCCCCGGTGCGCAGCGCCTGGCTGGACGTCCCCAGTCTGGTCGAGGCCGCCAAGCAGACGGCCAAGTCCGGAGCGACCGAGTTCTGCATCGTGGCCGCGGTGCGCGGGCCCGACGAGCGACTGCTCGCGCAGGTCGCGGCCGGCATCGAAGCGATCCGCAACGAGGTAGAGATCCACATCGCCTGCTCGCTGGGGATGTTGAGCGCCGAGCAGGTCGAGCGGCTGGCGGCGATGGGCGTGCACCGCTACAACCACAACCTGGAAACCGCTCGCTCCTTCTTCACCAACGTCGTCACCACGCACACCTGGGAAGAGCGCTGGCAAACCCTGTCGATGGTGCGCGAGGCCGGTATGGAGGTGTGCTGCGGCGGCATCCTGGGCATGGGCGAAACGCTGGAGCAGCGCGCGGAATTCGCCGCCGAACTGGCCGAACTCGATCCGCACGAGGTGCCGCTGAACTTCCTGAACCCGCGCCCCGGTACGCCGTTCGGTGACTTGGAGGTGTTGCCGGCCAGCGAAGCCCTCAAAGCGGTCGGGGCGTTCCGGCTGGCGCTGCCGCGAACCATGTTGCGGTTCGCCGGTGGCCGCGAGATCACCCTCGGCGACCTGGGTGCCAAGCAGGGGATTCTGGGCGGGATCAACGCCGTGATCGTCGGTAACTACCTGACCACGCTCGGCCGTCCCGCCGAGGCCGACCTGGAACTGCTCGACGACCTGCAGATGCCGCTCAAGGCGCTCAACGCGAGCTTGTAGAAAGAAGAGCGTGGCGGGAAATCTGGGCGCTCCGGTCGGAGCCGGCGTCTACAACGTCTACACCGGGGAGCCGGCGGGCACGGCCACACCCACGGCCGCTCAACTGGGTCTGGAGCCGCCCCGGTTCTGCGCCGAATGCGGACGCCGGATGATCGTGCAGGTTCGCCCCGACGGCTGGTGGGCGCGGTGCTCACGGCATGGACAGGTGGACTCGGCCGACCTGGAGGCCCAGAAATGACCCAGAAATGACCCAGAAATGACGGAGGAAGCGGTTACGGACGTCCCCGGGCCGGTGCAACCACCGGCGGGTCCGCGCACGTCCCGTAAGCGGGCGTTGCTCACCGTGGTGCTGGTCCTGAGCGCCGCGGGTGTCCTGGTCGGCGCCCTCTGGGCGTGGATCGCCCCGCCGGTTCACGCCGTGGTGGCGGTCAGCCGCAAGGGCGAGCGGGTGCACGACTACCTGGGCAGCGAATCGCAGAACTTCTTCGTGGCGCCCTTCATCCTGCTCGGGCTGCTGGGCGTGCTGGCGGTGGTGGCCGCCGTGGCGGTGTGGCAGTGGCGCGACCATCGGGGGCCGCAGATGGTCGCCGCGCTCACGCTCGGGCTGATCGGCGCCGCCGCGGCCGCCGCGGGCGTCGGGGCGCTCCTGGTCCTATTGCGTTACGGCGCACTGAATTTCGACACGGTCGCGCTGGCGTCGGGCGATCACAACGTGACCTACGTCAGGCAGGCGCCACCGGTGTTCTTCGGTCACCTGCCGCTGCAGATCGCCGCCACGCTGCTCTCGCCGACGGCCACCGCGGCGTTGATCTACGCCCTCGCGGCTACCGGGACGGTGCGCGACGATCTGGGCGGCTATCCGCCCGTCGACCCGCGCCCGGCCGTGCTGCCGCCCGTTCCCGCCGGTCCGGTAACGCCCTAGACCGGTAACCCCTTAAAGCGGGCGACGGTGGATCTTCCGGCCGGTGATGACCTTGGCTGCGATCTTGACCAGGCGGGCCATGCCGACGTAGGTCATCGGGTTGAACATGGTGGGCCAGGTGGTCCGGATCAGGTGGTCGGTGATGGGTCGGCCGGCAAACCGGTCGATGAGCCAGCGCAACGCCATCGGCGACGACAGCGGGTGCAGCAGCATGTGCTCGTTGAAGGCGTCGCGGTGGTAGGTGACGTCGGCGCCGCCCGCTGAATAGGCGTCGGCCAGCGCATCGATGTCGTCGACGCCGATGAGGTAGTCGTGCACAGCCTGCACGATCAGCACCGGCGGCGTCGGTACGGCGACGCCCAGGGTGGTGCTGTCGAAGACGTGCGCGACGGCCGGGGTGGCCAGAATGTCGTCGAGCGGCTCGTCCAGGTAGTCAGCCATGTTCTTCTTGGCCATCGAGATGACCGCTTCCGCCGTCGTCATCCGCTCCATGCTCTCGAGCATGGCCAGGCCGTCTTCGTTGGCGTGCTCCTTGATGACCGCGTCGAGGTCGGGGTAGGCGTGCGTGAGTGCGGCCACGACCATCGCGGGCAGGCCGGCGAGCAGGCTGCCGTTGAGGCGCTTGAAGGTGTTCCCGAGGTTGCCGACCGGCGATCCCAGCACCGCGCCGACGATGTCGAGTTCGGGGGCGTAGTCGCCGCACATCTCCGCCGCCCACGCGCTGGCCAGGCCGCCACCGGAGTAGCCCCACAGCCCAATCGGTGCCGAAGCGGGGACGCCGAGGCGCTCCGAACTGAGCACGGCCCGCAGGCCGTCCAGGACCCGGTAACCGGGTTCGTACGGCGTGCCCCACAACCCGTGCAGGCCCTCGTGGTCAGGTACCGATACCGCCCACCCCTCGGCGACGGCGGCGCTGATCAGCAGCAGCTCCAGCTGGGCCAGCGAGCCGACGGCCTTGGCGCGGCGTCGCAGCGCATAGGAGGGGAAGCACCGGGACGAGATGGCGTCGATGGCGCATTGGTAGGACAGCAGCGGCATGGTCTTGCCGGGTGCGACTTCCTTCGGAAGCAGCACCGTCGTCACCGTGGCCTCGGGATTGCCGTTCATGTCGGTTGTCCGGTACAGCAACTGAGTCGCCGTGATCGACTGCGGAATCAGGCCCATGAAGGCCAGTTCGACCTCCCGGGTACGCAGCACGGTGCCGGGCGCGGCGTGCTGGAAGCCGGCGGGCGGCTGGTAGAACGGGTCGTCCGCGGGGAGCAGCGGGCGGACCTTGCGCTGCAATTCCTCGTGCGGGGGTCGGCCGATCCACTCGGCCCCGGTTTCGCCTCCCAGCTTCGCGAGCTCCACCATTAAGGCTCCCTTCGTGGCCCTCGTCGCGCCCGGTGGTCCCGAATCGGGGCTGCGGTCAGGCTAGTCACAACGCGGCGCCGGCTGCTCTCGGCGGCCAGCGCCTCTTACTAGAATCTTATTTCGCCTTATCCAACTCTTATACAAGTTACTGTACAAACCGCCGACATGCCTAAAACCGCTGCGCGTGCCGCTGGTCACAATCTGTTGGTCCCAATTTATTGTCAGGCCTATCCAGGGGGTCGCAGTGCGGCAAATTCGTCGGTTACCCGCAACTGGGAGTCGGTGAACCGGTACAGCGCGGCCGGGCGCCCGCCGCTGCGGCCCGACTGGGCGATGGTCCCGGTCGCCGTGATGACCTTGCGCCGCGCCAGCACGCGCTGCAGATTGGTCGCGTCGACCTGATAACCCAGTGCCGCGCCATAGATGTCGCGCAGCGTGGACAATGCGAATTCCCTTGGTGCCAAGGCGAATCCGATGTTCGTGTAGGACATCTTGGCGACCAGCCGGGTGCGGGCGTGGGCCACCATCGTCCCGTGGTCGAAGGCCATCGGCGGGAGCGCGTTCACCGGATGCCACCGGGTGTCCGGGGGCAGTTCGGGGGTGGCGGGGGAGGGCACCAGTCCGAGGAACGTCGAGGCGATCATCCGCACGTCCGGGACCCGTCGCGGATCGGAGAACACCGCGAGCTGTTCGAGGTGGGACAGCTCCTTCAGATCGACCTTCTCGGCAAGCTGGCGGCGCACCGAGGTGATCATGTCCTCGTCGTTGCGCAGCCGGCCGCCCGGCAGCGACCACGCGCCCCGCTGCGGATCCTGTGCGCGCTGCCATAACAGCACGTTCAGCTGGGGTTTCCCGCTGCGAGGGCCGTCGGTAACCATGCGAACCTGGAACACGACGGCGAGCACTTCGTGGGCGGTGCTACCATGAGGCATGTTTTCGATTGTAAGTCGAAAACCTCCTGAGTGCGAAAGGAGCCGCCATGACGATCTTGAATCGCATGGACACGCTCGCCGAGTCGCGGGTCGGCGCCATCTCCGATGAGCTCGCGGCCCGCATCATCAGCACGCCTGCCGGCTATGCCGGAGTCGACGGCGACGCGCAGTGGGCAGCCGAGATCCGCCGATTGGCGCGCCTGCGCGGGGCCACCGTGCTGGCACACAACTACCAGCTGCCGGCGATCCAGGACGTCGCCGATCACGTAGGGGATTCGCTGGCGCTGTCGCGGATCGCCGCCGAGGCGCCGGAGGACACCATCGTGTTCTGCGGCGTGCACTTCATGGCCGAGACCGCCAAGATCCTGAGCCCGGACAAGACCGTGCTGATCCCGGATCAGCGGGCCGGCTGCTCCCTGGCCGACTCGATCACTCCCGACGACCTGCGCGCGTGGAAGGCCGAGCACCCCGACGCCGTCGTCGTCTCCTACGTCAACACCACGGCTGAGGTCAAGGCGCTCACCGACATCTGCTGCACCTCGTCGAACGCCGTCGACGTCGTCGCCTCCATCGACCCCGACCGCGAGGTTCTGTTCTGCCCCGACCAGTTCCTGGGCGCGCACGTGCGCCGGGTGACCGGCCGCAAGAACCTGCACATCTGGGCCGGCGAATGCCATGTGCACGCCGGCATCAACGGCGACGAGCTCGCCGAGCGGGCCCGCGCCAACCCCGACGCCGAGTTGTACGTGCACCCCGAATGTGGTTGTGCCACTTCGGCTCTGTACCTGGCCGGCGAGGGCGCCTTTCCGGCCGAGCGGGTCAAGATCTTGTCCACCGGCGGCATGCTCGACGCCGCGCACGAGACCCGCGCGCGCAAGGTGCTGGTCGCCACCGAGGTCGGCATGCTTCACCAATTGCGCAGGGCGGCACCAGAAGTCGACTTCCAGGCGGTCAATGACCGCGCGTCGTGCAAGTACATGAAGATGATCACCCCGGCCGCGCTGCTGCGCTGCCTGGTGGAAGGCGCCGACGAAGTCCACGTCGATCCCGACGTCGCGGCGGCGGGCCGGCGCAGCGTGCAGCGCATGATCGCCATCGGCCAGCCCGGCGGTGGCGAATGACCACCCGTCCGGTGTGGCGCGACAGCGCCGACGTCGTCGTCATCGGCATGGGCGTGGCCGGTCTGGCCGCCGCGCTGGCCGCCCACCGCGCCGGCGCCGCGGTCGTCGTCCTGAACAAGGCGGCCCAGACGCGCGGGGTCACGGCGACCCACTACGCGCAGGGCGGCATCGCGGTGGTGTTGCCGGACAACGACGACTCCGTCGACGCCCACGTGAGCGACACGCTGACGGCCGGTGCGGGACTGTGCGACCCGGACGCGGTGTACTCGATCGTCGCCGACGGCTATCGCGCGGTCACCGAATTGGTCGGGAACGGAGCACGTTTCGACGAAGCCGTACCCGGCACCTGGGACGTGACCCGCGAAGGCGGCCACTCCCGGCGACGGGTGGTGCACGCCGGAGGCGACGCGACCGGGGCCGAGGTGCAGCGCACCCTCGACGGCGCCGCGTGCACGCTGGACATCCGCAGCAGCCATGTCGCGCTACAGGTCCTGCACGACGAGGCCGGCGTGACCGGAGTGCTGGTGGCCCGCCCCGATGGTGTCGGCATCATCAGCGCGCCCTCGGTCATCCTGGCGACGGGCGGCCTGGGGCACCTCTGCAGCGCGACCACCAACCCGAACGGGTCCACCGGAGACGGCATCGCGCTGGCGTTGTGGGCGGGCCTGGCGGTCAGCGACCTGGAGTTCATCCAGTTTCACCCGACGATGCTTTTCGTCCCAGGCGCTCAGGGCCGCCGCCCGTTGATCACCGAGGCCATTCGCGGCGAGGGCGCGATACTGCTTGACAGTCAAGGCAATTCGATCACCGCCGGGGTGCACCCGATGGGTGATCTGGCCCCGCGCGACGTGGTCGCGGCCGCTATCGACGCCCGGCTCAAGGCAACCGGCGACCCGTGCGCCTACCTCGACGCGCGAGGCATCGAGGGATTCGCCGCGCGCTTCCCGACCGTCACCGCCGCCTGCCGGGCGGCCGGCATCGACCCGGTCCGCCAGGCCATCCCGATCGTCCCGGGCGCGCACTACAGCTGCGGCGGCGTCGTCACCGACGTATACGGCCAGACGGAGCTGCCCGGCTTGTACGCGGCGGGCGAGGTGGCCCGCACCGGCATGCACGGCGCCAACCGGCTGGCCTCCAACAGCCTGCTGGAAGGGCTGGTGGTCGGTGGCCGCGCCGGACAGGGAGCGGCCGCGCACGCGGTGGCCACCGGATGCCGGCGCGCGAAGATGCCCGAGCCGTTCCTGCGCGCCGCGCCGCGCCGCAGCGATCTGCAGCACGCGATGAGCCGGGACGCCTCGGTGGTGCGTGACGCCGACGGGCTGCACCGCTTGGCCGATCTGCTCAGCGCGGCCCCGGCCCGCTCCGTGGCGTGCCGGCAGGACGCCGAGGATGTCGCGCTGACCCTGGCCGCGCGCACGGTGACCGCCGCCGCGCTGGCCCGCACCGAGAGCCGGGGCTGCCACCACCGCGCCGAGTACCCGTCGGCCGATACCGAGCAGGGGCGTAGCGCTCTGGTGCGGCTGGACCCCGACGGCAGCTCCGTTCGCGTGGAGACCCTGGCGGCGGTGGGCTGATGAAGCTGGATGCCGCCGAGCGGGCCGATGCGATAGCGACCATTCGACGAGGCCTGGACGAGGACCTGCGCTACGGGCCGGATGCGACCACCTTGGCGACGGTCTCGGCGGGTGCGATGGCCACGGCGTCGATGGTGCCGCGCGCGCCGGGCGTGATCGCCGGGGTGGACGTGGCCCTGTTGGCGCTCGACGAGGTGATCGGCAGCGACGGTTATCAGGTGTTGCACCGCGTGGAAGACGGCGCGCGAGTAGGGCCGGGTGAGCCGCTGCTGACCGTGCGGGCCCAGACGCGCGGCCTGTTGACGGCCGAGCGGACCATGCTCAACCTGGTGTGCCACCTGTCCGGCATCGCGACGGCGACGGCGGCATGGGTGGAGGCAGTGGACGGCACCAAGGCCCAGATCCGCGACACCCGCAAGACCCTGCCGGGCCTGCGCGCGCTGCAGAAATACGCGGTGCGGGTCGGCGGCGGCGTCAACCACCGCCTGGGGCTGGGCGACGCGGCGCTGATCAAGGACAACCACGTCGCGGCCGCGGGGTCGGTGGTCGAGGCGCTGCGTGCGGTGCGCGCCGCCGCGCCCGAACTGTCCTGCGAAGTCGAGGTGGACTCACTCGAGCAGCTGGACGAGGTGCTGCCGGAGAAGCCGGAATTGATCCTGCTGGACAACTTCCCGGTGTGGCAGACCCAGATCGCCGTGCAACGCCGCGATGCGCGGGCGCCGCAGGTGCTGCTGGAATCCTCCGGCGGACTCAGTCTGGAAACCGCGAAAACCTATGCCGGGACCGGAGTGGACTACCTCGCCGTGGGCGCGCTGACCCACTCGGTGCGAGTGCTCGACGTCGGCCTGGATATGTGACTAGAGCTCGGGTGGCGGGGCGGACCTGCGGTTGACCCGCACCGCGATCCGCGGCAGCAGCCTGCCCGGTGACCGCTGGATGTCGTAATCCCAATCCAGTCCCGTCCAGAGTTGCCAGCCGCGCCAGCGGGCCAGCAGCACGAACCCGGCGCCGACCAACGTGGCGATCACCATGCCCGCCGACGCCCGCCCCACATAGTCGAATGCCACCGCCACGACACTGGCGGCCACCGCGCAGGTGGCGTAGAGGGTGTTGCCCCCGAAGATCTGCGGCGTCCGTCGTACGGCGAGGTCACGCAGCGCGCCGCCGCCCACCGCGGTGATCGTGCCCAGGAAGATCGCGGCCAGCCAGCCCAGGCCGACGTGCAGGGTCTTCTGGGCGCCGGCCGCCGCCCAACAACCCAGGGCCAGGGCATCGACCACCGGGAAGATCAGCGCCCACGCGCGGTCGTGCACCGGGGTCAGGAAGGCGACGATCGCTCCGGCGATCACAGCCAGCGCGTAAAGGTAGTCGGTGAGCGCGACCGGTGGGCCGTGCTGCAACAGGGTGTCGCGAATCAGGCCGCCGCCCAGGCCCGACAACGTCGCCAACGCGGCGAAGCCAATGGGATCCAGGTGCAGTTCGCGCGCCACGAGCCCACCGAGGATGGCGTTGCCGAAGACTCCGGTCAGGTCGATGACCCGGAGGAATTCGCCAACGGTGTCTGTCACGCCAATACGTTAAACCGTCAGTAGCAGGCGTGCGGCGGCCTTCGCCGCCTTGAGCGCTGCCGTGTCTCCGCTGGTCCGCGACAGGATCAGGGCGCCCTCGATCTGCGAGATCACCGCCAGCCCCGTCTGCTCGGCGCGTGCCGGGGACCAGCCGTCCTGACGAAGCCGGTCGGTGATCGCCGCGCACCAACCGGCGAAAGCCCGCGCCGCGGCCTCCCGCACCGCCGGACTGCCGTGCACGGCCTCGGTGGCCAGCGGCTCGACCGGACAGCCGTCGCGCGGGTCACCGGCCAGCCCCGCCGCCAGCACGTCGATCCACCGATCGACGATGTCATCCACCGATCGGTCGGTGGCCAGCAGTTGGCGCAGTAGCCGTTCGATGGCGGACCCGGTGGTGTCGACCGCCGCCGCGGCCAGTTGCTGTTTGCCTTGCGGGAAGTGGTGGTAGAGCGAACCGGGCTTGACGCCCGCCTCGTCGAGGATCTGGTTCAGGCCGGTCGCCGCGTAGCCCTGGCGGCGGAACAAGGTGGCGGCGGTGTCGATGAGCGCGGCGCGGCTGCGGTCGGGTCTCGGCATGCTCTTGACTTTACTTGAGTGATCACTCAACAATGTCGCAATGAGGCAACTAATGCACGCCGACGCCGGTCACTACGTGTGGCGCGACGTCGCCGACCCGGAAATTTCGGCGCCCGGACAGGCCCTGGTCCGTCCGTTGGCGGTCGCGTGCTGCGACCTGGATGTCGCCGTCTGCGCCGGCCGGCTGCCGCTTCCGCCGGGGTATGCCGTGGGGCACGAGGGGCTGGCCGAGGTCGTCGCGGTCGGCGATGGCGTCACCGGCGTTGGGGTGGGCGACCGGGTCGTCGTGCCGTTCCAGATCAGCTGCGGAACCTGCCGCGAGTGTCGGCGCGGCGTCACCGGGTCCTGTGGCTCGCTGCCGTTGCTGGCGATGTATGGCATGGGCCCGATCGCCGGCCTCGACGGCGGCGGTTTCATGGCGGATCTGGTGTTGGTTCCCTACGCCAACGCGATGCTGATCCCGGTTCCGGACGGGGTCGACTCCGTGGCAATTGCGTCCTTGTCGGACAACATTCCCGACGGCTGGCGCACAGTGGCGCCGTTCGCGGACGAGTTGGCTGCGGTTGATGCCGTGGATCGCCGGGTGCTGGTGGTCGGTCGGGCATCGATCGGGCTGTATGCGGCGGCCTTCGCGGCCGCTCTGGGCGCCCACGTCGACTACGTCGACACCGACTCGCATCGGTTGTCGGCTGCCGAGAAACTGGGCGCGACCGTGCACGACCGCATCAAGCCCGCCAAGGAGTGGGAGCCGTATCCCGTCACGGTGAACACGTCGGCCGACCCGGCGCTGCTGGCGGCCGCCCTGCGTGCGACGTGGCCGGACGGCGTGTGCACCGACACCGGGATCTACTACCAGCCGACCGTCGAGCTGGCGCTGTTGCCGCTCTACACCCGCGGCGTGCGGTTCGTCACCGGCCGGGTCAACGCTCGCGCCGCCATTCCGCAGGTCCTGGCGGTGCTGGCGGACGGCTGCGACCTGTCTCCGGCGGTCGACCGCGTGGTGCCGTGGGAGGAGGCGCCCAGGGGGTGGCCGGAGATGACGGGCAAGACGGTATTCCTCAGGAGCTGATCGCGCGTGCGGCTACCGCGCTCCAACCGGCCGAATGCCTCGGTAGACGCACACCGGAAGCGGTGAGCGCACACGCGAAGCGTCAGGCGATGTCGCCGACGAATACCGCCATGCGACGCAGCTGTGCCCGGGCCATCTTGGGCAGCCCTTCGGCCTCGGGGCCGTCGGTGCCCGCCGGCAGGATCCGCGCATTCGTGATGTGCACGGTCTGGCGGGCGTAGTGCACGTCAGCGTCGCCGGCGGCCACCACATTCTTCACCCAGTCGGTTTTGCCGTGACCCAGGGCGATCGCCAGGACGTTGCCCTTGCGGTAGGTGGTCACGATCGTCTTGTAGACCTTGCCCGACTTCCGGCCGCGGTGCTCGATGGTCGCGGTGCCGGGCAGGAACCGGGCGATCGGTTTCAGGAGCGGGTTGACGTACTTGACCTGGATGTTCTCGAACCACACCGGAAAGATCATCGGGACGCCCGGGGCGTTGTTGGGGTGTTGATCCCTTGCAGACATGGCTGGCTCCTTTTTTACCCGCGCATTTACCCGCGCACTGTACCGGTCGAATATCGACTTGAGCTGCTCTGGGACAATGGTCCACGTGACCACATCGCCTTCGCCACTGTCCCGTATCGACTTGCGGGGCGTGGAGTTGACGGCTGCCCGTTTGCGAGCTGAGCTGCCGCGCGGCGGCGTCGACGTGGAGGCGGTGCTGCCCAAGGTGCGGCCCATCGTCGAGGCGGTGGCCGAGCGCGGCGCGGTGGCCGCGCTCAACTACGGCGAGGAGTTCGACGGTGTCCGGCCTGCGGCCGTGCGGGTGCCCGAGAGTGCGCTCGAAGCCGCCGTCGTCGGCCTGGACGACGACGTGCGCGAAGCGCTGCAGGTGATGATCGACCGGACTCGCGCCGTGCACGCCGATCAGCGCCGTGCCGACACCACGACCACGCTGGGCCCGGGCGCCACCGTCACCGAGCGCTGGGTCCCCGTCGAGCGGGTCGGCCTGTATGTGCCCGGCGGCAACGCGGTCTACCCGTCCAGCGTGGTGATGAATGTGGTGCCGGCCCAGGCCGCCGGTGTCGACTCGCTGGTGGTGGCCAGTCCGCCCCAGGCGGCCCACGGGGGACTGCCGCACCCGACCATCCTGGCCGCGGCCAAGCTGCTGGGTGTCGACGAAGTCTGGGCGGTGGGCGGGGCTCAGGCGGTCGCGTTGCTGGCCTACGGCGGCACCGACACCGGCGGCGGCGAGCTCGTTCCCGTCGACATGATCACCGGACCCGGCAACATCTACGTGACCGCCGCCAAGCGGCTGTGCCGCTCCCAGGTCGGCATCGACGCCGAAGCCGGCCCGACCGAGATCGCCATCCTCGCCGACCACACCGCCGACCCCGCACATGTGGCCGCCGACCTGATCAGTCAGGCCGAACACGACGAGATGGCGGCCAGCGTCCTGGTCACCCCCAGCCCCGAATTGGCCGACGCCACCGACGCCGAACTCGCAGCCCAGCTGCAGATCACTGTGCACCGCGAGCGGGTGACCACCGCGCTCTCGGGCCCCCAGTCCAAGATCATCCTGACCGACGACCTCGATGCCGCGGTCAAAGTGGTCAACGCCTATGCCGCCGAGCACCTGGAGATCCAGACCGCCGACGCCGCGTCCGTCGCCGCCCGGATCCGTTCGGCGGGAGCCATTTTCGTCGGACCGTACGCACCGGTGAGCCTCGGCGACTACTGCGCCGGCTCCAACCACGTGCTGCCCACCGCGGGCAGCGCCCGCCACTCCAGCGGCCTGTCGGTGCAGACCTTCCTGCGCGGAATCCACGTCGTCGACTACACCGAGGCGGCCCTCAAAGACGTGTCCGGGCACGTCGTCACGCTGGCGAAGGCCGAAGACCTGCCGTCGCACGGCGAGGCGGTACGCCGGAGGTTCGAGCGGTGAGGGCGGCCGGGCCACGACCCACCCTGGACGACCTGCCGCTGCGCGACGACCTGCGCGGCAAGTCTCCTTATGGCGCACCGCAATTGGATGTGCCGGTGCGGCTGAACACCAACGAGAACCCGCACCCGCCCACTCAGGCGCTGATCGACGACGTAGTGCGCTCGGTGCGCGAGGCGGCCGCCGATCTGCACCGGTACCCCGACCGTGACGCAGTGGCCCTGCGCACCGATCTGGCCGCCTACCTCAGCGCCCAGACCGGAACACCGGTTGGCGTCGGAAGCGTCTGGGCCGCAAATGGTTCCAATGAAATCCTGCAGCAGTTGCTGCAGGCTTTCGGCGGGCCGGGCCGCAGCGCCATCGGCTTCGTCCCGTCCTATTCGATGCACCCCATCATCTCCGACGGCACCCGGACCGAATGGCTCGAAGCCGCCCGCGCGGACGACTTCAGCCTGAACATCGACGAGGCTGTCGCTGCCGTGGTGGACCGCCTACCCGACGTGGTGTTCATTGCCAGCCCGAATAATCCGTCGGGGCAGAGCATTTCGTTGGCCGACCTGCGCCGGCTGCTCGATGTGGCCCCGGGCATCGTGATCGTCGACGAAGCCTACGGCGAGTTCTCCGCGCAGCCCAGCGCGATCACCCTGGTCGAGGAATACCCGACCAAGCTCGTCGTCACCCGCACCATGAGCAAGGCGTTCGCCTTCGCCGGCGGGCGACTGGGTTATCTCGTCGCCACTCCCGCCCTGGTGGACGCCATGCTGCTGGTTCGGCTGCCGTACCACCTGTCGTCGGTCACGCAGGCGGCGGCACGGGCGGCCTTAAGGCACGCCGACGACACCCTGGGCAGCGTCGCCACGCTGATCGCCGAACGGGAACGGGTGTCAACCGCATTGACCAACATGGGATTTCGGGTCATCCCCAGTGACGCCAACTTCGTGTTATTCGGAGAATTCGCCGACGCGGCGGCCACCTGGCAGCATTACCTGGAAGCCGGCGTCCTGATCCGCGATGTCGGCATTCCCGGATATCTGCGCACCACCATCGGAATGGCCGAGGAGAACGACGCGTTCTTGAAAGTGAGCGCCCGGGTCGCCACCAGCGACTTAGCCAGCCGCAGCCTCGCCGGAGCAGGTCGGCGCGACAATGCGTTAGGAGTCGGAGCGACCGCGAGCGCGGCGAAGCCGGGCGAAGCGGGTCGTGACATCAACTTAGGAGCATCGTGACAACCGAAAACCGGCGTGCGCGCATCGAACGCCGCACCCGAGAATCCGACATCGTCATCGAACTCGACCTCGACGGCACCGGCGAGGTGGACGTCGACACGGGCGTCCCGTTCTACGACCACATGCTGACCGCACTGGGCTCGCACGCCAGCTTCGACCTGATGGTGCGCACCAAGGGTGACGTGGAGATCGAGGCGCATCACACGATCGAGGACACCGCGATCGCCCTCGGCACCGCGCTGGGGCAGGCCCTCGGCGACAAGAAGGGCATCCGGCGCTTCGGCGACGCGTTCATCCCGATGGACGAGACGCTGGCGCATGCGGCGGTCGACGTGTCCGGGCGTCCCTACTGCGTGCACACCGGAGAACCGGATCACCTGCAGCACACCACGATCGCCGGCAATTCGGTTCCGTATCACACCGTCATCAATCGGCACGTGTTCGAGTCCCTGGCCGCCAACGCCCGCATCGCGTTGCACGTGCGGGTGCTCTACGGGCGCGACCCGCACCACATCACCGAGGCGCAGTACAAGGCCGTGGCCCGCGCGCTGCGCCAGGCCGTCGAGCCCGATCCGCGGGTGTCCGGGATACCGTCCACCAAAGGTGTTCTGTGACAGCGCTTATCCGGCCGAAATCCGTGGTAGTGCTGGACTACGGCTCCGGTAATCTGCGCTCGGCGCAACGCGCGCTGGAGCGGGTAGGTGCTGACGTCGAGGTCACCGCGGAGCCCGAAAAGGCCCTGGCCGCAGACGGACTCGTGGTGCCCGGCGTCGGCGCCTTCGAAGCGTGCATGACCGGCCTGCGCAAGATCGGCGGGGAGCGGATCATCGCCGAACGGGTCGCTGCCGGGCATCCGGTGCTGGGCGTCTGCGTGGGCATGCAGATCCTGTTCGCGCGCGGTGTCGAGTTCGGCGTGGAGACCACCGGATGCGGTCAATGGCCCGGCGCGGTAACCCGATTGGATGCGCCGGTGATCCCGCACATGGGGTGGAACGTGGTGAATGCCGCGCCGGACAGCGTGCTCTTCCGGGGCATGAGCGCCGACACCCGGTTCTATTTCGTACACTCCTACGCCGCGCAGCGGTGGGAAGGTTCACCCGAAGCGATGTTGACGTGGGCGACACATCAGGTGCCGTTTCTGGCGGCGGTGGAGGACGGGCCGCTGTCCGCCACCCAGTTCCACCCGGAGAAGAGCGGCGACGCCGGCGCCGCGATCCTGCACAACTGGGTCGAGGGGCTGTAGCCATGTCGCTGATTCTGTTGCCCGCCGTCGACGTCGTCGAGGGCCGCGCCGTGCGCCTGGTACAGGGCAAGGCCGGCAGTGAAACCGAGTACGGCTCAGCGCTGGACGCCGCGCTCGGCTGGCAGCGCGACGGCACCGACTGGATCCACCTGGTCGACCTGGACGCCGCCTTCGGCCGCGGTTCCAACCGCGAACTGCTCGCCGAGGTGGTGGGCAAACTCGACGTTCAGGTCGAACTCTCCGGCGGCATCCGCGACGACGATTCGCTTGCCGCCGCGCTGGCCACCGGGTGCGCCCGGGTCAACGTGGGCACCGCCGCATTGGAGAACCCCGATTGGTGTGCGCGGGCGATCGCCGAGCACGGCGACAAAGTCGCCGTCGGACTGGACGTTCAAATCGTTGATGGTGCACACCGATTGCGCGGCCGCGGCTGGGAGACCGACGGCGGCGATCTGTGGGAGGTGCTGGACCGGTTGAACGCCGAGGGGTGTTCGCGCTACGTCGTCACCGACGTCACCAAGGACGGCACCCTGACCGGGCCCAATCTCGACCTGTTGGCCCGGGTCGCCGAGCGCACCGACGCGCCGGTGATCGCCTCCGGCGGTGTGTCCAGCCTGGACGACCTGCGCGCCATCGCGACGCTGACCGACCGGGGCATCGAGGGCGCCATCGTCGGCAAGGCGCTCTACGCCGGCCGGTTCACGCTGCCGCAGGCGCTGGACGCGGTGCGGAAGTAGGCGCCATGGATTTGGATGCATTGGTTCGGCAGGCATCGGCGATCCTCGACGACGCGATCGAGCCGTTCCTGGCCGGCCACCGTGCCGACTCGGCGGTCCGCAAGAAGGGCAACGACTTCGCCACCGAGGTCGACCTGGCGATCGAACGACAGGTCGTCGATGCACTGGTCGCCGAGACCGGAATCGAGGTGCACGGCGAAGAATTCGGCGGCGCCGACGTCGAGTCGCCGTGGGTGTGGGTGCTGGACCCCGTCGACGGCACGTTCAACTATGCCGCCGGGTCGCCGATGGCGGGCATTCTGCTGGGACTGTTGCGCGACGGCGAACCGGTAGCCGGATTGACCTGGCTGCCTTTCACCGGCCAGCGCTATACCGCCGTGGCGGGCGGTCCGCTGCTGAAAAACGGTGAGCCGCAACCGAAATTGGCACCCGCTGAGTTGGCCGACGCGCTGGTCGGCGCCGGCTCGTTCAGCGCCGACTCTCGCGGCAGGTTCCCGGGCCGCTACCGGGTGGCGGTGCTGGAAAACCTCAGCCGACTGTCTTCGCGGTTGCGCATGCACGGTTCCACCGGCCTCGACCTGGCCTACGTGGCCGATGGAATTCTGGGAGGCGCAATCAGTTTCGGCAGCCATGTGTGGGACCACGCCGCCGGGGTCGCGCTGGTGCGGTCCGCGGGTGGCGTCGTCACCGACCTGGCCGGTGAACAGTGGACCCCGGCCTCTCGGTCCGCGCTGGCCGCCGCGCCCGGCGTCCACGGCGAGATCCTCGAGATCCTCCGCAGCACAGGGCAACCGGAGGATTACTGAAATGCAGCAGCATCACTGCGGTGACGGGCTCGCGGTACGGGTGATCCCGTGCCTGGACGTCGACGACGGCCGCGTCGTCAAGGGCGTCAACTTCGAAAACCTGCGCGACGCGGGTGATCCCGTTGAGTTGGCGGCGGCATATGACGCGGAGGGCGCCGACGAACTCACGTTTCTCGACGTGACCGCGTCCTCGTCGGGGCGGTCCACCATGCTCGATGTGGTGCGCCGCACCGCCGAGCAGGTGTTCATCCCGCTCACCGTCGGCGGCGGGGTGCGCACCGTGGCCGACGTCGACACCTTGCTGCGCGCGGGTGCGGACAAGGTGTCGGTCAACACCGCCGCCATCGCCCGCCCCGACCTACTGGCCGAAATGGCCAGGCAATTCGGCTCGCAGTGCATCGTTTTGTCGGTTGACGCGCGGACGGTGCTCGAAGGTTCGCCGCCGACGCCGTCGGGCTGGGAAGTCACCACCCATGGCGGCCGGCAGGGCACCGGGATCGACGCCGTCGAATGGGCCGCCCGCGGCGCGGAGTTGGGCGTGGGCGAGATCTTGTTGAACTCGATGGACGCCGACGGCACCAAGGCCGGGTTCGACCTGGCCATGCTGCGCGCCGTGCGGGCGGCGGTGACGGTGCCGGTGATCGCCAGTGGCGGCGCCGGGGCCGCCGAACACTTCGCGCCCGCGGTGGACGCCGGGGCCGATGCGGTGTTGGCGGCCAGCGTGTTTCACTTCCGCGAGCTGACGATCGGACAGGTCAAGGCGGCCATGGCCGCCGAGGACATCACGGTACGGATCGCCACCGCATGACCCTCGACCCCACGATCGCCGCGCGGTTGAAGCGCAATGCCGACGGACTGTTCACCGCGGTGGTGCAGGAGCGCGGCAGTGGTGATGTGCTGATGGTGGCGTGGATGGACGACGACGCGCTGGCCCGCACCCTGCAAACCCGTGAGGCCACCTACTTTTCCCGATCCCGGGGCGAGCAGTGGATCAAGGGAGCGACCTCAGGCCACACGCAGTACGTGCACTCGGTGCGCCTGGACTGTGACGGCGACACCGTGCTGCTGACCGTCGATCAGGTCGGGGGAGCCTGCCACACCGGTGACCACAGCTGCTTCGACGCCGCGGTGTTGCTGGCGCCCGAGGCCTAGCGGGCGGGGACGTCGAGTCCGATCGCCGCGGCCAGCGCGGCCTTGGTCCATTCGCGACGCTCCACGTCCGGTTTGATGCGATCGCGCCGGATCTGCTCGAGATCGATAGCCCTACCCGCGGTGACGGCTGTCGGCACGTGGAAGACGAAGAACGGCCGGTCGGTGGTGATCCCCAGCAGGACGTCGTTGTCGGTGAATCCGTTTGTGCGGATGATGTTTTCGGCCCACTTTGCCGGTTTGGCGCTACCGAAGTCGTTGACGTAGACCACCCAGAGCCGAGTTCCTTGCCCGTCGTACAGCTTGTTGATGGCGCGCTCGATGATGAGGCGTTCGCCGGGTCCCAGCACGTGGGCCTGGTCCGTGATCCGGTCGGCAAGTTTGAGGGCCGGCGGACCCGCGCTGCCGTTCGTCGGGGCAGCGCTCGCTGACGACGAGGAACCGGCGGACTGCTGCCCGCCGGACTTGCCCTTCATCACCACGACCGCGAGGACCGCGGCCACCGCCACCAACACAACGGCCGCCACCGTCGCAATCACCGCGCCACGACGGCGACCGCCGCCGGCGGGTTTGGCAGTGGCGATCACCTCGGTCGGCCGTTCGACGGCGACCGTCGGGCCTGCGGCGTCGGCCGTGCCTGCCGGGGCGGCCAGCGCGGCGGCGAAATCAGAGCAGGAGGCGAACCGCGCGGACCGGTCCTTCGCGAGCCCGCGCGTGATGACGGCATCGAGGTAGGCCAGCTCGGGGCGGCGCTCGCTGAGCAGCGGTGGCGGCGCCGACAGGTGCTGGCTGATCACCACCGCGGGGTTGGAGTTCTGGAACGGGGCACTGCCGGTCAGAAGTTGATACGCGGTGCAACCCAAGGCGTACTGGTCTGCGCGCCCGTCGAGGTCGGAGCCCTGCAGCTGTTCCGGCGGGCAGTAGGCGGTGGTGCCCATCATCATGTTGGTGGCGGTGAGGCCGCTGATCTCGCCGAGTTCACGCGCGATGCCGAAATCGGCGAGCAGGATGCGCCGCCGCGGCGCGGCCTCGCCCAACAGGATGTTGGCCGGTTTGACGTCCCGATGCAGCAAGCCGCGAGAATGCGCATAATCGAGCGCCTCGGCCACGGCCGTGACGATGTCGACGACCTCCGGCAGCGGCATTCCGGATGGATACCGGTCGCGCAGCAGGCGGGCGGCGTCGGTGCCTTCCACGTAGTCCATCGACAGCCACAACTGGCCCTCGTACTCGCCACGGTCGTGAATGCCGACGATGTGTTCGTTGTACAGGCTGCCGGCCAGGTCGGCCTCGCGGTTGAACCGCGCACGGAACTCCTGGTTCGAGGTGAACTCGGCGGGAAGGATCTTCAGCGCGTCCTGCCGGGGCAGGCGGGGGTGCCGTGCCAGGTACACCTCGCCCATTCCACCGGCACCGAGCCGCCGCACGATGGTGTAACCGGCGAAGAGTTCGCCCTCCTGTAAGCCCTTCGCGGGATCGCGGTCTGCGCTGGTCGGCATGGGAGCATGCTACTGAGGTGCAGTTAGCCGGAATTAACGCGCTGGTACAATTGAGGCGCTGTCAGTTGCGTCGCCCGGTGCCGACCGGCTCGGTTGCGATCGGCTGCAGCGGTGGCCGCAGTTGATTTATTGGTGTTCCTAATCAGTTGCGCGTGAACGTGTTTCGGTGGTGCCGGGTCGGGTATGTGCGGATTGACATTGCGGCCCAACCTGATTGATGACTTGCATCTCATAACGGGCGCCAAGCGACGCGGGCCGCAATTTAACTGTGCCGTAACCGGTTTGGCGACAGCGAGGACGAAAGGAGCGATCGATGATTAAACGCGTGTCGTGGAACGTGCTGGCGCCGCTGATCGCTCTGGTCGCGCTGGTGTTCACCTGGGGTCACGAGATCGGCCCGGTGGTGGGGGCGCTGGAGGCGGTGTTGCTCGGTGGTGCCGTCCTGGCGGCGGTCCACCACGCCGAGGTGGTGGCGCACCGGGTGGGTGAGCCGTTCGGGTCGCTGGTGCTGGCCGTCGCGGTGACCGTCATCGAGGTGGCGCTCATCGTCACACTGATGACCTCCGGCGGCGACAAGGCGGCCACCCTTGCGCGTGACACGGTGTTCGCCGCGGTGATGATCACCACCAACGGCATCGTCGGTTTGTCGCTGCTGCTCGGCTCGCGCCGGTACGGCGTCACGCAGTTCAATGCCCACGGCAGCGGCTCGGCGCTGGCCACGGTCGCCACGCTGGCGACGTTGGGACTGGTGCTGCCGACCTTCACCACCACCCATCCCGGCCCGCAGTTCTCTCCTGGCCAACTCGCGTTCGCTGCGGTGGCCTCGCTGGCTCTGTACCTGATGTTCGTCTTTACCCAGACCGTTCGGCACCGCGACTTCTTCCTCCCGGTGGTGCAGAAGGGTGCGGTCGACGACGACAGCCACGCGGACCCGCCGAGCACCAAGGCGGCGTGGTCGAGCGTCGGGATGCTGCTCATCGCCCTGGTGGCGGTGGTGGGGCTGGCCAAGGTGGAGTCGCCGATCATCGAGCGCATGGTGGCGGCCGCGGGCTTCCCGCACTCGTTTGTCGGCGTGGTGATCGCCCTGGTGGTGTTGCTGCCGGAGACTCTGGCGGCCGGGCGCGCCGCACGACAGGGGCGGATGCAGATCAGCCTCAACCTGGCGTACGGCTCCGCGATGGCCAGCATCGGGCTCACCATCCCGGCCATCGCGCTGGCGTCGATATGGGTCCGTGGACCGCTGCTGCTGGGGCTGGGCCCCACCCAGTTGGTGCTTTTGGCGCTGACCATGGTGGTCAGCGTGCTGACCGTGGTGCCCGGCCGGGCCACCCGGTTGGAGGGCGAGGTGCATCTCGTCCTGTTAGCGGCCTGGTTGTTCCTGGCGATCAGCCCCTAGGCAGGGTCGCATCAGGAGCGTTCGCCGCGGCCGAGCGTGCAGCCAGCCGCACGTTCGACGCCCAGCCTGCGACAGGCTTCACGCTCGACGGGGAACGGTGGACACCAGACGGGCTCAGCGGCCGCGCAGCGTCTCCAGCGCCTTGTCCGCATGGGTGTCCATGCTGATCTCGCTGGAAATCACGTTGAGAACCGTGCGGTCGGTGTCGATGACGAACGTGGTGCGCTTGACCGGCATCAACTTGCCGAGCAGGCCGCGCTTGACGCCGAACTGCGTGGCGACCGTCCCGTCGCTGTCCGACAGCAGCGGATAGTCGAAGTGCTGAGTGTCGGCGAACTTCGCCTGCTTCTGCACGGGATCGGTACTGATGCCGACCCGATTGGCGCCCACAGCGGCGAATTCGGCCGCTAGATCCCGGAAGTGGCAGGCCTCTTTGGTGCAACCCGGCGTCATGGCCGCCGGATAGAAAAACAGCACCACCGGCCCGCTGGAAAGCAGGTCGCTGAGTTTGCGCGGCGAGCCCGTCTGGTCGGGAAGCTCGAAGTCGGCCACGGTGTCACCAGTTTTCATGGCCGCCACGCTACGCGGGTGGCCACCTCGAGATCTGATTGGATGGTCCGGTGCACGCCAACCTCGCAGCCACGACAACGCGGGAGGATTTCCGCGTGCTGGCGGCCGAGCACCGGGTGGTCCCGGTGACTCGCAAGGTCCTGGCCGACAGCGAAACTCCGCTATCGGCCTATCGCAAGCTGGCCGCCAGCCGTCCCGGGACCTTCCTGCTGGAATCGGCCGAAAACGGCCGGTCGTGGTCGCGCTGGTCGTTCATCGGGGCGGGGGCGCCGACAGCGTTAAGCGTGCGGGACGGCCACGCGGTATGGCTGGGCGCCGTGCCCAAGGACGCTCCGGCCGGCGGCGACCCGCTGGACGCGCTGCGCGCCACCCTGGAGGTACTCGCGACAGCCGGCCTGCCGGGGTTGCCGCCACTGTCCGGAGGCATGGTCGGCTACTTCGCTTATGACATGGTGCGGCGGCTGGAGCGCTTGCCCGAGGTTGCCGTCGACGACCTGCAGCTGCCGGACATGTTGTTGCTGCTGGCCACCGATATGGCCGCGGTGGACCACCACGAGGGCACCATCACCCTGATCGCGAACGCGGTCAACTGGAACGGCACCGACGAGCGGGTGGACTGGGCCTACGACGACGCGGTCGCCCGGCTCGACGTGATGACCGCCGCGCTGGGGCAGCCATTGCCCTCGACCGTCTCCACGTTCAGCAAGCCCGAACCGGTGCACCGCGCCCAACGCACGGTCGAGGAGTACGGCGCGATTGTCGACTACCTGGTGGAACAGATCGCCGCCGGGGAAGCCTTCCAGGTCGTCCCGTCCCAGCGTTTCGAGATGGACACCGACGTCGACCCGATCGACGTGTACCGGATGCTGCGGGTGAGTAACCCCAGCCCGTACATGTACCTGCTGCAGATTCCCGATAGTGAAGGCGCAGTTGACTTTTCGATCGTCGGGTCCAGTCCCGAGGCTTTGGTCACCGTGCAGGACGGACGGGCCACGACACACCCGATCGCCGGAACGCGGTGGCGGGGGGAGACCGAGGAAGAAGACGTCCTACTGGAAAAGGAGCTGCTGTCCGACCAGAAGGAACTCGCCGAGCACCTGATGCTGGTGGACCTGGGCCGCAACGACCTGGGCCGGGTCTGCACGCCGGGCACCGTCCGCGTCGAGGACTACAGCCACATCGAGCGCTACAGCCACGTGATGCACCTGGTGTCCACCGTGACGGGCCTGCTGGCGGAAGGCAAGACCGCCCTGGACGCGGTGACGGCGTGTTTCCCGGCCGGGACCCTCTCCGGTGCGCCGAAGGTCCGGGCGATGGAATTGATCGAGGAGGTCGAGAAGACCCGCCGGGGCCTTTACGGCGGTGTGGTGGGCTATCTCGACTTCGCCGGCAACGCCGACTTCGCGATCGCCATTCGCACCGCGCTGATGCGCGACGGCACCGCCTATGTCCAGGCGGGCGGGGGCGTGGTGGCCGACTCCAACGGGCCCTACGAGTACAACGAGTCGCGGAACAAGGCGCGGGCGGTACTCAACGCGATCGCCGCCGCCGAGACGCTGACCGTGCCCGGTACGCCCGGTGGCTGCTGACACGCCCCGTCGCGGCCGGCTGATCATCGGCGTCGCCCAGATTCTGCTGGTGATCGCGGCCGGCGCGCTGTGGGCGGCGTCGCGGTTCACCTGGGTGGTCATCCGCTCTTTCGACGGGCTGGGGCCGCCCAAGGAGATCACGCTGTCCGGAGCGTCCTGGTCGAGCGCGCTGCTGCCCCTGGCGATCGTGAACCTGGCTGCCGCCGTCGCGGCCTTGGCGGTGCGCGGCTGGCAGTTGCGTGTCCTGGCGGCGTTGCTTGCGGCCGCGAGTTTCGCCATCGGCTACCTCGGCTTCAGCCTCTGGGCCGTCCCGGATGTGGCGGCGCGCGGCGCCGATGTCGCGCATGTGCAGGTCGCGACGCTGGTGGGCAGTGCCCGCCAGTACTCCGGGGCAGTCGCGACGGTGGTGGCGGCGGTGTGCACCCTGATCGCCGCCGCGTTGCTGATGCGCTCGGCGTCGGTCGCCGGCTCCGCCGGGTCGCGCAGCACGAAGTACCTGGCCCCGGGGGCGCGTCGCTCAGCGGCGCGGGAAATCGACGGGACACCTACCGGGGATCAATCGCAGGCTTCGGAAGGGCGGCAACAGCTCTCCGAACGCATGATTTGGGATGCTCTCGACGAGGGCCGCGACCCCACCGATCGGCCCGCTGACCCGGACACCGAGGGGCGGTGACGGACCCCTTCGTGAGGGTCGCTACCCTTCTTGCACGCCGTCGAAATCGGTTGGCGAGCGTGGGGTGATCCAGAGTCACAGTGGGTTACAGGAGGAAGGAACCGCAGGTATGAGTCCGGCCAACGTGCTTGACTCCATTCTTGAGGGAGTCCGGGCCGATGTTGCCGCGCGTGAAGCCCGCGTAAGTCTTTCTGAAATCAAGGCCGCCGCCGCAGCCGCCCCGCCGCCGCGCGACGTGATGGCCGCGCTGCGCGAGCCCGGCATCGGCGTGATCGCGGAGGTCAAGCGCGCCAGTCCGTCGAAGGGCGCACTGGCGACCATCGCCGACCCGGCAAAGCTGGCCCGCGCCTACGAAGACGGCGGCGCCCGGATCATCAGCGTGCTGACCGAGGAGCGGCGTTTCAACGGTTCGCTCGACGACCTGGACGCGGTGCGCGCTGCGGTGTCGATTCCGGTGTTGCGCAAAGACTTTGTGGTGCAGCCCTACCAGATCCACGAGGCCCGTGCGCACGGTGCCGACATGCTGTTGCTCATCGTCGCCGCGCTGGATCAGTCCGCGCTGGTGTCGATGCTCGACCGCACCGAATCGCTCGGGATGACGGCGCTTGTCGAGGTGCACACCGAGGAAGAAGCCGACCGCGCATTGAAGGCCGGGGCCAACGTAATCGGGGTCAACGCCCGCGATCTCACCACGCTGGAGGTCGACCGGGATTGCTTCGCGCGGATCGCCCCCGGCCTGCCCAGCAAGGTGATCCGAATCGCCGAATCCGGCGTGCGCCACACCGGGGACCTGCTGGCGTATGCCGGCGCGGGCGCCGACGCCGTGCTCGTCGGTGAGGGCCTGGTGAAAAGCGGTGACCCCCGAGCGGCGGTCGCCGACCTGGTTACCGCCGGAACCCACCCATCCTGTCCGAAACCGGCTCGCTAGCCATTGATGTCCTGCGCACGTTCTGAGTCTTTGTGATGGCCGATCTGTCGAACCCGGATATTCCGCGTACCAGCGCCGCCATCGTCGAACGCACCCACTACGACCCGGACGCGGGCGGTCATTTCGGTGTTTACGGCGGACGCTACGTTCCCGAAGCGCTGATGGCCGTGATCGAGGAAGTCACCGTCGCTTACGAAAAGGAACGTGTCGACCAGGATTTCCTGGACACTCTGGACAAGCTGCAGACGCACTACGCCGGCCGGCCGTCACCGTTGTACGAGACCACCCGGTTGGGTGAGCACGCCGGCTCGGCCCGGATCTTCCTCAAGCGAGAAGACCTGAACCACACGGGGTCTCACAAGATCAACAACGTGCTGGGTCAGGCGCTGCTGGCTCGCCGGATGGGTAAGACGCGGGTCATCGCCGAGACCGGTGCCGGCCAGCACGGCGTCGCCACGGCCACCGCCTGCGCGCTGATGGGCTTGGAGTGCATCATCTACATGGGCGCCGTCGACACCGCGCGCCAAGCGCTCAACGTGGCCCGGATGCGGTTGCTGGGTGCGCAGGTCGTCTCGGTGGAGACCGGGTCTCGGACCCTCAAAGACGCGATCAACGAAGCGTTTCGGGACTGGGTCACCAACGCCGACAACACTTACTACTGCTTCGGCACCGCCGCGGGGCCGCATCCCTTCCCGACCATGGTGCGCGACTTCCAGCGCATCATCGGCATGGAGGCGCGGGTGCAGATCCAACAGCAGGCGGGCAGGTTGCCCGACGCGGTGGTGGCCTGCGTCGGTGGCGGTTCCAATGCAATCGGTATCTTCCATGCCTTCCTCGACGATCCCGATGTGCGGTTGGTGGGCTATGAAGCCGCCGGTGACGGAGTCGAGACCGGCCGGCACGCGGCGACTTTCACCGGTGGGTCACCCGGTGCTTTCCAAGGTTCTTTCTCGTACCTGCTGCAGGACGCGGATGGACAGACCATCGAATCCCATTCCATCTCAGCAGGTTTGGACTACCCCGGGGTCGGCCCGGAACACGCCTGGCTCAAAGACGCGGGCCGCGTTCAGTACGAGCCGATCACCGACACCGAAGCCATGGACGCGTTCGGTCTACTGTCCCGCTCGGAGGGCATCATCCCGGCTATCGAGTCCGCGCACGCGGTGGCCGGCGCCCTGAAGTTGGGTGCCGAATTGGGAAGGGGCGCGGTCATTGTGGTGAACCTGTCGGGCCGCGGAGACAAGGACGTGGAGACCGCCGCGAAGTGGTTCGGCCTGATGGACAACTCGTGACCGTGCAACAGGGGGCGGCCAGCAGACTGGGCCCGTTGTTCGATTCGTGCCGGGCCGGCGGTCGGGCGGCGTTGATCGGTTATCTGCCCACCGGTTACCCGGATGTGCCGACATCGCTGCAGGCGATGACCGCACTGGTTGAATCCGGTTGCGACATCATCGAAGTCGGTGTTCCCTACTCTGACCCCGGGATGGACGGTCCCACGATCCAACGGGCCACTGAGCAGGCGCTCAGTGGGGGAGTGCGGGTACGCGACACGCTGACCGCGGTCGAGTCGATCAGTGCCGCGGGCGGCCACGCCGTAGTGATGACCTACTGGAATCCGGTGTTGCATTACGGAGTTGACGCGTTCGCCCGAGACCTGGCGGCGGCGGGCGGTCAGGGACTGATCACTCCCGACCTCATTCCCGACGAGGCGGCGCAGTGGATCGCGGCGTCGGAGGAGCACGGGTTGGATCGCATCTTTCTGGTGGCCCCGTCGTCGACGCCCGAACGGTTGGTAGCCACTGTCGAGGCTTCGCGCGGATTCGTCTACGCGGCTTCGACAATGGGTGTGACGGGCGCCCGGGATGCGGTTTCGACGGCCGCACCTGAGCTGGTGAGAAGGGTGAAGGCGGTGGCTGACATACCAGTTGGTGTCGGACTGGGTGTGCGGTCGGGAGCGCAGGCCGCTCAGATCGGCAGCTATGCCGACGGGGTGATCGTCGGGTCGGCACTGGTGTCGGCGTTGGGGGAGGGTCTGCCCGCCCTGCGGGCGCTGACCGAGGAACTCGCCCTCGGCGTGCGCCAGAGGGATTCGGCATGACAGTCTCCTACCTCGCCTACATCCCCAGCCCGCCGCGCGGCGTGTGGCACCTGGGGCCGTTGCCGATTCGTGCGTACGCGTTCTTCATCATCACCGGCATCCTGGTCGCCCTGCTGATCGCGGACCGGCGCTGGGCGGCCCGCGGTGGTCAACGCGGCGTGGTCTACGACATCGCACTGTGGATGGTGCCGTTCGGCTTGATCGGAGGCCGCCTCTACCACCTGGCGACGGACTGGCAGACATATTGGGGTCCTGGCGGTGCCGGTATGGCTGCGGCACTGCGGATCTGGGACGGCGGCCTGGGCATCTGGGGTGCGGTGGCCCTCGGCGCAGTCGGTGCCTGGATCGGCTGCCGGCGACGCGGAATTCCGTTGCCCGCCTTCCTCGACGCGGTGGCGCCCGGAGTGGTGCTGGCGCAGGCCATCGGACGTCTGGGGAACTATTTCAACCAGGAGCTCTACGGCCGCGAAACAACGATGCCGTGGGGTCTGGAGATCTTCTACCGGCGCGACCCTGCCGGATATGTGGACGTCCACTCGCTCGACGGCGTCTCGACGGGGCAGGTGGCGCTCGTCGTGCAGCCCACGTTCCTCTACGAATTACTCTGGAATCTGCTGGTTTTCGGCATTCTGCTGTTGCTGGACCGGCGTTTCTCGCTGGGACACGCGCGTCTGTTCGCCTCATATGTCGCGCTGTACTGCGTCGGAAGATTCGCCGTGGAGTTGCTGCGCGATGACACCGCGACACACATCGCGGGCATCCGGATCAACACATTCACGTCGACGTTCGTCTTCATCGCCGCGGTCGTGTACATCATTCTGGCGCCGAAGGGGCGTGAGGATCCGGCGTTGTTGCGTGGGCACGTGGGCGACGACGAAGTCTTGGAGCCCGAGCCCGACGAGGAATTGGCGGCCGTCGGGGCCGCATCTGGCGCGACGGCAGCAGCGGTGGGGACGGCAGCCGGCGGTGCTGACGAAGCCGAGCCGGAGGACGTGGACGCCGAGGCTGACGAGCAATCCGAAGCCGAGGTTGAGGCGGCGCAGGCCGCGGTGGCCGACGACGCGGTCGAAGGGGACGTCAGCGAGTCCGACCAGGCCGACATAGTGGAGGCCGCGAGCGAGGCTGACGAGGCGGAAGAGGCCGAGGAAGAAGCCGAGCTCTTAGCGGTTGCCGAGGCCGCAGAGCCGGAGGATGCCGAAGCCGAAGAGGCCGAGGGCGATGCGGTGGACGCTGACACCGAAGTCGCCGAGGCGGATGAAGCGTCCGAGGCGGAAGAGTCTGAGGCCGCAGCTGACGAAGCGGTGACAGAAGACGTCGCCGAGGCCGAGCCGGAAGAGGCCGAGGTTGACGAGCCCGTCGCCAAGCCTAAGGACGTCGATCCCGTCGAAGCGGTGGTCGACGAAGCCGAGCTTGAGCCCGTCGACGCGACGGAATCAGAGGCGCAGGAACCGGCTTCGCCAGAGATGGACGCGGAACCGGCCGGCGAGGACGCACCGTCAGCCGTGCAGAGCCCGGGCCACCCCCTGCTTGGCGGCAGTACTGCCCCTGCGGTGGCCGAGGACGCCGAGGAAGCCGAGGACGAGGCCGGCGAACCGGAGCGCGAAGAAGCCGACGAGGCCGCAGAAGCCGACGAAGCCGGCGAGGCCGCTGAAGCCGACGAAGCCGACGAAGCGGAAGAAGTCGACGAGGCCACAGAAGCCGCAGAAGCCGAAGAAGCCGACGAGCCCGAAGAACCTGCCGCCGAGCTCGAGTCGAGCGAGCCCGCACTCGAGTCGAGCGAATCCGAGCCGACCGAGCCGCAGACCGTCGACGCCGAAACCGACGCCGTCGAGCCCGACCTCGCCCCACCCGAGGCAACCGAAGAAACCGAGGAAGCCACGTCCGACAGCGACGAGGACACCCCGACGCCGAGCACCGACAGCGCCGCAACGGCCCGCCAGCGTTGGCGACTTCGGCTCCGAAGGCGTTCGTAGCGCTGCGCCGCAACCTCGGGTTCCGCTGCGCCGCAACAATCTTGATCTAGCCGATCACGGCGCCGGAGGTCCGATGCGACGTTTGGGGCGCCGATACGCGGTATCTGGCATGCTGAGATCGTGACTGACCAGCCGTGGCCCGGCGCCAGCGAGCCGGGCCCCCCGCCGCAGGGCTCGGGATATCCGCCGCCGCCGTTTCCGCCGCCCTATCAGCCGTACCCGCAATACGGGGCCGGCTACGACCCGTCAGCACCGTGGGGCCGGCACCCCGTCACCGGCCAACCGTATTCAGACAAGTCGAAGACCGTCGCGGGCCTGTTACAACTGCTGGGGTTGTTCGGTCTCGTCGGCTTCGGTCGCATCTACGCGGGGTACGTGGGGCTGGGCATCGCGCAATTGCTGGTCGGCTGGGTGACCTGCGGGCTCGGTGCCTGGATCTGGGGCATCATCGATGCGGTGCTGATGCTCACCGACAAAGTCACTGATCCGCAGGGTCGTCCGTTGCGCGATGGCACCTGACTCGCCCGCCCCGGCCGCGCCGAAGCTCGTCGCCGCAGGATCTGCTGTCCTGCTGGCCGGTGCGCTCGCGTACATCGGGGTCGCCGATCCGCACCGGCCGGATTCGGTTTATCCGCAGTGTCCGTTCAAATTTCTCACCGGCTGGAATTGTCCGGCCTGCGGTGGACTCCGGATGACCCACGATCTGCTGCACGGTCACCTGATGGCCGCCGTCTACGACAATGTCTTCGCGCTCGTCGTGATCCCCTTGGTGGTGGGCTGGATCGTAGTGCGCCGCCACAGCGGCCGATCCTGGTTGCCGATACCAACGACGATCACGCTGGTGATCGCCGGGACCGCGTGGACGGTGGTGCGCAATCTGCCCGGCTTTCCGTTGGTGCCCACCATCCTGAGCGGCTGATCAGCGCGCCGCCTCCTTCGCGCCGAACGTGAAGCCGGCCGCACGCTCGGCGCTCATTGTCAAGTGGTCAGTGCAACATGGCCTAGGCGGCTTGGTGGAGTAGGACGTAAAGGCGCTGGGCGGGGGTGTCGAGGTTGAGGGTGGGGCGGGGTCGGCGATTGAGGGTGTCTTGGATGTGTTTGAGGTCAGCTTTGGTGTAGCCGCTGAGGTCGCTGCCTTTTTGGAACCAAAACCGTAGGAGGCGGTTGGTGTTTTCGTTGCTGCCGCGCTGCCAGGGTGAGTGGGGGTTACAGAAATAGACCGGGGTCCCCAGCTGTAGCTGAATGTCGCGCCAGTTGGCCATTTCGCTGCCTCGGTCCCAGGTGATCGAGCGCCGCAGATGCTCGGGCAATTCTTTCATCGCCTCGATCATTGCGGTGGCGACGGTTTCGGCGCTGCGATCGCCAAGCAGGTGCAGCAAGATAGTGAATCGGGTGCTGCGCTCGACGAGGGTTCCGATAGCGCTGTTGTTGGGCCCCACAATCAGGTCGCCTTCCCAATGACCAGGCACCGCACGGTCGGCGACCTCGGCAGGGCGGTCGCTGATGGTGAATTCCTCACCGCTGCTGTAGACCCCACGGCTGGTGTTGCGACCGCGCGGTTTGCGGCTGGCTCGTTTGGTGGACAGGCATTTGTTGAGGTCAGCGCGCAAACTGCCACGGGTCTGCACATACAAGCATTGGTAGATGGTCTCGTGGCTCACCCTGGCCAGCTTGTCACCAGGATGATCACGAGCCAACACCTCAGCGATGAGCTTGGGGCTCCAACCTTGCTCCATCCAAGCCTCGATGGCCGCGCACAGTGGATGATCAACCAGTTTGAATCCCTTGGGCCGGCGCGCTCGTTCAGCAGCTCGAGCATGCGCCATCAACGCGTGATAATCCCCATCAGGCAAGCTGTTCCGCTCGAACTCACGACCGATCGTAGAGCGATGGCGCCCCAGACGCTGTCCGATCTGAGCAGCGCAGAGCCCTGCATCACGCAACCGCATGATCTCGATGCGTTCCTCGCCGCAGATCCTGCGACCCGGACCTCCCGGCCGCCTTGACCAATCACCTGGGTTTGCTAAACCGCAAGCATTCCTACCGCCATTGACGAGCTGCATCGCCCCAGCATCACGCCACCAAATCCACGCACGCGTTGTCGACACGCCCATCGCCTTGGCGGCACGGTGCACCGGCACACCGCCGCACACCCGATCAAAGAACTCCCGACGCACCCACTTCGAATGCGGATATCCACTCGGCATCGCAACCCCTAAATCCACGGATGTTGCACTGACCGTATGAATCCACCGCGCCGAAGGTGAAGCTGGCCGCACGCTCGCGGCGCAACTCCGCGCCGCGCGCCGCGCCTTCCGGTCACTCCGATGCCAGCTAGCCCGACTATGCTTTGTCGTCGTGACTAGACGCGGAAAGATCGTCTGCACCCTCGGGCCGGCCACCCCCACCGACGAGTTGATCCAGGAGCTCGTTGAAGCCGGAATGGACGTCGCCCGAATGAACTTCAGCCACGGCGATTACGCGGATCACGAAGCGGCTTACAACCGCGTTCGCCGCGCGTCCAACGCCACCGGCCGCGCCGTCGGCGTCCTCTGCGACCTGCAGGGCCCCAAACTCAGACTCGGGCGCTTCGCCGACGGGCCCACCTACTGGGCCGACGGCGAAACGGTCCGCATCACTGTCGCTGAGTGTGAAGGCAGCCACGACCGCGTTTCCACCACCTACAAGCGGTTGGCGCAAGATGCGACGCCCGGTGACCGGGTGCTCGTCGACGACGGCAAGGTCGGACTCATCGTCGACCGCGTCGAAGGCGACGACGTGGTCTGCAAGGTCCTTGAGGGCGGTCCCGTCAGCAACAACAAGGGCATCTCGCTGCCCGGGATGAACGTGTCGGCCCCGGCCTTGTCCGAGAAGGACATCCAGGATCTGACGTTCGCGCTCAAGCTCGGGGTCGACATGGTGGCCCTGTCCTTCGTGCGCTCACCCTCCGACGTCGAACTGGTCCATGAGGTGATGGACCGGGTCGGGCGGCGGGTCCCGGTGATCGCCAAGCTGGAGAAGCCCGAAGCCATCGACAACCTCGAGGCCATCGTGCTGGCGTTCGACGCGGTGATGGTGGCCCGCGGGGACCTCGGAGTCGAGCTGCCCCTGGAAGAAGTGCCGCTGGTGCAGAAGCGGGCCATCCAGATGGCCCGGGAGAACGCCAAGCCGGTCATCGTCGCCACCCAGATGCTCGACTCGATGATCGAGAACTCCCGGCCCACTCGCGCCGAAGCATCCGACGTCGCCAACGCCGTGCTCGACGGCGCCGACGCCCTGATGCTGTCCGGCGAGACGTCCGTGGGCAAATACCCGCTGCTGGCGGTCAAGACGATGTCGCGCATCGTGTGTGCGGTCGAGGAGAACTCGACCGCCGCGCCGCCGCTGACCCACGTGCCGCGCACCAAACGCGGCGTGATCTCCTATGCCGCTCGTGACATCGGCGAGCGGCTGGACGCCAAGGCCCTGGTGGCGTTCACCCAGTCCGGCGACACCGTCCGGCGCCTGGCCCGCCTGCACACCCCGCTGCCGTTGCTGGCGTTCACGGACCTGCCGGAGGTGCGCAGTCAGCTGGCCATGACGTGGGGCACCGAGACGTTCATCGTCCCGCACATGAAGACCACCGACGGGATGATCCGCGAGGTGGACAAGTCGCTACTCGAACTCGGCCGCTACAAGCGCGGTGACCTGGTGGTCATCGTCGCGGGCGCGCCTCCGGGCACGGTCGGCTCGACGAACCTGATCCACGTGCACCGCATCGGTGAGGACGACGTCTAGCAGCGTGTCCGACTTCGACGAGTTGCTGGCGATATTGGATCTCCAACGTGTCGCCGACGACCGGTTCGTCGGATCTCACCCCAGCAAGAACCCGATGCGCACGTTCGGGGGTCAGTTGGTGGCGCAGTCGTTCGTGGCCAGCACCCGCACGCTGATCCGCGCGAGCCTGCCGCCGAGCGCGCTGTCGGTGCACTTCATCAACGGCGGCGACATCCACAAGGACATCGAATTTCACGTTGTGCCCTTGCGCGACGAGCGGCGCTTCGCCAACCGCCGCGTCGATGCGGTGCAGGACGGGACGTTGCTGTGCACGGCGATGATTTCGTACATGGCCGGCGGGCGGGGCCTCGAGCACGGCGTCGAGCCACCAGAGGTCTGCGAACCGGAATCGGTGCCGCCCCTGAACGAACTCCTGCGCGGGTATGAGAAGACTCTCCCGCACTTCGTCAACGCGCTGCAGCCGGTCGACTGGCGCTACACCAACGACCCGTCCTGGGTGATGCGGGACAAGGGCGAAAGCCTTGCCTACAACCGGGTTTGGCTGACGGCCCTGGGCGCGATGCCTGACGATCCGGTGCTGCACACCGCGGCGATGCTGTACTCCTCGGACACCACCGTGCTGGACTCGGTGATCACCAAACACGGCCTGTCCTGGGGATACGACCGCATCTTCGCGGCGTCGGCGAATCATTCGGTGTGGTTTCACCGGCAGGTCGATTTCGACGACTGGGTGCTGTACTCGACATCGTCCCCGGTCGCCGCCGACTCCCGCGGTCTGGGCACCGGGCATTTCTTCGATCGCTCCGGGCAGGTCATCGCCACCGTCGTGCAGGAGGGCGTGTTGAAGTACTTCCCCGCACCGAGCAGATAACCGTGCCCCCGGCCGCGGCGGCGCGCACCCGTGACTACGACGCCTTCCTGTCCTACACGCGAGCCGACCGCCGAGCCGCGGCCGGCATCCAGCAGGGGATGCACCGCATCGGGCGCCGGCTGGGCCAGCTGCGGGCGCTGCGAGTGTTCCGGGACGACACTGATCTGACGGTCAGCCCGGATCTGTGGGGCAAGATCACCGACGCCCTGGACCGGTCCCGCTTCCTGGTTGCGGTGTTGTCGCCCCAGGCGGCCGAATCCTATTGGGTCAACCGGGAAGTCAGCTACTGGCTCGAGCGCGGCGGGCGCGACCGGCTGCTGTTGGTCCTCGCCGGCGGCCGGTTGCATTGGGATGCCGAGCATCAGCGGTTCGATCCGGAGTTGTCGAACGCCGCGCTGCCCGTGCTGACCGAACCCGGTGGGCTCCCGTCCGAACCGTTCTTCATCGACGTCAGCGACCACGCTCCCTGGAATCCGCATGCGGCGACGCTGCGGGAGAAGATCACCGCCCTGGCCGCGCCGATCCACGGCGTACCCAAGGACCAGTTGGCCAGCGACGATCTGCGTGAGCGGCAACGGTTTCGCCGCCTGCGGGCCGCCGCGATCGCCGCGATGGCGGTGCTGACGGTGGTGGCAGTGGTCGCGGCGGCGTTCGCGGTCGTCCAGCAACGCGAAGCGGTGCACCAGCGCCAACAGGCCTTGCAGCAGCGCGACCAGGCGGTGGCGCTGAAGTTGACCTCGCAGGCGCAGACGATGCTGGCCGGCATCGCGCCCGGCGGAGACGTGCGGGCGATCCAGCAGATCCTCGCCGCCCCGGTGATCGCGCCGGCCACCGAACTCGGCGCCTTGCTGGACACCCTGGTCACGCGGCGCAGCACCCTGAAGATCTTTCCGCTGGCACCGTCGTCCGGGGTGATGGCGCTCAGCCCGGACGGCCGGCGCATCGTGTCGGCCAGCGACAACATGCTGCGGTTGTGGGACGCCGCGACCGGCTCGCCCGTCGGCGCGCCCCTGGTCGGACACACCGAGGCCGTGTCGAGTGTGGCCTTCACTCCCGATGGAAGCCGGATCGTCTCGGGCGGACGCGACGACACGGTACGGATCTGGGACGCCGCGACCGGCGCCCCGGTCGGAGGCCCACTGACCGGGCACACCGACGCCGTGTCCGGAGTCGCGGTCAGCCCGGATGGTCGCCGCATCGTGTCGGGCAGCTGGGACAAGACCGTACGGCTGTGGGACGCGGCCACCGGAGCCTCGATCAGCGCGCCTATGCGCGGGCACACCGATCAGGTCACCTCGGTGGCGTTCAGTCCGGACGGGCAGCGGGTCGCCTCCGGTAGCGCGGACAACACGGCGCGGCTGTGGAACGTCGCCACCGGCACCCCTGCCACACCGCCGCTAACCGGCCACACCGACGACGTCGTCGACGTGGCGTTCGGTGCCGACGGCCGCCGCCTTGCTTCGGCGAGCTGGGACGGCACGGTGCGGCTATGGGACGCCGGCACCGGAGCCGCGGTGGGTGCGCCGCTGGTCGGGCACACCGATCAGGTGCTGAGTGTGATGTTCAGCCCGGACGGGCGACGCATCGCCTCCGGTAGCGCCGACGACACGGTGCGATTATGGGATGCCGGCACCGGAGCCGCGATCGGCGCGCCGCTCACCGGGCACAGCAATCAAGTATTCGACGTCGAATTCAGCCCGGACGGGCGGCGCATCGTCTCGGGCAGCAACGACGACACCGTGCGGTGGTGGGACGCCAACCCCGACGCCCCACTCGGCCTGGCACTGAGCGGGCACAGCAACGGTGTCGAGAGCGTGGCGTTCAGCCCGGACGGCCAGCGGATCGCCTCGGGGAGCACCGACGGGACGCTGCGCTTGTGGGACGCCGGCAACGGCGCCCCCATCGGTGCCCCGCTTGTCGGACACACCAACAAGGTGACCAGCGTGGCGTTCAGCCCGGACGGCACGCACATCGCCTCCGGCGGCGACGACAACACGGTGCGGTTGTGGGATGCGGCCACCGGTGCCTCGGTCGGCAAACCTCTGACCGGTCACACCAGCGCCGTGACCAGCGTGGCGTTCAGCCCGGACGGCACGCGCATCGCCTCCGGCAGCACCGACAAGATGCTGCGGTTGTGGGATGCGGCCACCGGTGCCTCGGTCGGCAAACCCCTGACCGGTCACACCGGCTTCGTCGAGGCGGTCGCGTTCAGCCCGGACGGGCGGCGCATCGTCTCCGCGGGCTGGGACAAGACGCTCCGGCTGTGGGACGCCCAGACCGGCACACCGATCGGGGGCCCGTGGACCGGACACACCGCACCCGTGCGCGGTGTGGCGTTCAGCCCCGACGGCGCCCGCGTCGTGAGCGCCAGTTGGGACAAGACGCTGCGACTGTGGAACGCGAGCGACGGCGCTCCGATCGGTGCGCCGCTGACCGGCCACACCGAGGTGGTGCGGGCGGTGGCCTACAGCCGCGACGGGCGTCACATCGTCTCGGGCAGCGCCGATCACACCGTCCGCTTGTGGGATGCGGGCACCGGAGCCGCGGTCGGCTCCCCGCTCACCGGGCACTCCGGGGTGGTCACCAGTGTGGCGTTCAGTGCCGATGGGCGCCGGATCGCGTCGGGCAGTCAGGATCAGACGCTGCGGGTATGGCCGGGACCTACGGCTTGGTCAGAGTTGTTGTGCGACAAGATCACTGCCAATATGAGCGACCGTCACTGGCGCGACTGGGTGTCGCCGGACATCGGCTACCGCACCGTCTGCCCGGGTCTCCCGGTCGCATCGGATTAGCTTCTGGCGGCGCCGGTTTCCTCCAACAGCGTCACCGCGGAAGCGCGGGAGATCTTCCAACCGCCCTGGTCGACGAACGTCAGGTTCTGCGTCACCGGTGTCAGCTTGGGGCCGGAGATGGTGACGTCGGCCGACACCGTGTTCGCGCCGGTGGACACGATGTTGGTCACCGTGGCCTTGAGTGGCAATTCGCCATGTGCGACAGCCTGTTTCAGCCGCGTGTCGGCCAGGTGCGCCTCCATGGGGCTGATGCCGCCCTCAACGAGGTGGCTCTTGTCGGAGAACGACACGTTAGGATCCTGCAGAGCGTTGAGTAGGTCGAATAATTGTCCGGCAGTGGGTAAGTCGGCTGCCGGGTCCAGCGGCAGCGGCGCGCCGAACGCGATGGGCTGAATCCGGGGAGTGGCCACGTCCGCTGGCCACTCGCAGGTCAGTGCAACGGCCGCTGAGATCACTACGACGCCTGCGGCGAAACGTTTTGCTGGCACGCTCCGATATTAATCCCGACCTGATCAGGCGTAACGTTTTTAGTAGGCGCAGCTCGAGAGTCGGGAGGTGCGAATGAAACAACCGTCAACCGGCCTGATGCCACGCATCCACCGGCACGAACGTGTTGTGGTCCAGGTCGATTCCCTCGCGGCGCGGTGCGTCGGCGCGCTGGCGGTGCTGGTCGCGGCCTGCTGGTTGATCGCGGTGGTGACCCGTGATCGCCGGCATGAGGACTGGCAGGATGCCGGACGGCTGGTCTGGTCGCTCACCATTCTGGCCGCGGTGGCCTTGATCGCGCGCGGCATCTTCCTCGGACGTCCGGTGACGGCATTGCACGCCACGGCTGCCTTCACCCTGCTCGTCGTCGGGCTCGGTGCCCACGTGCTGGCGCTGAACCTGATCGGCCAGCTGTTGATCGCGGGTTCGGGCCTGGCGTTGATGTGGCCGATGTCCGCGCGTGCCCGGCCCGAGGACCTGCCGCGGGTGTGGGCCCTGGTCAACGGCACCCGGCAGGACCCGTTGGCTCCCTTCGTGATGCAGAGCGGCAAGTGCTACCACTTCAACGACGACCGCACCGCGGCGCTGGCGTACCGCACCAGGTTCGGGTTTGCGGTGGTGAGTGGGGATCCGATCGGCGATGAAACTCGGTTCCCGGCTCTGGTCGCCGATTTCGCGACCCTGTGCCATTCCCGCGGCTGGCGGATGGTGGTGTTGGCCTGCAGCGAGCACCGACTCGGCTTGTGGAACCCGGCGATGGTCGGTCAGTCGTTGCGTCCCATACCGATTGGCCGCGACGTCGTCGTCGACGCCGCCGCTTTCGCGCTCGTCGGACGCAAGTTCCGCAACTTGCGGCAGGCGGTGAACCGTACGCATAACGCCGGTATCACCACCGAGATCGTGGCTGAGCGGGAACTCGATCCGCACCGTCGTGCCGAGCTGACGGAGGTGTTGCTGACGTCGGCGAAAGGCGCCCATACCGACCGTGGCTTCTGCATGAATCTCGACGGGGTGCTACAGGGGCGCTATCCCGGGACGCAACTGATCATCGCCCGAGACGCCGGCGGAGTCGTGCAGGGATTCCACCGGTACGCGACCGCCGGCGCTGGCAGCGACGTCACCCTGGACGTGCCGTGGCGGCGTCGCGGGGCGCCCAACGGGATCGATGAAAGGCTCAGCGTCGACATGATCACGGCTGCTAAAGAGCAAGGCGCGCAACGGGTATCGTTGGCCTTTGCGGCATTCCCGGAGTTGTTCGACGAGGATCGTCAGGGCTGGCTCAGGCGGTGCTGTTATGTGCTGATCCACGTGCTGGACCCGTTGATCGCTCTCGAATCGCTGGCGCGGTACCTGCGCAAGTTCCACGCGGAAGACACCCGGCGGTATGCGCTGGTGTCGCTGACGCAGCTGGTGCCGTTGGCCTTCGTGCTGCTGTCGCTGGAGTTCATGCCGCGCCGGCGACAGCTGTGACCGTGCAGTCGATGTGAGCCGGGAGATGATGAGTCGCCACGACGACTGTCCTGCTGGCCGGCATCAGGTCGCTGTCGCCTGACAGCAGCTCATGCAGGATGCGGTCGGAGTCGGCCGCATCGAGGTGTTCGGTGGGTTCGTCGAGCAGCACGATGGCCGCGGGGGAGAGCACCGCCCGGGCCAGCAACAGCCGTCTGCGCTGGCCGGCCGAAACCGCCTGCGCACCCGCGGTCAACACGGTGGACAGACCATCCGGCAGTCCGGACAACCAGTCACCCAGACCCACTAGTCTCAGGGCCGCGGTGAGCTCGTCGTCGTCGCAGTCGCCGCGGGCCACCAGCAGGTTGTCCCGGACGGTGGTGGCGAAGATATGAGCGTCTTCGGCGAAGAAGCTGACTGCGCGCCGCAATTCGTCTTCCCGGATCCGTTGCAGGTCGATACCGTCCAGCGTCACCTGTCCCTGCCGCGGCGGCAGCAGCCCCGCCAGCGTCATCAGTAGCGTCGTCTTGCCCGAACCGCTGGGTCCGGTCACGGCCACCCGTGCACCCGGCGGCAGGTCGATCGTGGCGTCATGGGTGCGGGTGCCTTCATGGCCCGTGGTCACCCGCGCATACAGCCGTCCCAGCAGTCGCGGCGGCGAGACCTTTTCCGCGCCGGTTTCGGTGACGGGTGGAGCCAAGTCCAGCAGACGACGCGCCGCGATACGCGACCTGGTCAGTTGGACGGCGGCGGCCGGTAGCACGCCCGTCGCTTCAAAAGCCGACAACGGCAACAACATCAGCACGGCCAGCGTCGTCGGGGCAGCGGTGGGCGCCATCCCCAGAGCGGCCACCACCGCACCGATGACGCTCACTCCGATCGCCGCGGTCGGAACGGCTTCGGCGACGGCAGCCGGCCTGGCGGCGGAGTCGAGTGCGGTGCCCCAATCCCGTTGCTGGCGCTGCGATTCAGCGATCAGATTCGGCAATGCGCCCGCGACGCGGAGTTCGGGCGCATGTTCGAGCGCCAGCATGGCTGCGGTGTCACGCTCTGAATGATGCTGCCGGGCAACCGCTTCCTGGGTGGCCGCGGCTCGCCCGGCCAACCAGGGCGCGACCACACCCGCGAACAGCAGGCAGGTCGCCAGCACCGCCGCGGCCGGCAGCGAGATGATGCCGACGACGACGACGGCCGCGACCGACAGCACCATCGCAACCCCGATCGGTACCAGGGCCCGCACCAGCACATCGGCCAGAGCGTCGACGTCGGCGCCGACTCGGGCGACCAACTCCCCGCTGTGCAACCGGACAGCACCAGCGACCGGTCCGGTGGCCAATCGGTGATAGATCTGCGCGCGCGCCGTGCCGGCGGCCCGTAGCGCCGCGTCGTGGGTGACGAGTCGCTCGCAATAGCGCAGCACGCCACGTGAAATCGCGAAGGCGCGCACGGCGACGACCGCGACGGAGAGGTCCAGCACCGGCGGCATCTGCGAGGCGCGGGTGATCAGCCATGCCGACACTCCGGCCAGCGCGAGCGCGCTGCCCAGCGCCAGCACGCCCAGCGCGATGGCGGCGAGAAGGCGGGGGATCCGGGGCCGCAACAGGTCTGCGATGTTCAGGAGGGAATCAGACCGGCGCACAGCGCGCCTCACTTCCGGCGACCACGTCTACGACCCGGTCGCCGATCGCTACCACCGGCTCTCGGTGCCCGACGACCACCACCGTCGCTCCCGCCCGGGCGCGCGCGACCACGGCCGCCAGCACCCGTTGCTCGGTTTCGGAGTCCAGGTGCGCCGTGGGCTCATCGAGCAACAGCACCAGCGCCGCCGAGCCCAGCGCCCGCGCCAGACCCAGCCGTTGGCGCTGCCCGAGCGACAGCCCCACACCGCCACGCCCCAGTTCGGTATCCAAGCCGGCCGGCAACTCGGCCAGCACTGTATCGAATCCAGCGGCGCTGCAAGCGTTATCAAGATCGTTGAGCGCGCCGAACAGCTCCAGGTTGGCCCGGACGGTGCCCGGTATCAGCACCGGTCGCTGGGCCAGCCACGAGACCTGGCGCCACCATTGGGCGGGCTGCAGGTCCCCGATGTCGACTCCGGCCACGGTGACCCGGCCCGAGTGCGGCACGGTCAGGCCGGCGAGCACTTGCAGCGTGGTGCTCTTGCCGGCGCCGTTGCGTCCGGTCAGAACGGTCACCTGCCCCGGTTCGATTACCGCGGTCAGATTTCGCGGGGCGTAGCCGTCCCGGCCGGCGACACTGAGGTTTTCGATGCGGATCTGCGCACCCCGCGCGGTGACCGACCGTTGCCCCGCTGCTGTTGGCGGCTCACCGATGAGCGCAAAGGCCTTATCGGCCGCAGCCCTACCGTCCTGCGCCGCATGGTATTCCACCCCGATGCGCCGCAGCGGCCAGTACACGTCCGGTGCCAGTAGCAGCACGGTCAGGCCGACGGTCAGGCTCATCTCGCCGAACACCAGTCGCAGGCCGATGCCGACCGCGACCAGTGCCACGCCCAGGGTGGCCAGCAGTTCGAGCACCAGCGCCGACAGAAACGCGATCCGCAGGGTCGCCATCGTCGATCGACGGTGGGCGGCACTGAGTTCGGCGATGCGATGTTCGGGCCCCGACGCGCGGCCCAGGGCACGCAAGGTGGGGATGCCGGCGACCAGATCCAGCAGACGGGATTGCAGGGTGGTCATGGCCGCCAGCGAGGACGCGGATCGCTGCGCCGTGGCCAAGCCGATGAGCACCATGAAGACCGGTATCAGCGGCAGCGTGACCACCACGATCAGCGTCGATTTCAGGTCGTAGCACGCGATTACGGCTACGGTGGCCGGCGTCAGAATCGCAGCCAGCAGCAGCGTGGGCAGATACCCGGTGAAGTAGGGCCGCAGACCGTCCAGGCCGCGGGTGACCACGACCGCGGCGGCGTCACGCTGTGCCGCCAGTTCGCTGGGCTGACGGGCGGTCACCGCGGTCAACACCTGACCACTGAGGTCGGCGATCACCGCGCTGGCGCCCCGCTGCCCCAGCCGTGCCTGCAGCCAATGGATGACCGCACGAAAAGCCCACAGCGCGAAAAGGATCGACAACGGGCCGAGCCAGCTGTGCAGGTTGCGTGCCGAAGGGTCTGTGGCCACTCTCGCGACCATGGCTCCCAGGACGATCGCCGAACCGATTGCGCAGCCGCTGATCACCACCCCGCAGGCCACCTCCGCGGCCAGAAAGCGACGCAGCGCGCCTGATGCCCGCCACAGTCGTGGGTCCAGCGGCGCCCGAGAGCTCTTCTCGCTCAGGACGGGCGCCTGGTCAGGCCGATCGAGGGCGGTATGCCGTCAGCCGAGATGCGTTGCCGGAAAACCCAATACGTCCAACCCTGGTACACCACCGTCAACGGCGTCATGATCGCGGCAACCCAGGTCATGATCTTGAGCGTGTAGGGCGTCGACGAGGCGTTGTAAATCGTGACGTTCCACTGGCTGTCCAGAGTTGACGGCACCAGGTTGGGGAACAGGGCACCGAACAGCAGCACTACCACGCTCGCCACCACTACCAGGGCGCACAGGAAGGCCCACCCGTCGGAGGCCTGCCGCCAGGCCAGCAGCACCGCGACCAACTGGGCGACCACCGCCACGCCCAGCACCGCCCACGTCCAGTCCTTGCCATAGCTCAACTGAGTCCAAACCCCGAACCCCGCAACCAAAGCGGTCGCCGGCAGGGAGAACCAGCGGGCGAACCGGTGCGCGTCGTCACGGATGTCGCCGGCTGTCTTCAACGCCACGAACAACGCGCCGTAGAACAAGAACAACGAGGCGGTGGCCACGCCACCGAGCAGCGTGTAGGGGTTGAGCACATCGGTGATCGACAGGTTGACCTGACCGTCGGCGTCTACCGGCAGGCCGCGCACCAGAATCGCGAAGGCTGTGCCCCAAAGTATTGCGGGCAGCCATGATCCGATGGCTATACCGAAGTCGGCCCAGCCGCGCCACTTCGTGTCGTCGACTTTGCCGCGCCACTCGATCGACACGACACGCAGGATCATGCCGAACAGAATCGCCAGCAGCGGCAGGTACAGCGTCGAGAACACGGTGGCGTACCAACCCGGAAACGCCGCGAACATCGCTGCGCCGGCGGTGATCAGCCAGACCTCGTTGCCGTCCCACACCGGGCCGATGGTGTTCAGCGCCGCGCGCCGGTGTGCTTCCCGGTCACCCTTGCTTACCCGCGCGAAGGGCTCCATCAGCATGCCCACACCGAAGTCGAAGCCCTCGAGGACGAAAAAGCCGAGGAACAGCGCCGCGATGAGGCCGGACCACAACTGTTGCAGGTTCATGTGTCAGCTCCTTTCGGGCTAAGTCAGTAGGCGAAGGACAGGGTTTTCACTTGCTCTTGGTCGGAGTCCTGGTCCTCCGGCGGCGGCGCGGCCGGTTCGGCGTCGTGCTCCTGCGGTCCTTCGACGATGTAGCGCTTGAGCAGCCAGAACCAGATGACCGCCAGCACGGCGTAGACCAGCGTGAAGGTGGCCAGCGAGGTGACGACCATGGCGAAGGTGTTGTGTGAGACCCCGGCGGCGACGGTCAGGTGCACGTTCTGGTCTCCGGTGGGGTTCGGCGCCACAATCCATGGCTGCCGGCCCATTTCGGTGAACACCCAACCGGAGATGTTGGCCAGGAACGGCGTCGGGATGGTGAGCAGCGCGAACCAAGCGAACCAACGCTGGCTGGGGATCCGTCCACCCCGGGTGAGCCACAGCGCCATCAGGGCGAACAACACCGGGATGGCCAGGAACCCGATCATCGCGCGGAACGACCAGTAGGTGACAAAGAGGTTGGGCCGGTAGTCATTTGGCCCGAATCGCTGGACATAGTCCTGCTGGATGTCGCGCACGCCCCGGAGCGTGACGCCCTCGGTCTTGCCCTCGGCGAGGAAGGGCAGAACGTAAGGCACCTCGATGACCCGGGTCAGGGAGTCGCAGTTGTTCTGCCGGCCGACCGTCAGGATCGAGAAGTCCGGATCAGTTTGCTTGTCGCACAACGACTCTGCGGACGCCATCTTCATCGGCTGCTGTTGGAACATCAGCTTGCCCTGGTGGTCGCCGGTGAAGAACAGGCCGACGGTGGCCAAGAGGACGACCCAGCAGCCCAGTGCGGTGGCAGGCCGGTACATGGCCCGGGTCCCCGGGTCGACGGTGGTGGTCTGTGACCGGACCAGCCACCACGCGCTGACGGCGGCGACGAATGTACCGGCGGTCAGCAACGCGCCGGTGACGGTGTGGCTGAACGCCGTCAGACCGGTGTTGTTGGTGAGCAGCGCCACGATGCTGTTCAGCTCGGCCCGCCTGGTCTGCGGGTTGTAGTGCACGCCAACGGGATGCTGCATGAACGAGTTCGCGGAGATGATGAAGAATGCGGACACGTTCACCGAGATCGCGACGATCCAGATGCAGGCCAGGTGAACCAGGCGCGGCAACCGGCTCCAGCCGAAGATCCACAGCCCCAGGAAGGTCGACTCGAAGAAGAACGCGAGCAGGCCCTCCATGGCCAGCGGCGCGCCGAAGACGTCGCCGACGAACCGCGAATACTCGCTCCAGTTCATGCCGAACTGGAATTCCTGCACGATCCCGGTCGCCACCCCGATCGCGAAATTGATCAGGAACAACTTGCCGAAGAACTTCGTCAACCGGTACCAGGCGACGTTGCCGGTGGCCACCCACGCGGTCTGCATGATCGCCAGCAGCGGGGCCAGGCCGATGGTCAGCGGCACGAAAATGAAGTGGTAGACGGTCGTGATGCCGAACTGCCACCGCGATATGTCGACGACGTTCATCTGTTTACTCCCGAAGGTGCAGCTACGACAGAGTGTAGTAGTTGTGGTTGGCCATCGCCAGCGTCAGTGCCTTGGGCGCACTGGTCAGCTGAGGTTCTGGGACGCCTTGCGGATACCGAATGCGGACACGATCTCGAAAACGCCGATGACGATGCACCAGACGCCGACGACCAGAGCCAGCGTGATGATCGACTCGAACGGTGAAGCCATCACCACGATGCCGGCGAGCAGGCTGATCACGCCGATGAAAATCTGCCAGCCACGACCGGGCAGCGCCGGATCGCTGATGGCTGAGACCGTCGTCGCGACGCCGCGGAAAATGAAGCCGACTCCGATCCAAATGGCAAGCAGCAGTACGGCATTACCGAAATGCCGGAACGCCAGCACGGCCAGAATCAGGGATGCGGCACCGCTGATGAAAAGCAGGATGCGGCTGCCCGCAGATACATGCAGCGCGAACGCGAACGCCACCTGCGCGGCGCCGGTGATCAGCAGGTAGACGCCGAACGCAACGGCGGCGACCAGCACGGACATTCCGGGCCACGCCACGATCACGACACCGACGACCAGTGACAAAACGCCCGAAATCAGCGTGGTCTTCCAGAGATGTGGCAGCAAACTCGGCGGAGGCAACGTCGCGGCACTGTTTGCGGGGCTGGTTTCCATGAGCACCAGTGTGGCGCATGTGGTGGTTCTGGGATAGGGGCTTTTGACCTCAGACGCGCGCGGCTTCGGCGCCCTCGGTCCGCAGGTCCGCGGTCTCTTCGGGCGTCTTGCGGCCGACCAGGTACCAGGTGCGCATCACGCCCTTGCCCTTGACGTCGATGTGGCCGCGCTCGCGCAGCACGAAGTCGTGCTTGAGCCGCTCGTAGACCTCGTCGGGCACCTGAATCTGGCCGACGGAGTCGGTGGATTCCATCCGGGAGGCGACGTTGACCGCGTCGCCCCAGACGTCGTAGAAGAAGCGGCGCGATCCGACTACTCCGGCGACCACAGGGCCGGTCGCCAAACCCACCCGCAGCGGTACCGCGCGGCCGTGCGGGTCTTTCAGCGCGGCGGCGACGTCGGCCATGTCCAGCGCGAAGTCGGCGAGTGCGTGGACGTGGTCGGGCCGGGGCCGGGGGACGCCGCTGACCACCATGTAGGAGTCGCCGCTGACCTTGATCTTCTCCAGCCCGTGCTTGTCCACCAGTTCGTCGAAGGCGCTGTACAGGCGGTCCAGGAATCGGACCAGTTCGGCGGGCGGGGTGCTGCTGGCGCGCTCGGTGAAGCCGACGATGTCGGCGAACAGCACCGAGGCTTCGTCGTACTTGTCGGCGATGACGCGCCGCTCCGGCTCCTTGAGGCGTTCGGCGATGCTGGCGGGCAACATGTTGGCCAGCAGCGCTTCCGAGCGCTCGTACTGGTCCTCCATCGCCGCCTCGGCACGCGCGGTGTCACGCAGGGCGAACCACACCGTCACCACCACGACCACGCATGCGGACAGGGTGGTGATCACGAAGCCAGTCGTCTGTGCCCAGGGCGGCTGCAGGCCCGTGTCTCGCGGAATCACCAGTTCGGCGGTGATGACCAGGGCAGCGGAGAGCGCAGCCAAAAAGCCGGCGAGCACGATGTGCTCGATGCCCAACACCAGCACCACCAGACAGGCGCCGACCAGGAAAAACAGCTTGGCGCCCGACCCGGTGCCGACTTCCCAGCAACTGGCGAACACGGTGGTGTACGCCGTGAAGATAAAGGTCAGCGGCGCCACGAGTTCCCCGAAACGGTGCAGCATTGGAACGATCGCAAAGATCAGCATTGCGGCGATGTTGATCCAAAGGACTTCCCACAGCCACGAGCCCATGAAGAACTGCACGCCGACGAAGCTGGCGCTGACCACGACCGACATCCAGGCAGCGATATTGAGAATGCGAGCCCGCCGAGCCGCACTGGCGGCGTAGTGCTGCCGCAAGTCGCGGGTCGGCGACCGCACGGCGGCGACACAGTCCGGCCGGCGTTGTTCGCCGTCCGCGCCGGCCGATCGGTCTCCGCATTTCTTGGCGGCCACGGATAAAGCCTAACTGTTGACCTCGCAAAACGAGCGGACTTACCGCCCGTCTAAGGTCGCAACGATTGATGTGGGCGGTGGTATTCCGGATCGACGTCGAGTGATGCCCCGTCCGCGCTAGGGGCCGCCGCCCCCACCGCCGTCACCGCCCGTGGCAGTCGCGTTAACGTCGCTACTAGCGGCGCCGCCGCCACCACCGCCGCCGACGCTGGCTATGCCGCCGGTGCCGGCGGTGGAAGTACCGCCGGCGGAGGAGACCTGACCGGGTTTACCGTCGCCACCTGCGCCGCCGATTGTCTGGCCGGTGCCGCCGGGCCCGCCCAGACCCCCTGCCTCGGTGCCAGAGTTCACAAGGGCGCTTCCACCTTGGCCGCCGCCAGCGCCCGCTCCGCCAGGGAACGCCGCGCCGCCGCCGCCACCACCACCGGCGCTGGCGCCTGTTCTGTTGCCAACGGCGGTAACGGCGCCGGTGGCAGAACCGCCCTGCCCGCCGCTACCAGGGGCGGAGAAGCTGCCGGCGAAGGCGCCGTCTGAGCCGTCTGAGCCGACAATGCTGATGTTGCCGACGGCGGAGGCCGAACCACCACCGCCGCCACCCCCGGGGCCGCCGCCGACGGCTTGGGCGCCGCCGCCACCCGCACCGCCGCCGCCTATAGCGAGGTCACCGCCGACGACTTGGGCCTTGGAGGCGCCCCCGTTACCGCCGTCGCCGCCCCTGCCGGCGCTGCCGCCGCCAGTGCTGACGCCGCCCGCTCCACCACCACCGCCGCCACCGCCGGCGGCCCCAGCAGCGCCGCTGATGGGGTTGTTGTTACCAGCGGTGGCGTCGCCGCCGTTGCCGCCGGCGCCGCCGGCGCCGCCGGTGACGCCGGTGCCGCCGGTGCCGCCGTTGCCGCCGAGGCCGCCGTGAGCCTGAACGAACGCACCCGCGCCGGCGGTGGTGCTGTTGCCGCCGTTGCCGCCTAGTCCGCCTTGACCGCCTGCGCCACCGGCGCTGTTGCCGCCCTGGCCGCCATTGCCGCCGTCGCCGGCCGTGAAGTTGCTTGTGGTGCCCGTGCCGCCGCCATTGCCGCCGGTGCCGCCGGTGCCGCCGGTGCCCGCAGCACCGGCACTAGCGCCGGGGCCACCCGCGCTGCCGCCGAGGCCGGCGGCCCCGCCATTGCCGCCGTTGCCGCCGTGGCCGGCGCCGAGCGCGCCGGCGGCGGTCGCGCCCACGCCGCCCTGCCCGCCCTGCCCGCCCTGGCCGCCCGCGCCGCCATCAGCGCTGGCCCCGGCATGGCCGAAGAAGACCGAGCCCTGGCCCCCGGCCCCGCCAGTGCCGCCGGTACCCCCTTGGCCACCGTTGGTGCCGTTGCCGCCCCCGCCGCCGTTGGTGCCGGCGATACCGAGGCCACCGGTCCCGCCGAATCCGCCGGCACCGCCGATCCCGCCGGCACCGCCGTCGCCGTGCAGCAGCCCACCGGTGCCGCCCGCCCCACCGTTACCGCCGGCACCGCCGATGCCGCCGTTAGTGCCGCCGGGTCCCGCTACGCCCTGGCTTCCCGTCGTGCCGATTCCGCCGGCCCCGCCCATGCCGCCGTTGCCCCACAGTCCGGCGTCGCCGCCCCTACCGCCGGCCTGCCCGGCTCCTCCCGACCCGCCGTTGCCGCCGTTGCCCCACAGGATGCCGCCTGCCCCGCCGGGTTGCCCTGTTCCTGGCGCCCCATTGGTGCCGTCGCCGATCAGCGGCCGCCCCAACAGCAGATTGGTCGGGGCGTTGATTATCGCGAGGATGTCCTGCTCCACGATTTCCAACGGCGAGGCGCTGGCCGCATCGGCCACCGAATACGCGCTGCCCGCGCCGCCCAGGGCCAGCGCAAACTGGTTCTGAAAGGTCGCCGCCTGCGCACTCAACGCTTGATAGGCCCGGGCGTGGCTGGAAAACAGCGATGCGATCGCTTCCGACACCTCGTCACCAGCGGCGGCGAGCAGCTGGGTGGTTTGACCGGCGGCGGCCGCGTTGGCGGCGTCCAGCGATGATCTGATGCTCGCGACGTCTACCGCCGCGGCAGTCAGCAGGTCCGGTGTGGCGATCACATAAGGCATGGCTGCCCCCTCGATGCGACGGTGCCGAGTGCATATAGAACGCATAGCAAAGACTCGGCGAACGCAAATCATAGAACGGTGCGGCGATCACCGGAAGGCGTTGCGTGACTCGAGCGGAGATCTGACCGGCTGATGTCTTGACGCGGAATGCTGCGGATGCGCCGCGAATGTGGTGCCCTCGGTGAGATTCGAACTGTATTTCAGGCCCATTTCAAGGGGGCGGAAACCGCTCGACCTGCATATTCTCGTTAGTCAGGGTTAGCGAAAGTTACTGTAACTGTGGGCAAAATGTGGGCAGAAAGTGGGCACGGAGGACAGGACCGGTAGGAAGCGTCGTCACGCCGATGGTTACTACCGCCAGCTAACTGGGCTCCGCTTTGCGAAAGAGTTGCGGCAAACCGACACCGAGCCTCTCTGGATTGCGACGAAATGTGCTCATACGTGGTGGCTGGCCGAGCAACAAGTAGCGTTAGGAGACGTGATCGAACCGATCGAACCCGAACAGACTCAGCGGGGTAACGCGCACTCCGGAACCGCAATGCTCACCGTGGAGGCCAAGTTGAGCGCGTCAGTGTCAATCCGGAATTACCTGTCCGGCCAACATCTATGGAACGCGCGGCGTGAAGCGTGGTTGTGCCGGAAGCGCGAAGATCTATTACTGGCGGAGCCTAACGCCGACTTGAGGCTCCGATCGCACGCGATGGCCAGCGTGTTATCGGCGGTCGCGTTCTTAGAGGCGGTCGCAAACGAGGTCTGGCAGGACGCAGCGGACCGCCAGCCAGGGCACATCGAGGGCATTCCGGACACAGCCGTCTCGACGATGCGCGAATTGTGGAACGGCAAGGACAGGGCCGAGCGGATGCTGTCTGTTCTGAGCAAGTTTCAGGTCGCACTTGTGTGTGCCGGACAAGCTCCGATGGACAGAGGCTCCGAGCCCTACCAGAGCGCTAATGTGCTGATTGGATTGCGAAATGCATTGGTGCACTTCACGCCTCGATGGTGGCATGACGACGGGCGGGATGAGGCAGCGTTCGTAGCAAAGCTGCGCGACAAGCTTGTCGGACGCGAGAACCGGCAACCGATCGCCGAACCCTGGTATCCAAATAAGGTCCTGGCAGCTGGCTGCGCTGATTGGGCGTGTGACTCGGTCATCGCATTCGCGCGTGAGTGGCATGCGCGTATCGGCCTGACGTCCGATTTCGATCAGCGCTACTTGATGCCGTCAGAGCCCTTCGAGGTCGCTTAACAACGGCCGCGCGCCTCCCTGAAGCGGGACCGCGCCGCCGTTATCGTGCCGGTGTGGTCGATTGGTCGGCGGTGGTCACGGGCGGCAGCGTCGCGGCGCTGGTGACGTTCGGGCTCAACATGTGGCTGACGCGGCCACGGGCCGATTTGCGGATGGCGTCGATTGGTCACACGATCGACCTCGCCGAGCGGATGTACCGCGCTCAGACGGACGGCGACACCGCGAGATTCAGACCGCATTGGGATCAGCGCGGCGTCGTGCGCCTGACGAACTACGGCGACGGCACCGCATTCGACATCCGATTGTCGGGCAGCGATTGCCGACCGCGAGTGTGGTTGGCGGATATGGGCAACCAACAGATGCACACGCCGATCGACGACGACGGCACGATGCGTCCGCCCGAAGCCATTCCGCCAGCGCTCGGGTGGCCGATGTGGAGCGACAAGCTGAGCGCGTTGGGGCCGGGAGAATCGGTCGACGTGATTGTGATGAGCAGTCCTGACACGTCGCGGCCGAAGCCGGTGCTCGAAGTGTCGTGGTCGTGGCTACCCCGCAGGGGCCTCGGTCGCCGCAAGTTCCGATACGACCTCGCGACAGCGCGTTCGGTTGAGTGCGGCTGGCCGGGCAAGACGGACACCGCTGGTGACTGAATACGGCCCGGCCGCCAGCGTGAAAGGTTCTGCCAAGAAACCCGCCAGCGGGACCGGGCCGCGTCCGGCGGTTCCGAGCTGCGGCGAAGCCCGGCCGCCGTTCCGAGCGTGTTTGCCCGTCAGCAACAACGCGCCGCTACCCGGTGGCACCGATTCGGCCGCCTCGGTGCGCGCGGCAGGAGTCAGCATAGCTGATCGGGGAGTTTGCTGGCGCGACCCCGCCAACTACAGCTACCAGCGGCGACCGGCTATCGTTGAGCGTTGCCGGTGCGGATCGGCGCTGGTCACAAGGTTGGCGCGGGCGAAAGTCACTCTGTTGCAAGCGGATTCGCAGACGTGAAAGTCGTTGGTGCATAATGAGTTTGGCGATAAGCGTGAGCGCGAAAGATGCTGCGCGACAACTGGTTTCGGTCTTTGGCGATGTTGGGAATCGAGCCTACCGGCAGCGCGGCGCAAGCGCCGGAGTTGCCAGCAAACGTCAGGGGTGACCACCCGGGGGTAATGGCAAGTTTGCTGGCGTTCCGATAAGCCGTTGACCAGCGACAATGCTGATTTCAGCTAACTTCAAGCAGGGTAACTGCGGCCAGATAGCAAACTATGTCGAGTACGGCTAACGACCGCGTAATGTGCTGTGCTGCAACGGCATTCGCGGTGCTGTGCTGTCCGTAATTCCCTGCCCGGCAACGTGATTCGGCATTGGGTCGGCGACCACGGCTGTGTGGCATTGTCGGTGTTGCACAACGTGTTTCGTGTGACCGGTGTCCGGCGGGCGATCTATGACGCCCAGCTCTCGTAAGCCGGTAGGGTTACCCGCCGGACGCCGGGGTCAATTTCCACCAGTTCGGCGGTGCTGGTGGGCATGAGCTGGTGGCGTACATCGGAATGTGGACCACGCCGAGCGCCGTAGTGGTGATGCTGTTCAGGATCAGTTTGTCCTGGTTGGTCAGCCACACACCACCACCGAGGGCGTCAGCGGCCACGTGCTTGGTGTGACTCATCGGCCCCATCGTCGCGGCGTAGCTGTCGAAGCTCGCATCGACCGGTGTCGACGTCAGCACGCGGGCCACCATCCGGCGGCATACGGTGCGGGCGGCCTCGGGTACTGGGTTGACCGCCTGCGGGTTATTCGGTGGGTCGGGGTAGGCGCGCTGAAGGTATCCCTCGATCAGCGCCGAAGCGTCCGCGATATAGCCGGGAATCTTGGCCAGCTCGGACGATGGCAGCGTCACGCCCTGCAGCGTCGGGTGTTGCAGCACGAAGGCCGCGTCAACCATGCGCAGTGTCATAGCTGCCTTTCAGGCCGTGCCGTGGCGGCCCGCTGACCCTCGATACCGGTCAGCGGGCCGACCGGCGTGGTTAGGACGGGTCGTCCAGGGCGATGCGCACGATGCTGGCCGGATGCGGGAAGCCCCACGACACGCGAAGGGTGCTACGCACGCCGATGCGGTCGGAGGTGAAGAACGCAGACCGGTCAATGTCGAGCGTCACGTCATCGCTGCGCAGCACGCAGAAGGCGAAAGCCTTCGGGATCGCCCACATCACGTCATCACCGACAGCAGGGCTGACGACCAGCGGGACGCCTTGAATCAGGCGGCGCGTCGGTTGAGTCGGGTCGGGCTGAAGCAACGGCGTGTTGAGCTGTGTGCCCGTCTTGAGCTGCGAGAGCGCCAGGGCGACCGTGGGCGAGGCGACGAACGACGTCGTCTGTGCGCCAACATTTTCTGCCTCCGCTATGGCTTCGGCGAACACGTCCAGATCAACCACCGGGCCGGTCGCGTCCACCATCGTCACGCCAGCCAGCGCGCGCAGTCCGCTCGGTCCGTTTGTCGTGGTGTCGCCGAAGAATGCGGCGTCGATCTTCTTGGCGATGTCGCGGGCCAGGCCGTCGCCGACTGTCTGGGTTGCTTCCGGTGAGCTGTCCTCGGCCAGCTCGCGACTGACCACGGTCAGACCGGCCACCTTCTTGGGCGTGACGATCAGCTCGTCAACGTCGGCGTCGGTGATCGGGATTTCGCCACCTTCGGGCACCCAGGCCGCAGACGGGTCAGCGGCCACTATCGGCAGGCGATAGTCCTTCGATTCGGTGTGGACAACGGTGCTAACCAGGAACGCACGCGATGCCTGCGAGACCGGCCGGACGATCAGGTCTCCGACATCTTCGGGCCGGAGGATTCCACCGCTATTGCTTGTAAGCAGAGTCATAATCAATGCCTTTCAGGCAGAACAGGATTCGGTGAATGAGCGAATCTGCTCCGGTGACCGCAGGCCTAACCCGGTGTGCCCTCTGGGCTGAATCTGCCGTGGCGTCCAGACGTTCGGCAGGAACTTCAGCTTACAGGCGGCCGCGTGCGGCGTCGCCGAGCAAGCTCGACCAACCCGCACTGGCCGTACCGTTCGGCCTACCCTGGCCGGGCGTGGGGGCTGGCGGCCGTTGTTTCGGTGCGACCCCGAACGTCTGCGCGGTCGTGCGAATGGCGTCGCGCACCTTCGCGGCGTCAATCAGACCGTGGTCGTCGGTTAGGTCAGCCAGTCCGGCCGTCGTTTCCAGCAGCTTCGCGAATTGCGGATCAAACCCGGCCGCGACGATGGCGGCGTCGACGATGGCCTGTTGCTGCAATCCCAGCGCTGCGTTGGCGGCCACCAGAGAATCTTCGGCGGCCCGCAGCTGGCGGCGATACGAGGCAGCTTGGCGCGCCGCTCTGCCGTTGTCTGGCCCGTCGTCGTGCTCGGTGTTGTCGTGCTGGTCATCCTGGGCGTCGTCGTCGCCTGTGTTGTCCTGCTCGTCGCTGTCGTCGGCGGCCAGCGGTTCGGTGGCCGGCGGTTGGGCTTCGGGTGAAGCGCTGGCGTCAGGCATCGCCGCGATGTCGGCGGGCGCTGCGGTGTCAGCGGGTGCGGTCATGGTGTTGATTCCTCTGCGGCTAGTTGGGTTTCGAGCTGCGGCCAGCGACGGCGGCGCACCGATGGCGTGATGCGGTCAACGTGGGTAGTCAGGTCGTCGGGAAGGTTCCAGCCCAGGTGGGCGAGCAACGTGCGCTCTGTCTCGGTCGCGGGCCGTGAGTAGCAGCGCGCGGCGTTGCGTTCGTCTTGGTTATCGTGCGCGAGCGTGGCGTCCTCGGCGCGTTGCAGTTCGTCGGGCAGGTGATCGAAGACGAGCCAGCCTCGATACGGGTCGGGTATCTGCACGCCAATTCCATTGTCGCTCATGGCTAGGCCACGTCTCTGAAGTTGTGGCGCATGGCGTCGAATGATCCTGGCTGCTCGTCCCAGATCGCGCCAACGATGCGGCAGGCCGCCACGGCTGTCTTGGCCAGCGGCGTCGGGCACTCCCGCAACAGTCGGTGCATACGGGACAGATCGTCGGTGTAGGCGCTCTCAAACACCGGCTCGGCGTCGACCTCTTCCATCAGGAATCCGGCAGTGGCTTCAGCTATCGCGATCAACGTCATAGCGTCGGCTGCGAATGTGCTGCCCGAGCGCATCTTCACCCGCGCCGACATGTCCTCGGCCATCCCGCGCCGATCTTCGGCGAACGCGATCAGCGCCGTCACGAAGAACACCGCGACCTGTGCAAGCAGAGGTGTCGGCGCGGTCGACGCCACCAGCGCGGCGACAGCGCCGTCAGGGTCTCCGTATGCGAACTTCTCGGCGGCGTCGATCACATCTCTTGCGGCGCGCCGTTCGTCCGCTTCCCAACAGTCGAGCCCGCGAATGCTTGAGCCCCACCTGATCCAATTCACTGGCGCGCTGGCGTCGGGAAAGTCGCGCCAGTAGTTGATTCCAGGCGTGTCGATCATCGGACGATCTCCCTTCGATATTGGTGCAAGACGGTCTTTGCGCGTTCGCCGAGGGTGCCGCGACGCACAGCGGGTCTGGCTGGATCGGTTGACGCAACCTCGGGCGGCCGTCGTGCCGGTACCGGTTCGGGAAGTGCCCACAGGGTGATCCGGCCGTCTGGTGTCGATTCCTGAGTGACGATCACGCCGACGACCTTCGCGGCGCGCTGCACGGTGCGTGCGGGGATCGGCGGTGTCAGTGCCGCTGCGGCGTCCTGAACGCGCCGCGACGGCCACGGACTGCCGTCAGGGGGTAGTGCGCGGCGCACGTGCTCTGCGGCTCGCTTAAGTGCGCTCTGAGGCGGTTGGGCAGCGATCACGGTTGTTCCTCTCGGTTAGGCGGTTGGGCGGGCCAGGTTCGGCGTGGGTCCGAGTGCGTTGACGCACTCGCAACGCACTGACGCACTCGCGCTCGGCCAGCTCGTTGACGAGCTGCCAACGAGCTGCAACGCGCCGGGCGAGCTGGCGAAGTCGCCGGTCGCCGTGCGCGAGTCCGCAGACCGACACCACAGAGCGGGCCAGGTTCGGCGGCGTCACTGTCGAACGGCCGGTAATTGCGACTGCTGCGGGACTGCTGCGGACTGCCGCGCGCATCGGTGATCCGAGTTTGCTATTCGGCCTTGCCTTCACCGACGTAACCGTGACGATTGTCGAGTGTGCTGGCCGCCGTGTCCGCAGTCGTGCCCACCGGCCCCTATATCTCTGATCGCAGGGCACAACAGGAGGATTTGAGCCTATTTCCGCAGATCGCGACTGTTGTGCCCAGTTATGCCCTGCTATGCCTTCGGGGCACGACTGGGCATAGCTGATCTGAGCTGCGGCTATTGCCCGGTTTGGGCCTGTTGTGCCCTTCGGACGAGATATATGGCGGCCGGGGCACAACTGCGGGCACGACTGCTTGAAATTGGTCATATTGCACCGGCCTCGGTGGCAAGGTCGGAAATTTGCTCAGGGAGCGACCAAACACTGTCGGCCGGGAAGCCTTCATACCCGTAGACGACGCGCAGTTTCTCCCGCGCCCGGCGAAGCATTTTGTCCGAGATGCCTGCCTTGATCGCATCACGCTTCGCTTCGGCCGACTTGGCTCGCGGACCTTCCTTGGTCAGGTACTCCCGAAGCCAAACCTCGGCGTTGACACGTTCCTGTGGGTCGTCTCCACGCTCGGCCTCGAACGCACCAAGCACGTGCGCCTTGATTGGGCGGTCAGAGTCCCGGACGTACCCGAGCTGGCCAACGGTGCCGTCGTGGTCCTCGGCGGGCGGGAAGAACGGCGTGCTGCTGATCGCAAACACGCTGGCGTTCACCGTCGCTACACCGTTGGCCTTATCGGGACCGATCACCAGATTGCCGTCGTCGTCCTGCGTTCCGTAGAGCGCCATGCGGGCTTTCTGCCGAAGCCCCACGGTTGCCCCGTATGTGTCTCTGGTGTTGCCGGATGAAATGCGATTCGTGTGGGTGACTAACAACACGGCTGCACCGGTCGAAGTCGCGGCTTCTTTCCACGGGTGCAACGCTTCTCGCGCCTGTTGAGTATCCCGAACATGAATCTGTGCCGGAACGGTGTCCAGCCAGGCGTCTATGACGATCAGAGCGGCGTCGTGGCCCGTTTCATAGACGAGCTGCATATCGCGCGGGAACAGCGGCGAACCGCTCCCGTCGACCTCGGTGCAGATCACGTCAACCATGTCGATATCTGCACCCGCAACCAACAGGCGCGGCAGTACCTCGGTCGACCAGTCGTCCTCGGTCACCACCAACAGCACCCGCGCCGGATCACGGGCGGGGATGCCGAACTCAGGCGACGGCTTGCCGGTCGTGATGAACGCGACCAACCAGACCCACAGCAGTGACTTGCCGATGCCCTCGGGACCGATAAGCAGACTCACGGCGGCGCGCGGTAGCCGCTGACGGGCCAGCCATCGCGGCTGTCGGGCAGGTTGCAGCTCAGTCGCCCGAAACACGCGCGGCCGGTCCAGCGACTTCGTCGTGTTCACCTCGTCCGCGGGTGGCGTCCAGCTGCCGCTCTGTGGCAGTGCGGCAACGATTTCCACCTTGGGCTCTGGAACCGTGGGCTTCGGAACGACGGCCGGGCCGTCACTGTCCGCCTTGAGAAACGCTGAATCAATGGTGTCTTCAACACTTTTCAGGCCATCATCCCGAATTAACCCGTTAGCGTGGCAAGCGTCGACGAGATTCGAGCGAAAATCTTCGCGAGCCGCCGGACCAAAGGGCAGTAGTAACCTGCCACCGCGCAATGTCGTGTCGTTCAAGGTGGCGTTACGGGTGCCCGGTGGTGCGGACTCCAAGTCGGCCAGCTCGCCGTCGACAGCGGCCTTCACGTAGGCCGGATTGCTGCCTGGCGGCGCGCTGGGCGGCACGGCGTGACCGTTGTGACCGTTTCGACGGCGGCGCGGGTTCCAATTGGGATTGATCTGCTTGAGGTGCTCGATTTCCTCATCGGCAACCTTCATCCATTCGGGCTCGGGTGGGCGTTGGTCGCGCCCCGCGTCGGCCGGTTGGGCGGTCACCGTTGTACCCGGTCGAGAGTGGCGGTGGTGCTCGATAGCATTGGGTGGTTCCTGTCCGTGGGATATTGCGACCCGCTCACTCGCCCTGTGAGCGGGTCGCGTCCGTTTGGTTAGCCGGTCTGCTGGCGGGTGTTCGCCTCAAGCCACGCCTGCACGTCCGACCGGGAGTAGCGCACCGCGCGGCCGAGCTTGATAAACGGCGGCCCTTCACCGTGGAATCGCCATTGCGAAAGCTGGCCGGGTGTCGTGTTCAGCCAATGCGCGACCTCGGCGCAACTGAGCAGCGGGTCAAGCACTGCCAGGGCTGATTTCTCATCTGGCGACCGGCGATCACGCCGGGCGGCGGCGCGATTCTGCGGGCTGGGCCTAGGGCGGCCAGCTCGCACGGCCCGCGCGTCGGCTTCGGGGTCTCGGGGAGACAGCAGGTCAGCGGCGGTTTTGTTCACGGCCCAACTCCTAATGTTTGCTGAATAGCAAACACCGAATAGCAAACACTGTGTTGGAAGCGTATTTGCTCTGATATACGGCGCTGCATTGGCATTAGCTAGGTCTACAGCTATATTCGGAAACACGCAACTCCACTCGTTATTACGTCTATAGTCAGGACTCATGACCCGCACCGACGAACCACCAACAATCGCGGCCGTGGTCGGTGCCGCGTGCCGGTCGCTGCGCGGTGAGCGCCGCACTGCGGAAGTAGCACGCGCAGCCCAGCTCGCCGGGCTGACGCGCTGGACAACCGGCCGCGTCGCCGAGCTAGAACGCGGAGCCGTAACCCCAACGCTAGCAACGCTTTACGGTCTCACTCAGGCATTCTCCGACCTGCTTGAGCGGCCAGTGACGCTGACCGAGCTGCTACCCGGCGACGGGCCGGTCAGCCTCGGGCATGAGCACGTCGCCGAGCTGGCCAGCATTCGTGCCGCGCTCTCGGGCGAACCGATCCAGCCGCGTCAGCCCGAAGCGCTCAGCGCCAGCGAGGCGGTGCGCCGCAGTTTTCTCGACGTCGATTACCGGGTGGCGGCCGAGCTGGAATTAGACCCCGATCAGGCCGCCGAAGTCATGGCCGGACTGTGGGGCCGGTCGTTCACCGACGAACGCGACCGCCGAGCCGGGCCGGGTGTCACCAAGCAGAAACGAGCCCGCGTGGGGATGCAGGCTAAGGCGGAACTCAGAGAGGCGGTCAGCGATGGCGAAAATTGAGGCTTATCAAACGAAGTCAGGCAAACGCTGGCGGGTGCGCTACCGCACGCCGGACCGCCGTCAGACCGATAAGCGCGGCTTCACCACCAAGCGCGACGCCGAGCGGTTCGCGAGCACTGTCGAAGTGACCAAGCTGCGCGGCGAGTACGTCGCGCCATCGCTGGGCCGCGTCACGGTGGGGGAGTTGGGACCGGGCTGGCTGGCCCGCCAGAAAGGGCACATGAAGCCCAGCGGGTACCGGTCGTATGAATCGGCCTGGCGCGTGCACGTCAAGCCGCAGTGGGCTCACGTGCGAGTCTGCGACGTCGTGCACACCGAGGTCCAAGCTTGGGTGGCCGAGCTGTCCGATCAGCTCTCGGCGTCGATGGTCGTCGCGATCTACTCGGTGCTGGCCCGCATCCTTGACGACGCGGTGCGCGATCGTTTGATCGTCGCCAACGCGGCGCGTGGCGTGAAGCTCCCGGCCCGTACCCGCCGTCAGAACATCTACCTCAGCGCCGCCCAGCTGCGCGCTCTGGCAATGGAAGCGGGGCGTTACGGATCGTTGGTGCTGCTGCTCGGCACGGCCGGTCTGCGTTGGGGTGAGGCTGCCGCACTGCGGCCTGCCGATATCGACTTTCTGCGGCGGCGCGTCGTGCTGCACCGCAACGCGGTCACGGTCGGCCGCCGCACGCATGTGGGCACGCTCAAGTCGGGCCACAGCCGCACGGTGGCGCTCGCGCCGTTCGTGGTCGACGAGCTGGCCGTGACGTGCGAAGGCAAGGGGCGTGATGACTTGATCTGGCCAGCCCGTGACGGTGGATACCTCGGGCCGCCCGCGTCGAACAAGTCGTGGCTGTCCGGTGCCGTCGATCGCTGCCGGGTCGCTGACGAGACGTTCCCGCAGATCACCGCGCACGCTCTGAGGCATACAGCCGCGTCCCTAGCAATCTCTTCCGGTGCGAACGCCAAGGTAGTCCAGCGAATGCTTGGGCACGCCTCGGCGGCTATGACGCTGGACGTGTACGCCGATCTTTTCGACGACGACTTGAGTGGAGTTGCGCAGAAGTTAGATGAAAATGTGGGCAAAATGTGGGCACGGCGGCCAAATACCAGCGTCTGAGTGCCTCGGAAATCGCCTCTACCAGCACGAATGCGCGCACAGTGGTTGTGCCCTCGGTGAGATTCGAACTCACACTGGACGGGTTTTGAATCCGTTTCCTCTGCCAGTTGGGATACGAGGGCTGATGCCGGTCTCCCACCTTAGAGCAACCCCCCGAGTGACCGCGCACAGCCGTCGCGTCACAATGTCCGTCATGACCGGCCCCACCCCCGACGCCGACGCCACTCCGCCGCCCCGCCGGGTCCTCATCGCGGAAGACGAAGCGCTCATCCGCATGGACCTGGCTGAGATGCTGCGAGAGGAGGGGTACGACATCGTCGGCGAGGCCGGCGATGGCCAGGAAGCTGTCGAACTGGCCGAGCGGCACAAGCCCGATCTGGTGATCATGGACGTGAAGATGCCCCGGCGTGATGGCATCGACGCGGCGGCTGAAATTGCCAGTAAGCGCATCGCGCCGATCGTGGTGCTGACCGCGTTCAGCCAGCGCGATCTCGTCGAGCGGGCCCGCGACGCGGGCGCGATGGCCTATCTGGTCAAGCCGTTCACGGCAAGCGACCTCGTTCCGGCGATCGAATTGGCGGTCAGCCGGTTCAGTGAGCTGAGTGCGCTGGAACGGGAAGTGGAGACGCTTTCGGACCGGCTGGAGACACGCAAGCTCGTCGAGCGGGCCAAGGGCCTGCTGCAGGTCAAGCAGGGCATGACCGAGCCGGAAGCCTTCAAGTGGATACAGCGGGCTGCGATGGATCGGCGAACGTCGATGAAGCGCGTCGCCGAGGTCGTGCTGGAAACCCTCGACACTCCGAAGGAGTAGGCGCCGGCGCTTGTCCTGACCTCACCGATGGGGGCCGCGAGCGCCCGCGTGTTGCCGCGGACACGCCGCGGTGGGCGGCATTTTGGGGACCCTCGCCGCGCTGGCCTCACCGATGGGGTAGCGAGCGCCCGCGTGTTGCCGCGGACACGCCGCGGTGGGCGGCATTTAGGGGACCCTCGCGGCGCTGGCCTCACCGATGGGGTAGCGAGCGCCCGCGTGTTGCCGCGGACACGCCGCGCTGGGCGGCATTTTGGGGACGCTCGCGCCCAACGAAGCCCCCGCAGAGGGTTCGGCTGCCGCGAGCGTGCGCAGATGTACAGCGACACGCCGTTGGCGGCGGCATTCTGCGCACGCTCACGCCGCCGAAACAGGCGCTAGCGGGCGACGATCACCGACGACCCGTGCCCGAACAGCCCCTGGTTGGCGGTGACGCCGACGCGCGCACCCTCCACCTGCCGGCCCGTCGCCTGACCACGCAGTTGCCAGGTCAACTCGCAGACCTGAGCGATCGCCTGGGCCGGAATCGCCTCGCCGAAGCAGGCCAGCCCGCCCGACGGGTTGACCGGGACGCGGCCCCCCAAAGCGGTTGCGCCAGAACGCAATAGCGCCTCGGCCTCGCCCTTGGGGCACAAGCCAAGATGCTCGTACCAGTCCAGCTCTAACGCGGTGGACAGGTCGTACACCTCAGCCATGCTCACGTCCTCGGGGCCGATGCCGGCCTCGGCGTAGGCGGCATCGAGGATCTGGTCCTTGAACACCCGCTCGGGTGCGGGTACCACTGCGGTGGAATCCGTTGCGATATCGGGCAATTCGGGTAGGTGCTGCGGATACTGCGGGGTCACCGTGCTGACCGCGCGCACCGACGGCACACCTTCGAGCGAGCCGAGATGCTTGCGGGCGAAGTCCGCGCTGGCCACAATCAGCGCCGCCGCGCCGTCGGAGGTGGCGCAGATATCGAGCTGGCGCAACGGGTCGGAGACCACTGGGCTGGCCAGCACGTCCTCGACCGAGGATTCCTTGCGGTAGCGGGCATTTGGGTTCTGCAGGCCGTGCTGCGAGTTCTTGACCTTGACCTGAGCGAAATCCTCGGAGGTGGCCCCGTAGAGGTCCATCCGGCGCCGCGCCAGCAACGCGAAGTACACCGGGTTCATTGCGCCGATCAGGTGGAAGCGCTGCCAGTCCGGGTCGTTCTTGCGCTCCCCGCCGACGGGGGCGAAGGCCCCTTTGGGGGTGGTGTCCGCGCCGATGACCAGCGCGACGTCGCAGAAGCCGGCCAGGATGTGCGCACGGGCACTCTGCAGCGCCTGCGAGCCGCTGGCGCACGCGGCGTAGCTGGAGCTGACCGGCACCCCGTTCCAGCCGAGCTTCTGCGCGAACGTCGACCCGGCAATAAATCCTGGGTAGCCGTTCCGAATCGTGTCGGCTCCGGCGACCAATTGGATCTGGCGCCAGTCCAACCCGGCTTCGGCGAGCGCCGCACGGGCGGCCACCACGCCGTATTCGGTGAAGTCGCGGCCCCACTTGCCCCACGGGTGCATGCCCGCGCCCAGGATGTACAGCGGTTCGGGACTCATGAGGCCACCTTCCACGCGTGCACGATGCGTTCTACGCCGTCGTTGTCGCTATACAGCGTCATGGTGGCCAATTCCATCTCCATGCCGACCTTCAAATCCGCGGCGAGCGTGCCCTCAATTACCTTGCCCAGCACGATGATTCCCTCGTCGGCGAGTTCGACGGCGGCGATGGCGAACGGTTCGAACGGGTCCGCGGCGGGGTAGGGCGCCGGGGGAGGGTAGCGGTTCTCGGTGTAGCTCCACAGCTTCCCGCGCCGCGACAGCGGGACCGACTCCAGCGAGTCGCTGTCGCAGCCCGGGTTGGGGCAGTTGTTCTCGCGCGGGGGAAAGACATAGGTTCCGCATGCGGGGCACTTGCTGCCGATCAGATGGGGATGTCCGGCGTCATCGGTGGCGAACCACCCGTCGATGGCCGGTTCTTGGCTGGTGACCTCTGGCACCAGGCCAGATTACTCAACGAAGGCCGGAAAACTGAAACGTGTTCCAGTTGCCGGGACGTCGACTCGCCGGTCACCCGATGAGATCGGCGGACGCAGGGGGTCATACCAGGAAACCGACCACGCATGCGGAGGAGCGTTTCATGGTGATCGTCGCGGGCTTCATCGTCGTCGACCCGCTGAGCCGGGACAACTACCTGGCCAATTGCTCGGAGGTGATCCGGCTGGCCCGTCATACAGCGGGTTGTCTGGATTTCGCGATCAGCGCCGACCCAGTCGATGCGGGCCGCGTCAACATCGTCGAACGGTGGGAGTCGCAGGCCGCCGTCGACGCCTTTCGAGCCAGCGGACCAAGCGACGAGCAACAAGACGCGATAGTTTCCGGCTGCGTCTGCGAGTACGACGTGACCGCCCAGCGGCGGCTGCTGTGATGTCGGCGGCGGTGCCTAGAGTAGGGCCGTGAGCCCAGCAAGGACGGCAGCCGGCACGGCGACTCCCGCAGACACCGCCAACGACAAGCCCACCCTGATGCTGTTGGACGGCAACTCGCTGGCGTTCCGCGCCTTCTACGCGCTGCCCGCGGAGAACTTCAAGACCCGCGGCGGCCTGACCACCAACGCGGTCTACGGCTTCACCGCCATGCTGATCAACCTGCTGCGCGACGAGGCCCCGACGCATATCGCGGCGGCGTTCGACGTATCGCGGCAGACCTTCCGGTCCGAGCGTTATCCCGAGTACAAGGCGAACCGGTCCTCGACTCCCGACGAGTTCCACGGCCAGATCGACATCACCAAAGAGGTGCTCGGCGCCCTGGGTATCACGGTTCTGGCCGAGGCCGGATTCGAGGCCGACGACATCATCGCCACCTTGGCCACCCAGGCCGAGAACGAGGGCTACCGGGTTCTGGTGGTAACCGGCGACCGGGATTCGCTGCAGCTGGTCAGCGAGGACGTCACGGTGCTCTACCCGCGCAAAGGCGTCAGCGAGCTCACCCGCTTCACCCCCGACGCCGTCGTCGAAAAATACGGTCTCACCCCGCGGCAGTACCCGGATTTCGCCGCGTTGCGGGGCGACCCGTCCGACAACCTGCCGGGCATTCCCGGGGTGGGGGAGAAGACGGCCTCGAAGTGGATCATCGAGTACGGGTCGCTGCAGGGGCTGGTCGACAATGTCGAGTCGGTGCGCGGCAAGGTCGGCGACGCATTGCGGGCCCATGTGGCCAACGTCGTCTTGAATCGCGAGCTCACTGAGCTGGTCAAGGACGTGCCGCTGGCACAGACCCCGGACACGCTGCGGTTGCAGCCCTGGGACCGCGACCATATTCACCGGTTGTTTGACGACCTGGAGTTCCGGGTGCTGCGGGACCGGCTGTTCGACACGCTGGCCGCCGTCGAACCCGAAGTCGACGAAGGCTTCGACGTGCGTGGGGGCGCGCTGGAACCCGGCACCGTCGGGCAGTGGCTGGCCGACCACGCCGACGACGGCCGCCGGTCCGGCCTGACCGTGGTGGGCACCCATCTGCCGCACGGCGGGGACGCCACGGCGTTGGCCATCGCCGCCGCCGACGGGGACGGCGCCTACATCGAGACCGCCACCCTGACACCCGAGGACGACGCCGCGCTGGCAGCCTGGCTGGCCGATCCCGACCGGCCCAAGGCGCTGCATGAGGCGAAGCTCGCGATCCACGACCTCCGAGGCCGCGGCTGGACGCTCGATGGAGTCACCTCCGACACCGCATTGGCCGCCTACCTGGTGCGACCCGGCCAGCGCAGCTTCACCCTCGACGACCTTTCGCTGCGCTACCTCAGGCGTGAGTTGCGGGCGGAAACTGCTGAACAACAACAACTTTCACTGCTCGACGACACGGACGGCACCGACGACCAGGCCGTGCAGACCGCGATCCTGCGGGCGCGGGCCGTCATCGACCTGGCTGACGCGCTGGACGCCGAGCTGGCCCGCATCGACTCCACCGCCCTGCTGGGCGAGATGGAGCTTCCGGTGCAGCGGGTGCTGGCGGACATGGAAGGCGTCGGCATCGCGGTCGACCTGACCATGCTCACCGAGCTGCAGAGCCAGTTCGCCGACGAGATCCGCGACGCCGCCGAGGCCGCGTACGCCGTGATCGGCAAGCAGATCAACCTCGGCTCGCCCAAACAGCTGCAGGTGGTGCTGTTCGACGAACTCGGCATGCCCAAGACCAAACGGACCAAGACCGGCTACACCACCGACGCCGACGCCCTGCAGTCGCTGTTCGACAAGACCGGCCATCCGTTCCTGCAGCACCTGCTGACTCACCGCGACGTCACCCGGCTCAAGGTCACCGTGGACGGGTTGCTGAACTCGGTGGCCGCCGACGGGCGCATTCACACGACGTTCAACCAGACGATCGCCGCGACCGGCCGGCTGTCGTCCACCGAGCCCAACCTGCAGAACATCCCGATCCGCACGGACGCGGGGCGGCAGATCCGCGACGCGTTCGTCGTCGGAAAGGGCGAGTACGCCGAGCTGATGACGGCCGACTACAGCCAGATCGAAATGCGGATCATGGCGCACCTGTCGCGCGACGAAGGGCTGATCGAGGCCTTCAACACGGGCGAGGACCTGCACTCCTTCGTCGCCTCGCGGGCCTTCGGGGTGCCGATCGACGAGGTCACCGGCGAACTGCGACGCCGGGTCAAGGCGATGTCCTACGGCCTGGCTTATGGGCTGAGCGCATACGGGCTGTCCGCCCAGCTCAAGATCTCCACCGAAGAGGCCAAGGAGCAGATGGACCAGTACTTCGCCCGGTTCGGCGGAGTGCGTGACTATCTGCTGGCGGTCGTCGAGCAGGCCCGCAAGGACGGTTACACCTCGACGGTGCTGGGTCGGCGGCGCTACCTGCCGGAGCTGGACAGCAGCAACCGCCAGGTACGGGAGGCCGCAGAACGGGCGGCGCTCAACGCGCCGATCCAGGGCAGCGCCGCCGACATCATCAAGGTGGCGATGATCGAGGTCGCAAAGGCGATCAAGGCCAGCGGCCTGGCGTCGCGCATGCTGCTGCAGGTCCACGACGAGCTGCTGTTCGAGATCGCCCCCGGGGAGCGCGACCAGCTCGAGGCGCTGGTCCGCGACAAGATGGGCGGGGCCTATCCGCTGGACGTGCCGCTGGAGGTGTCGGTCGGCTACGGCCGCAGCTGGGACGCCGCCGCGCATTAAAGGCGATCCGCGAACTTAGACTGCTGAGATGTCGGAGGTCGCTGAGCGCCGCCCGCTCCTGCGTTACCCGCTGATGGTGGCGTCGAAAGCGTTCGCCCTGTTGCCGGCGCCGGTGGCCGACGCGTTCCTGGCCGTGGTGGCCCGATTCGTCTACTGGCGCGGTCGCGCCCAGCACCTGAACGTGCTGCAGGATTTCCGCGACAACGTGGACCCGACGGCTCAGTTCTCCACCCGCACATGGCAGCCGGTCCGCGCGATGTACCGGGCACTGGTCCGCAACGCCAACGACGCCATCTGGTTCCTCGCCGCGCCGCACGCCGCAGCGCGGCGGCGCTTCCACATCGCCGACCCGTCACCCATCCATGCCGCGCTCGACGCCGGTCGACCCGCCGGGGTCGGCGCCATCGTCGCCTTCCCGCATCTCGGTTCGTACGCGGCGCTGCCGATCGTGCTTGCGCTCAACGGATTGCCCACCACCGTGGTCGCCAACCGGCAGCGCGCCCTGATGCAGTGGGTGATCACGCGCGGCGCCCAAAAAGCCGGTTTGGAGCTCATCGTCGTCGAACGCACCGCCGGCGTCAGCATCACCTCCGCGATGGCCGATGCCATCAAGCGTGGCCGCATCGTCGCGATCGCCGGCGACTATTTCCGGGCCCGCGAAGGTGCCCGAGAAGGGACGAGCACGGGAATCCAGGTTGATCTGGCGGGCATCAAGCGCCCGATCGGGCCGGGTCCGGCGCTGCTGGCGCTGCGCACCGGCGCGCTGATCGTCCCGGGCGCGGTCTTCCAGCACAAACACCAGCGTGAGCCGGTCTTCGGCCAGCCGATCCCCGCCGAAGTCCCGCTCGGCGGTGACGACCAGAACGTGCGCGACGCGGTGCAGGAGACCTCTCAACGGGTGGCGGACGCGATCGCGGTGTTCATCGAGCGCGAGCCGCAGCAGTGGTTGATGCCCGGCGGACTAGTGTCGGATTCGATCGGGCGCCGCCGCTGACGCAGGGAGGCCCGCCGCTTCGGCGGGGGGCGAGTTTGTCCAGCTTGCGCCCCGTCGAGTAGCCTCAATGGGTAAACCCAAATGTCCCTTCGATGAACCCTGTCCGGAGCAACCCAACAATATGCCGAGTCCCACCGTCACCTCGCCGCAAGTAGCCGTCAACGACATTGGCACCAGCGAGGACTTTCTCGCCGCAATAGACAAAACGATCAAGTACTTCAACGATGGCGACATCGTCGAGGGAACCATCGTCAAAGTGGACCGGGACGAGGTGCTCCTCGACATCGGCTACAAGACCGAAGGGGTCATCCCCGCCCGCGAGCTCTCCATCAAGCACGACGTCGACCCCAACGAGGTCGTTTCCGTCGGTGACGAGGTCGAGGCCCTGGTTCTCACCAAAGAGGACAAAGAGGGCCGGCTCATCCTCTCCAAGAAGCGTGCGCAGTACGAGCGCGCCTGGGGCACCATCGAGGAGCTCAAGGAGAAGGACGAGGCCGTCAAGGGCACCGTCATCGAGGTCGTCAAGGGCGGCCTGATCCTCGACATCGGGCTGCGCGGCTTCCTGCCCGCCTCGCTGGTCGAGATGCGCCGCGTCCGCGACCTGCAGCCGTACATCGGCAAGGAGATCGAAGCCAAGATCATCGAGCTGGACAAGAACCGCAACAACGTGGTCCTGTCCCGGCGCGCCTGGCTGGAGCAGACCCAGTCCGAGGTGCGCAGCGAATTCCTCAACCAGCTGCAGAAGGGCACCATCCGCAAGGGTGTGGTCTCCTCGATCGTCAACTTCGGCGCCTTCGTCGACCTCGGCGGGGTGGACGGTCTGGTGCACGTGTCCGAGCTGTCCTGGAAGCACATCGACCACCCGTCCGAGGTGGTGCAGGTAGGCGACGAGGTCACCGTCGAGGTGCTCGACGTCGACATGGACCGCGAGCGGGTTTCGTTGTCGCTCAAGGCGACTCAGGAAGACCCGTGGCGCCACTTCGCCCGTACCCACGCGATCGGGCAGATCGTGCCGGGCAAGGTCACCAAGCTGGTGCCCTTCGGTGCGTTCGTCCGTGTCGAGGAGGGCATCGAGGGTCTGGTGCACATCTCCGAGCTGGCCGAGCGCCACGTCGAGGTGCCCGACCAGGTGGTTGCCGTCGGCGACGACGCGATGGTCAAGGTCATCGACATCGACCTCGAGCGTCGCCGGATCTCGTTGTCGCTCAAGCAGGCCAACGAGGACTACACCGACGAGTTCGACCCGGCCAAGTACGGCATGGCCGACAGCTACGACGAGCAGGGCAACTACATCTTCCCCGAGGGCTTCGACGCCGAAACCAACGAGTGGATGGAAGGTTTCGACACCCAGCGCAACGAGTGGGAGGCCCGCTACGCCGAGGCCGAGCGCCGGCACAAGATGCACACCGCGCAGATGGAGAAGTTCGCTGCGGCGGAGGCGGCGGACCACGCCAGCGGCGGTCAGTCGTCGTCGAGCAGCAGCTCCTCGGAGAAGTCCGCGGGTGGATCGCTGGCCAGCGACGCCCAGCTGGCGGCTCTGCGGGAAAAGCTCGCCGGCAGCGCGTAACCAGCGCGGATGCTGCGCATCGGGCTGACCGGTGGCATCGGCGCCGGGAAATCGGCGTTGTCGAAGACCTTCTCGGATTGCGGTGGAATCATCGTGGACGGGGATGTCATCGCCCGTGAGGTGGTCGAACCAGGGACCGAAGGACTGGCGTCGCTGGTAGACGCCTTCGGCGAAGACATTCTTCGTCCCGACGGTGCCCTGGATCGACCGGCTCTGGCGGCCAAGGCTTTTGCCGATGAGGAAGAGCGCAAGAAGCTCAACGGCATCGTGCATCCGCTGGTTGCCAAGCGCCGCGCCGAGATCATCGACGCCGTCGCGCAGGATTCCGTTGTGGTGGAAGACATTCCGCTGCTGGTTGAATCGGGGATGGCGCCGCTGTTCCCGCTTGTCGTCATCGTGCACGCTGACGTCGAACTGCGGGTGCGGCGGCTGGTCGAACAACGGGGGATGGCCGAGGACGATGCCCGCGCACGCATCGCCGCGCAAGCCACCGACGACCAGCGTCGTGCCGTCGCCGACATCTGGTTGGACAACTCGGGCAGCCAGGAAGACCTGGTGCTTCGTGCCCGCGACGTGTGGCACAACCGCATCCTGCCGTTTGCGCACAACCTGACTGAGCGTCAACCCGCGCGTGCGGAGGCCCGGCTGACCCCGGCCGACCCGGCGTGGCCGGATCAGGCCCGCCGCATCGTCAACCGGTTGAAGACCGCGGGCGGCCACCGACTGGTGCGGGTCGACCACATCGGCTCCACCGCCGTGGCGGAGCTGGACGCCAAGAACGTCATCGACATCCAGATCACCGTGCCATCACTGGATGTCGCCGACGAACTGGCCGAACCACTGCTGGCGGCCGGCTACCCGCGCCTCGAGCACATCACCCAGGATGCCGCCAAGACCGACGCTCGCAGCACGGTCCCCGGCTTCGATCACAGCGATGATCCCGCTTTGTGGCACAAGCGGATTCACGCGTCGGCCGATCCCGGCCGGCCCACCAATGTGCACATCCGGGTGGACGGCTGGCCCAATCAGCAGTTCGCGCTGTTGTTCGTCGATTGGCTGAAGGCGAATCCTGCTGTGCGCGAAGACTATTTGGCGGTCAAGCGGGCGGCCGACGCGACCGGCGACGGCAACATCGTGCGATACGTGAGTGCCAAGGAACCGTGGTTCCTGGATGCCTACCGACGCGCCTGGGAGTGGGCTGACGCGACCGGCTGGAAACCCTAGCCGCCAGCTGGATGCCCTGGCGCCGGCTGGATGCCCTGGCGCCGCTCGATGCCCTGGCTTCGCGGGTCCGCAAGCCGCCGGTACCGTCGTTTCATGCCGTTCGTCACGGACATCCTCGGCCCGCGAAGGCCCGTTGCCCACTCGGCGCCGCCGCTGGTGGCGGGCCGGAGACGGCGCACCAGCACCATCGACACCCATCCGGACGAGACGGGGGGCTCCGGTCCGATTGAGGCACAGGTAGACCTTCGGGCCCGCGACGCGGACGGTAGCGATGTGTTGGGCGAGGTCCGGGTCAGTGCTCGTCTGGTAGACAACGTCGTCGCGGAGATCTCTGCATCGCCGCAGGCCGGCGATCTGGATCGGCTGCGAGACTGCCGCGTCGGCCGCGGGTTCCGGACGACGCTCGAGACGCTGTTCCCCGAGGACGTGCAGCGCGCCAGCCTGCTCAACCTGCTGCTCGACGATTGGGTCGGGGCGGCCCTGGTCTCGGGATACGCCACTCAGCACGCGGCGATCGTTGTGGGCACAGAGCAAAAGATGCCGCCCGGCGTCGCCGACCGGATGTCCAAAATCTGCGCGGGCTTCGCCCCTGAGGCGTCCTTGATCCGGTACACCCGCCAGCACGACGTCATTCCGACCGGCCGCGGTCCGGTGGCGCCACCGCTGGACGGCCTGCACCCCGTGGAGCCGCTGCGTGCCCGGGGCATGCGCAGGTTCCGTCGCCTCGACGTGTGGCCGGTGGATGACGGCTCCGCGGAGTCGGCGGCTTTCGAAGCGCACTTCCGCGATTCCCATATGGACGACGATCTCGTCGAGACGATCGTGCACGAATACACCGTGGCGGGCCGGGTCGACACCTCGACGCGGACCATCAGTTCGGTCGACGCCGAAGTGCGGGTGCTGCCGTGGCAGGAGTGCCCCGGGGCGATCGCAAGTGCGGCACGCATCGAGGGCATGGCCCTCACCGAATTACGCGACCGCGTACGCGGCGAATTCGTCGGCACCAGTACCTGCACGCATCTCAACGACACGCTGCGCGCGATCGCCGACCTGGACGCGTTACTCCCGCGTTGATGATCTGCGGCCCGGCTGACGCAGATAGCCCATCAGCAATAGGACGATTTCGTCTTCGACAACTTGGAAGACATCCTGGAAATCCGCCCCGTCCGGTGACGTGACGAGGCGGTGCACCAGCGAGTCGATCGTCGCGACGACGACATGCGCGGTCATTCGGCCGGTTCGGACGTCGGGGTGCTGCTCGAGTAGCCGGGCGGCCACGTCCACACCGAACTGTTCCAGTTCGCGCATCCGTGCCAGAAACGCCGGCGCGCGCGGAGCTTCCTCGAACAGCACGCGGTGCAGGCGCGGGTTGTCTCGGTGGTTGTCAATGGCCGCACGCACGAACAACCGCAGCGTGTCGTCGAGCCGTGGTGGCAAGCCACCCGCCAGACGTTCGCCCAGCAACGTCGATCCCGCGTCTACGTGGGCGTCCATCAGTGCCCGTAGCACCGCGTCCTTGTTGGGGAAGTACTGATACAGCGACCCGATCGACAGTCCGGCCTCTTCGGCGATGCGGTTGGTGGTCCCCGCGACGTAGCCATGCTCGGCGAAAACCTGAGCAGCCGCATCGAGGATGCGTTGCCGGGTTTCGGTTGCCCGCCCCTGTTTGGGCTGCTTGCGCTGCCGAAATCGGTCTGTCGGGGTGATCGTCCGTCTCCTGGGTGAAAGCGAGTAGTCATCCGGACCGGATGGTCGCAAAATTAGGTTACCCTAACTAGCCTCGCGAAGGAGCCGGCCGTGCGCACCGTTCACGTCGAAACCACCCTGCCCACCAGCGCCGACCGCGTGTGGTCGGCGATGCTCTCGCCGGCCACCTTCCTCTACGTCTGCAAGGGCATGTTCGGATTCCCCGCGCTCGCCGGACGCACCGAGTCGCTGCGGACGGGTGAGCGTGGCACCGGGTGGCTGATGGCGTTCCATGTGATCCCGGCGTATCGACACACCATCGAGGTCGTCGAGGTTGACCAGCCGACGGGGACCATTCGCACTCACGAACACGGCGGGCTACTCAAAACCTGGAACCACACCTTGCGTGTCGAAGCGCTGCGAGCAGATTCGTGCCGCTACAGCGACACCATCGACATCGACGCCGGCGCGCTCACCGGTGCCGCCGCGGCGATTGCGAACGGGATCTTCCGGTATCGGCAGCGGCGTTGGCGCAAACTCGTGCGGCGCATGTCATGACCTCGTGCGGCGCACGTCATGACAGGGCGTGCGCATTCTCGTCGCGGCGCTTGACCAGCAGCCACGTTTCTTCGGCACCCTCGCGGATCCGGGTCAAGGCGAACCGCCCGCGCAGCTTGTCCCCGCGCAGATGGAACGAAACATGGCCGCAGGCAAGGCCCTTGGCCATGTCGTGGCGAGTTCCGTTGGCGTACGTGCCGTGGTCCCAGACGACGACACCGTCGGGGCCGTGTTCTCCTTCGGGGATCACGCCCTCAAACGCCGCGTACTCGATCGGGTGGTCTTCGGAGCGCCGGGCCATCCGCTGATCCGCCGGGCTCACCGACGGCCCATTGGCGATGGTCCACGACACCAGCACTCCGTCGATTTCCAGGCACAAGTCGTAGTGATCGCTGCGTGCCAGCCGGTGCTGAACGACGAAGCACGGTCCGTCTACAGGAGCGCGGCGCTGCCGGCGATGTCGGCCATTTGGCCCGTAGTTGCTCAGGGACATGGCAATTGGGTACCCGGCCGGTCGCCGGGAAAACTGTGTACTCGACTACACTGCGAGTGTCATTGGGAGGGAATTGTTTTGGCGCCAGAAGCGTGCCACCCGAGCGTCATACCCTTCCTCGTCAGCCACGCAGCCAGGTCATATCCGTTGCGGGCCAACCCATCAATGGCGGTCACCGCGCGCCGGATCGCCAGCTCAGCGACGTCCTGGCTCAGCAACCCCTGGTGCACGGCGTCCAAAAGTTCGTCAACGTCGGCCAAATCCGCACCGCCACCGGTGCGTACCTCGATATCGAGGTAGTGGTCTTCCGAACGCCACACCGTGCGACCGGGGGTGTATTCGCCGATGTCCAGGTAAAAGTCGTGGTTGCGCTCATGACCTGGGTTGAAGTGAAACACCGTGGCGCGCAGACCCAGTGACGGCAGCAACCAGGATTCCAGATAGTGAAATTGCTCGCGGCCCGGTGTGGGGCGAGCCAGATACAGCCCCCACGGATGTACGGCGTACTCGTCGACCGCCCGCACAATGCCCTTCGGATCGGTGTTGGTGCGGGCGGCCAGGTCGAATGTCTCGTGCTTCGGCGGATGGATAGTCAGACTCTACCTGCGCCCTCATCTGCGCAGGCGAAGTTTCCACCGCACAAAGCAGGCATAGAACACCGACAACCCGACGAGCATCCCCATGTCCAACAACCAGATCTTGGACGTGTGCTGCCAGAACCTGTCCTGGGGGACGAGGGAGCCCGGAACCAGCGACCGCACATCGACGGTCGACGCGGCCGCGGCGTAACCCCAGCGTGCCGGCACCACCGTGGAAACCTGTTCCAGCACAATCCGATTGGTAACCGGCACCATGCCGCCGCACAGCACCAGCTGCGCCATGATCGACACCACGAACAGCGGCATGATCTGTTCGGTGGAACGGACCACCGCCGAGATGCCCAGTCCCAGCAGGGCCGAGGCCACGCAGGTAGCGGCCACGGTGAGGAACAACTCGAAGGTGGCCGCGACGTTTCCGTGCCCCAGCACCAGCCCGCCGCGGGTCGGCGCGCCCTTGCCTCCGACGACGATGGCCGTGGCAATCGCCGCCTGCAGCACGGCGAACACACAGAACACCGCCGTCTTGGCCAGCAGGTACGCCGTCGTCGACAAACCCACTGCCTGTTCGCGCTGGAAGACCGCCCGTTCACCGACCAGGTCGCGGATGGTCAGGGCGGTGCCCATGAAAGCCGCCGCCAGCAGCAGCAGGTTCAGGATCTGCGCGGATTCGTCCGGCGTGCCGCCGTGCTCTCCGACCGCGCGGAATCCGTTCGAGCCGGGCACGGTCAGGGATAGGGCGCCGAGAATGAACGGCAACAGTGCCAGGAACACGAAGTAGGCGCGATCGGCCACCACCAACCGAACCTGCCGCCGGGCGACGGTCGAGATCTGCCGGCGCAGGCTGGTGTGCACCGGCTCACCCAGGTCGGCGGGGGCGGAATCCGGTCCTGGTCGTTCCTGCGACTGGCTCCGTTCCAGGAATCGGCGGTTGGCTTCGGCAGGGTCGGCGCCCACCTGGCTGAAGATCTTGGCCCAGTTGGTGGTGCCCATCGCCCCGCCGATCTGGTCGGGCGGCCCGGAGTACGCTGTCTTGCCGCCGGGCGCGACCAGCAGCAGCTGATCGCAGATGTCCAGGTAGGACAACATGTGCGTGATCACGATCACCACCCGGCCGGCGTCGGCCAGCTGGCGCAGCATCATCATCACCTGGTGGTCGAGGGCGGGGTCCAGCCCCGATGTGGGCTCGTCGAGGATCAGCAGCGACGGCCCGGTGAGCAGTTCGAGTGCCACCGAGGCCCGTTTGCGCTGGCCGCCCGAGAGCTTGTCCACCCGGGTGTCGGCGTGTTTGGTCAGGTCCAATTCTTCGAGAACCTGGGCCACCACCCGCGCGCGGTCGGATTTGCTGGTGTCCGGCGGCAGCCGGAGTTCGGCGGCGTATCCGAGCGCCTGATGCACGGTCAGCTGGCGGTGCACCACGTCGTCCTGGGGCACCATCCCGATCCGGCTGCGCAGTGACGCGTATTCGCCGTGGACGTCATGACCTTCGAAGCTGACAGAGCCTTTGCTGGGTCGGGCATACCCGGCGATAAGCCGGGCCAGCGTGCTCTTTCCGGCGCCCGACCCGCCGATGACGGCGGTCAGGGTTCCGGGCCGAGCGGTCAGGGAGATGCCGTCGAGCAGCTGTTTGCCGTTGTCGACGGTGTAGTTGACCCCGCGTACCTCGAGACCGCCGGTGCGGGTCGCAGTATCGCTGCGCGGGACGAGTGTGCCGTCGCTGAACTGCAGGTCGACGTTGCCGATGGTGACCACGTCACCCTGAGACAGGATCGCCGAGCCGACCCGGGTGCCGTTGACGAACGTGCCGTTGACGCTGCGATCCTGGATCTCGGTGCCCAGCGGTGTCGTTCGCAGGGTCGCGTGCTGGCGGCTTGCCAGGACGTCGGACACGACGATGTCGTTGTCGTTCGCGCGGCCGATCGTGATGGCGCCGGTCGACTTCGGAGCCCCGGAGATTGCGCCCGAGCGCGGCGACAGAATTCTCACCATCCGCGTGGCCAGGCCCGATACGTCTGCGGACTTGGCGTCGATGACCGTCACATCGGCGGGCGGGGGCCCGACATTGACGGTGGTGACTTCCTCGGGCGGCATCGGTGGAGCCGCCGGGCGCCTGGGCGGCGGCGGGACCGGGCGGCCATTGGACTGCGGTGGCGCAGGACGCGGTGGGCTGACCGACCACGCCAGGGTGGGCGGCCCGCTGTCGTGGCGGGCCCGATTGTTGAAGGTGCTGGGTGGCCGGCCTGCCGGCCCGCGCTGGCGGCCGATCTCGAAGGTGAGGCGCGGCCCCGCGGGATTGCCCACGTTGATGCTCTGGCCGTCATGGATATCGACGACGGGCATCCGGTAGCCGTTGACGTAGGTGCCGTTCAGCGACCCGTTGTCGATCGCCAGCCAGCGGCCCTGGTCGAACCGCAGAATCAGGTGCGCGCGGGAAATGCGGGGGTCCGGGATGCGGAGATCGGCGTGCAGATCGCGCCCGACAACCACCTCATAGCCTGGGGCGAAGGAACGTTGGAACCCGTCATGCCGAATGGTCAATGCCGGCGGGGCTGGTCGACTCACCACTCCTAGATTAGCCCGCTCGTGAGTTGCTGGTTGTGTCTCAGCTGTGACGTTCCTATGTGTCCCGGGCGGTCATACATAGCTGTTTCATAGCTTGCATCCCGTCCTGCGCCAATGCTTTTCGTGCATCATGCCAATGGAGGAGGGGGCATTTGCGGATGGAAGAACGACCTGGCGCCACCCGGCGTCTCAAGGCTGGGCTCAGGGCCGGCCGCGGGCTTGTGACAACTGTCACGCACCGTCGGCGCCGGGTCCTCGCGTCCGGCCCCGCGCCCGACCTCTCGGTTCGGCCGGGAATGGCCCGCGGCGCGTCGTTCGCCGGCTACACGATCCTGCGGCAGCTCGGCGCCGGTGGGATGGCCGAGGTGTACCTCGCCCTGCATCCGCGGTTGCCCCGCCGTGACGTGATCAAGGTGCTTGCCGAGGCGATCACCGCGGACACCGAGTTCCGCGAAAGATTCAACCGGGAAGCCGATCTCGCGGCGACGCTGTGGCATCCGCACATCGTCGGCGTGCACGACCGTGGCGAATTCCAGGGCCAACTGTGGATCTCCATGGACTACGTCGAAGGCACCGATGCCTCCCGCCTGGTGAAAGAGGCGCACCCGCAGGGAATGCCGGTCGGCGATGTGTGCGCGATCCTGGAAGCCGTTGCCGGAGCACTCGATTACGCCCACGACCGCGGGCTGCTGCACCGGGACGTCAAACCCGCCAACATCCTGCTCACCTACCCCGAAACCGACCCGCACAGCCAGGAGCGTCGAATCCTATTGGCGGACTTCGGTGTTGCGCGTCACCTCGCCGACATCAGCGGAATCACCCAGACCAATGTCGCGGTCGGAACCGTCGCCTATGCGGCGCCGGAACAACTGGCGGGCTCCAACATCGACCGGCGCGCCGACCAATATGCCTTGGCCGCCACCGCGTTTCACCTGCTCACCGGTGCGCCGCCATTCCGCAACCCCAATCCTGTCGCGGTCATCAGCCAGCACCTACACGACGAGCCGCCGCGGCTCAGCGATTACCGCCCGGATCTGGCTCAGTTGGATGACGTGTTCGCCAGGGCGCTGGCCAAGAATCCGGAAGAGCGGTTCGAGCGGTGCCGGATGTTCGCCGCCGCGGTCCGTGCGGGTTCAGATGAAGCCTGCGAAGCTGATTCGCCCGAGCCGCCGCTCGCTCAGGTAGCCCCGAGCCGTCGCGTTCCCTCGCGCGTCCGGATGGCGGCCGCGCTGGTGTGTGCCGTCCTCATCGCCGTGGCCGCCACCTGGTCGACGCTGTACAGCTTCGAACCCGACCCATCCCAGCCCAACCCTGCCCTGGCTGCCCGGCCCGCCGCACCGGCGCCTTCCGCGGCAGTGTCCGCACCGTCCGGCAGGGTGCTCGACGGCATTTACCGGCTCGACCTGAACCGGGCTAAGCGCACCACCAACGGCACCCCCATTCGGCACGACGGAGGCACCACCAACTGGTGGGCGTTCCGGTCCGTCTGCACCCCCGGCGGGTGCGCGGCCACCGGGGTTCGGCTCGACGACGCCACTCATCAGGTGGCTGACACCACCGACGGCGGCGAGACCGACACGCTGAAGTTCGCCGCCGGCTACTGGCAGGGAGCCTCCCAGCAGATCCGGATCAGCTGTCATCAGGCGAACCAGACGGCACAGAACACCCAGCAGGAGACCGTGGCGCTCTCGCTGGCCCTGCAGTCTGACGGCACCCTGCGCGGGGTGCAGACCGAGACGGTAGGCAGCAACGAATGCGGCGCCCAGGGAGCGGTGCTGCGGGTGCCGGTGGTGGCGACGCGGGTGGGTGACGTGCCCCCGAATCTGCCTCTCGGTGACCCGGCGCAGGTGATGGGCGCGGCCGCCGTACCGGCCACCCGTCCGATGCCGCCGGTGCTGAGCGGAAGTTGCAGCGACGTGGACAAGCTCGGCTACGACCAGACCAGTAACGAGCAGGTCGTCTGCGAGGGCGGCGTGTGGAGCAAGGCGCCGATCACGACCGGCGTGCACTCCGCCGGCAGTTCGTGTGACCGACCGGACATCCCCGTTTTCGCCATGTCCGCATCCAGCGACGGCTACCTGATCGAATGCAACCCGGTCACCCGGGTGTGGGCCCGGCACAGCTGACCTGGGTCCGATCCTGTCGGACGGCAGGTGAAAAGCCGCCCCACGACTGCCATCTGGTCTTCTCCGGGCGTGTCCTCTTGGCCCTTTTCGTGGATCCCAAATGAATTCTTCGCATCCCCGAGCAAAACTAGATCGGAGTTGGTAAGTTGCGGGCCATCCTGACCGGGGGAGGCTCGAATGTCGTTCACGATGGCAACTCCGCAGCTGATTTCGGCTACGGCAGAACAGTTGGCCGGAATCAAATCGGCCCTGGCCGCTGCCAACCAAGGCGCGGTCGGCTCGACGACAAACTTGGTTTCCGCCGCCGCCGACGAAGTATCAGCGGCGATTACGGCGGTGTTCAACGCTCACGCTCGCCAGTATCAGGCGCTGAGCGCGCAGGCGTCCGCGTTTCATGCGCAGTTCGTGGAGACCTTGACCGCGGGCGCGAACGCGTACGCGACGGCGGAGACGGCCAATGTCCAGCAGACCTTGGTCAACGCGATCAACGCGCCGGTGCAGAGTCTGACCGGGCGCCCACTGGTCGGCGACGGCGCAAACGGCGCGCCCGGTCAGCGCGGCGGTGACGGCGGCTGGCTGTACGGCAGTGGCGGGGCCGGTGGCGCCGGCGGAGCCAACGGGGTCGCCGGCGGGGCCGGTGGCAACGCCGGGTTGATCGGATCGGGCGGGGTTGGCGGCGCAGGTGGCGCCGGTGCTGCGGGCGGCGCCGGTGGCCAGGGCGGTTGGTTGTACGGCAACGGTGGCGCCGGCGGAGCCGGCGGAACAGCTGTCACTGCCGGTGGCGCCGGGGGGATTGGCGGCAACGGTGGGTCGGCCGGGCTGTTCGGAGCCGGTGGTGCCGGTGGTAGCGGTGGTTTCGGCGCTGCGGGCGCCGGTGCAGTCGACGGTGGTGCCGCGGGAGCGGGCGGTACGGGTGGTGCCGGCGGTCGTCTATACGGAACCGGCGGCGCGGGCGGCGCCGGCGGTGACGGCGGAAGCGTTCCGGGTGTCGGCCCCGCAGGGATTGGTGCGGACGCCGGGTCGGGTGGGGTTGGTGGACACGGCGGTGCAAGCGGACTGATCGGAAACGGCGGAGCCGGCGGCGCGGGAGGTCAAGGTGGCCAAGGTGGTGCCGGCCCGAGCGTCGGAGGGGCTGGTGGGCTGGGTGCCGCCGGCGGACATGGCGGCGCGGGCGGGTGGATCGGCGACGGTGGATCGGGTGGTGTCGGCGGCCATGGTGGTATCGGTGGGACCGGCGACGTCGGCGGCGTGAGCGGGGCCGGCGGAGACGGCGCCTATGGCGGTCGGGGCGGGCTGCTGATCGGCAGCGGCGGTGTCGGGGGTTCAGGCGGTGGCGGTGGCGGTGCCGCCATGCCCAATGACCCGACCGGCAAGGGTGGTGCCGGCGGGGCCGGCGCACAGGGCGGCGCCGCCGGCTTGATCGGTAACGGCGGTGGCGGTGGCGGTGGCGGCAACGGCGGAATCGGCGGAGCTAACTTCGGCGATGCGCCGGGGGAGACCGGCGGCAACGGCGGAACCGGCGGCGTCGGGGGCATGGGCGGATTCCTGTCTGGGAACGGTGGAGCAGGCGGAGCCGGCGGAGACGGGGCAGCTGGCGGCATTTCCTTCAACGGTCCCAACGGCGGCATCGGCGGCAGCGGCGGAGCCGGTGCAGCGGGTGGAGGTACTGGGCTGATCGGCAACGGCGGCGGTGGGGGCGCCGGCGGCAGGGGCGCTCAGGGTGGGTTGAGTACGAACGCTGTGGGTGGCGCCGGCGGTGACGGCGGGGCAGGTTCGAACGGTGGTCAAGGCGGAGCGTGGTATGGCAACGGAGGCGGCGGCGGTGCGGGTGGTACCGGCGGTGCTGGTGGTGCGGGTTTCGGTGGCGCGGGTAACGACGGCGTTGGTAAAGACGGCGGTAACGGCGGCAATGCGCAACTGATCGGTGACGGCGGCAACGGCGGCGCCGGCGGCGGTGGCGGCGCGGTCGGCGGCGTCGGCGGGCGAGGTGGAAGCCTGGCCGGCAAAGCCGGCGCGAACGGGACGTCTTAGCGACGCCCCTGCACCAAAAGTGCCCAGCACGCTTGAGGAATAAAGGCTGTCGGTGCCTGGCTTTACCCTGATGCTATGGCTTTCGCCACCGAACACCCAGTACTCGCCCATTCGGAATACCGGGCCGTCGACGAGGTCGTGCGCTCCGGAGCCCGCTTCGAGGTAGTCAGCCCGCACCAACCCGCCGGCGACCAGCCCGCCGCCATCGACGAACTGGAGCGCCGGATCAAAGCGGGGGAGCGCGACGTGGTGCTGCTCGGTGCCACCGGCACCGGGAAATCGGCGACCACGGCCTGGCTGATCGAACGGCTGCAACGGCCCACCCTGGTGATGGCGCCGAACAAGACGCTAGCCGCCCAGCTGGCCAATGAACTACGAGAGATGTTGCCGCACAACGCAGTTGAGTACTTCGTCTCGTACTACGACTATTACCAGCCCGAGGCGTACATCGCGCAGACCGACACTTACATCGAAAAAGACAGCTCGATCAACGACGACGTCGAGCGGCTGCGGCACTCCGCCACGTCGTCGCTGCTGTCCCGCCGCGACGTCGTGGTGGTGGCGTCGGTGTCGTGCATCTACGGCCTGGGCACGCCGCAGTCCTACCTGGACCGCTCCGTCGAGTTGCAGGTCGGCATGGAGGTGCCGCGTGACGGGCTGCTGCGGCTGCTGGTCGACGTCCAGTACACCCGCAACGACCTGTCGTTCACCCGCGGCTCGTTCCGGGTGCGCGGCGACACCGTGGAGATCATCCCGTCCTACGAAGAGCTGGCCGTGCGCATCGAGTTCTTCGGCGACGAGGTCGAGGCGCTGTATTACCTGCACCCTCTGACCGGTGACGTGGTCCGCCAGGTCGATTCGCTGCGCATCTTCCCGGCCACCCACTACGTGGCCGGTCCCGAGCGGATGGCCCTGGCCATCTCGACGATCGAACAGGAGCTGGCCGACCGGCTCGCCGAGCTGGAGGGGCAGGGCAAGCTGTTGGAAGCCCAGCGGCTGCGGATGCGCACCAACTACGACATCGAGATGATGCGACAGGTCGGGTTCTGCTCCGGCATCGAGAACTACTCCCGCCACATCGACGGTCGTGGTCCCGGTTCGCCTCCGGCGACCCTGCTGGACTACTTCCCCGAAGATTTCCTGATGGTCATCGACGAGTCGCATGTCACCGTGCCGCAGATCGGCGGCATGTATGAGGGCGACATGTCGCGCAAACGCAACCTCGTCGAGTACGGGTTCCGGTTGCCCTCGGCGGTCGACAACCGCCCGCTGACCTGGGAGGAGTTCGCGGACCGGATCGGGCAGACGGTGTACCTGTCCGCCACGCCCGGGCCGTACGAGCTCAGTCAGACCGGTGGCGAGTTCGTCGAGCAGGTGATCCGCCCGACCGGCCTCGTGGACCCACAGGTTGTGGTCAAGCCGACCAAGGGGCAGATCGACGACCTGATCGGCGAGATCCGCAAGCGCACCGAACGCGACGAGCGGGTGCTGGTCACGACGCTCACCAAGAAGATGGCCGAAGACCTCACCGACTACCTGCTAGAAATGGGTATCCGGGTGCGCTATCTGCATTCCGAGGTCGACACGTTGCGCCGCGTTGAGCTGCTGCGCCAGCTGCGGCTCGGCGAGTACGACGTGCTGGTCGGCATCAACCTGCTGCGCGAGGGTCTGGACCTGCCCGAGGTGTCGTTGGTGTCGATTCTCGACGCCGACAAGGAGGGCTTCCTGCGCTCGGTGCGCAGCCTCATCCAGACCATCGGCCGTGCGGCGCGGAATGTCTCCGGCGAAGTGCACATGTACGCCGACAAGATCACCGACTCGATGAAAGAGGCGATCGACGAGACCGAACGCCGCCGCGCGAAGCAGGTCGCCTACAACGAGGCCAACGGTATCGACCCGCAGCCGCTGCGCAAGAAGATCGCCGACATCCTCGACCAGGTCTACCGCGAGGCGGACGACACCGACGTCGAGATCGGCGGATCCGGACGCAACGCATCCCGCGGCCGGCGCGCGCAGGGCGAGCCCGGCCGGGCCGTAAGTGCCGGCGTGATCGAGGGACGCGATACCTCCACGATGCCGCGCGCCGAGTTGGCCGACCTGATCAAGGACCTGACCGCGCAAATGATGGCCGCCGCGCGCGACCTGCAGTTCGAGCTGGCCGCCCGGTTCCGCGACGAGATCGCCGACCTGAAGAAAGAGCTGCGCGGAATGGATGCCGCCGGGCTGAAGTGACACAGACGACGAGCGAGACCGGGAGCTGGCGTGAGCTGCTCGGCCGGCACCTAGGCACGTCCACGGTGCTGGCCGGCGGCGTCGCGATGTACGCCACCAACGAATTCCTGACCGTCAGCCTGCTGCCCAGCACCATCGCCGACATCGGCGGCGATCGCCTGTACGCCTGGGTAGTCACCCTCTACCTGGTCGGATCGGTGGTGGCCGCGACCACCGTCAACTCGATCCTGCGCCGCTTCGGGGCGCGGTCCTCATTCCTGCTGGGGCTGGCCGTGTTCGGGGTGGCCAGCGTCGCGTGCGCGGTGGCTCCGACGATGGAGGTGCTGATCGCGGGGCGCACCCTGCAGGGAGTCGCCGGCGGCACTCTGGCCGGGCTGGGCTATGCGCTGATCAATGCCGCGCTGCCGCGTGAATTGTGGACGCGCGGCTCGGCGCTCGTCTCGGCGATGTGGGGCGTCGCGACCGTGGTCGGACCGGCGATGGGTGGTCTGTTCGCGCAATTTGGCCTGTGGCGGTGGGCTTTTGGCGCGATGGCCGTCCTGGCGGCGCTGCTGGCCGTTCTGGTTCCGGCGGTGCTGGCGGCCAGCGCGACCGCCGAGGACGACCCGGCGGCCCCCGCGCTCCGGGTCCCGGTCGGGTCGCTGCTGTTGGTCGGTGCGGCGGCGTTGGCGGTCAGCGTCGCGCAGCTGCCGCACCACGCCGCGGCCATCGCCGCACTGCTCGCGGTGGGCGTGCTGCTGGTCGCGGCGTTCGTCGTCGTCGACCGTCGCAGCCGGGCCGCCGTCTTGCCGCCCAGTGTGTTCGGCACCGGACCACTGAAATGGATCTATCTGACCCTGGCCGTACTGATGATGGCCGTCATGGTTGACACCTATGTGCCGCTGTTCGGTCAGCGCCTGGGACACCTGAGTCCGGTCGCGGCCGGTTTCCTCGGCGCCTCGCTCGCGGTCGGGTGGACATTGAGCGAGATCGTCAGCGCCTCGCTGAGCAACCCGCGGGTGATCAACCGCGTCGTCCTGACCGCACCGCTGCTCATGGCGTCCGGGCTGGCGTTCGGCGCCGTCACCCAGCGTGCCGACGCGTCGCTCGGACGGATCGCAGTCTGGGCGGTGGCGTTGCTGATCGCGGGAACCGGCATCGGGATGGCCTGGCCGCATCTGTCGGCGCGCGCCATGGACTCCGTCGACGACCCCGCGGAAAGCGGTGCGGCGGCCGCGGCGATCAACACCGTGCAATTGATCTCCGCCTCCTTCGGTGCCGGTCTGGCGGGTGTCGTGGTGAATTCGGCTACCGGCGGCGAGTTGATGGAGGCCCGCTGGCTGTACGGCGTCTTCACCGTGCTGGCGGCGCTCGGCGTGCTGGCGTCCTATCGGGCGACCCGCGGTGCTCGTCGTTCCGCGCCGCTACGGGCAGCGAAGTTGCGTCCCTAACAAGCCCGCACCTCTTACGGTGGAGGAGTGACGGAAACGGTCAGCGAGACCGGCAGCTGGCGTGAGCTGCTCGGCCAGCACCTGGGTACCTGCACCGTATTGGCCGGCGGCGTTGCGCTGTATGCCACCAACGAATTCCTCACCGTCAGCATGTTGCCGAGCATCGTCGCCGACATCGGCGGTGACCGGCTGTTCTCCTGGGCGACGACGCTGTATCTGATCGGTTCCGTGGTGGCGGCCACCACGGTCAACCCGATGCTGCTGCGTGTCGGGGCGCGGTCGTCATATCTGATGGGGCTCACCGTGTTCGGGCTCGCCGGCCTGGTCTCCGCGCTGGCGCCGACGATGGAAGTGCTGATATCGGGTCGCATGTTGCAGGGTGTGGCCGGGGGCCTGTTGGCAGGTCTGGGATACGCCCTGATCAACACTGCGTTGCCGCGCCACCTGTGGACCCGTGGTTCGGCACTGGTGTCGACCATGTGGGGTGTCGCGACCTTGATCGGACCCACCGCCGGCGGGATTTTCGCCCAATTCGGTTGGTGGCGATGGGCTTTCGTCGCGATGGGCCTGGCGGCCGCGCTGATGGGCGTGCTGGTGGTGAAAGTCGTTGCAGCACGCCGTGACTCGGAGGAGGAGTCGCCGTCCCGGGCGGTGCCCATCTGGTCACTGCTGTTGATGGGGGCCGCCGCTCTGGCCGTCAGCGTCGCGGCCCTGCCGCATTATCTGGTGCAGACGTTGGGGCTGCTGGCCGCCGCGGTGCTGCTGGTGGCCGTCTTTCTGATCGTCGACTGGCGCATGCATGTTGCGGTGTTGCCGCGCAGCGTGTTCGGCCCTGGGCCGTTGAAATGGATCTATCTGACCATGGCCGTGCAGATGGTCGCCGCGATGGCCAACACCTATGTGCCGCTGTTCGGTCAGCAACTGGCCGACCTGAGCCCGGTGGAGGCCGGATTTCTCGGCGCGGCACTGGCTACCGGGTGGACGATCGGCGAGATCGCCAGTGCGTCACTGACCAATCGTCAGGTGATCGGGCATGTCGTTGCGGTCGCGCCGTTGATCATGGCGACCGGGCTCGCGCTGGGTGCCGTCACCCAGCGTCCCTACGCGCCACTCGGGATCGTCGCGATCTGGGCGCTGGCACTGCTGATCACCGGCGCGGGCATCGGAATCGCGTGGCCGCACCTGGCGGTGCGGGCGATGACCGCGGTCGACGATCCGGCCGAGAGCAGCGCCGCGGCCGCCGCGATCAACATCATCCAACTGAGTTCCGGGGCCTTCGGAGCCGGTCTGGCCGGTGTGGTGGTCAACACCGCACCGGGCGGCGAGGTGACATCGGCGCGCTGGTTGTTCTCGGTGTTCACCGCACTGGCCGCGCTCGGCTTCCTCGCCTCCTATCAGGCGACGCACCGGGACCGGCGATCTTCAGCGGGTTGACTTCACGACCTGGGAGTAGTGGAACTGCCAGCGTTCCACGATGTGGAAGCCCAGGTAGCTCGGGAACAGGTAGACCGGCGCCCGCCCGAACGCCGCGCCCGGCGACAACGCTTGTCCCACTTGATGATCCGGCAGTGACTTGTCCCGATTGGTGATCGTCCACAACGCGGGACACTTGTTGATCTTCGCCGTCGTCAGCCACACCGCGACGTGCCCGTCCCACAACGCCCCGACTTTCGGTCCGTAGAAACCCCGCTCGACGTCGATCAGCGACCGAAAGGCCGCCGGCCGGGTCGCCAGCAGCGCCCGGATCGGCCCGGGCTTCCACGGCACCGTGTTGTCCACCAGCAGGCAGTCGCCGGGCGAGGCGTGGGCGCTGATGACGTCGGCGACCTGGCTGTAGTCCCAGCCCTCCTTTGCGTACGGACCGCGTTGGGTGAAGTAGTAGTTCGGGAAGGCCGCGCCGGCCAGGATCAGCACGAGCGCGACGACCTGCCAGCGCCTGCGGGTGGCCGCGACGAGGCAGACGGCAAGGACGACGGCCGCGCCGGGAGCGGTGAAGATCAGGTAGCGCGGGTAGTAGATCGGTTCGTTGACGGCCGAATAGATCAGGACGAAGGCCGTGGGTACCACCACCCACAGCACGCTGATTGCCAATAGTCGACCGGCACCGGCCTCGGCCCGGGCCTTGCCGGCCAGACGCAGCACTGCGGCGACGAGCACCAGCACGCCCGCCAGGATCGCGAACGGGACGCTGTAGTCGAAATATTGGCGGTGTACGACGTCGAGGAACAGGTTCCGGTTGAGCCCGTTGATCCATCCGACCTGCCACACCTGTTTGTGGGCAAACAGCATGAACGGCGTCATCGCGCCGAGAGCAACCACCGATGCCACGCCCAGCCAGATGGCGGGCCACTTGCGCGGCCGCCCGGGCGCCAGTAAGGGCAGGACCGTGGCGTAGACCAACACCAACAGCACCATGTTGACGTTGACCAGGATGGCCACCATCAACAACAGCGCGTAGGACACCCACAGCCGCGGCCGATTGCGCCGCGTCGCGGCGACCACCAGGACCGTCAGCCAGGCCGCCACCGCCACCACCAGCGCCGACGAGCGTGCTTCGATTCCCGCCCAGGTCACCCGGGGGAGGATGGCGAAAACGGCACCCGCGCACAGCGCCGTCCCGCGCCCGGAGAACTGCTTGGCGAAAACCACCACACCGGCGGCGGCGGCTCCCACCGCCAGCGCGCTGGGGACCCGCGACCAGAATTCCGTCGGCGGGAAGATCGCGAACCAGCCGTGCATCAGCAGGTAGTAGAACCCGTGCACCGCGTCGATGTGACCCAGCAACTTCCACAGTTCGGGCAGTGTGCGGCTGGCCGCAGCGGTGATGGTCGCGCCCTCGTCGAACCACAGCGACGGCCGGCCGGCCCAGGCCCCGCTGATGAGCGCGGTGAGCGCCGCGACGACCCAAGGGTCCAGGAAACGCCCGCGCGGATGTGCCGTGGCGCCCGGTTCGGCGTCGTCAGCCACGGGATTTTCAACGATTGACACAGACATGATTGATCTCAACTTTATGTGCACACGCGGTCCGGACGTGACCCGCGCCGCAAACCTCTCCCGTCGACGTCCAGCAACGCGATAGGGTCTTGGGTTGGCGGACACCGACACCTGGGAGGGTAAATGAGCGCCTATCAAACCGTGGTCGTAGGGACTGACGGCTCAGATTCGTCGATGCGCGCGGTAGACAGGGCAGCTGCGATCGCGGGGTCGGACGCCAAACTGATCATCGCCTCGGCATATCTTCCGCAGCACGAGGACGCTCGCGCTGTCGACGCCCTCAAGAGCGAGAGCTACAAGGTCACCGGCACCGGGCCGATCTACGAGATCCTGCACGACGCCAAGGAGCGGGCGCACAACGCCGGCGCCAAGAACGTCGAAGACCGGGCGATCGAAGGCGCCCCGGTGGACGCGCTGGTGCAGCTGGCCGAGTCGGAGAAAGCGGATCTGCTGGTGGTCGGCAACGTCGGTCTGAGCACCATCGCGGGCCGGCTGCTCGGCTCGGTTCCGGCCAACGTCTCGCGTAAGGCCAAGGTCGACGTCCTGATCGTGCACACCACCTAGATCGGGGCTTTACCAGCCGCGCTCGCGCCACTCCTGGATGTGCGGGCGTTCGTCGCCGAGCACGGTGTCGTCGCCGTGGCCGGGATAGATCACGGTGGAGTCGTCGTAGACGTCGAACACCCGGGTTGAAACGTCGTCGAGCAGTTGCTCGAAGTCGCCGGGTTGCCACGTCTTGCCGACGCCGCCCGGGAACAGGCAGTCGCCGGTGAACAAGTGGGTCACGCCGCCGGTCGCGGGCCCGTCCAGCGCCAGCGCGATCGAGCCCGGGGTGTGCCCGCGCAGGTGGATCACGTCGAACGCCAGCTCACCGATCCGAACCGTGTCGCCATTTGCCAGCAAACGATCCGGCTGGACGGGAAGCGGCTCCGCGTCGATCTCGTGGGCGGCGGTCGGCGCTCCGGTGGCCTCGGTCACGGCTTCCAGCGCCTGCCAGTGGTCGAAGTGTTGGTGGCTGGTCAGAATCAGCGATAGCGACGGCGCGTACCGTCGAACGAGTTCGATCAGGACATCGGCATCGTTCGCGGCGTCGATCAGCAGCGTTTCCCCGGTCGCGGAACAGGTGACCAGGTAGGCGTTGTTGTCCATGGGGCCTACCGAGGCCTTCACGATCGTCGCTCCGGGCAGCGTGCGTCGGGCCGCCGTGCCCGGTTCGACGTGTCCGGTGTAGTTGTCACTGACTTCGGGGGCAGCGGTCATAACCATGCACGCTACTTGGTGGCGGGCGGCTTGGCCGCTTACCTGTCGGTGGGGGCACCTAGCATGGAATGCGGCCCCCGCTCTGACTGTTCCGCTGTGATCGTTCAACGCCAGGGCCGTACACGTTTCAGCTGAAAGGGGCAGCGTGGCTGACCGCCTCATTGTCAAGGGTGCGCGCGAGCACAACCTGCGCGGTGTCGACCTCGATCTACCCCGGGACGCCCTCATCGTCTTCACCGGGTTGTCCGGCTCGGGCAAATCCTCGCTGGCGTTCGACACCATCTTCGCCGAGGGTCAGCGCCGCTACGTGGAGTCGCTGTCGGCGTACGCCCGGCAGTTCTTGGGCCAGATGGACAAGCCGGACGTCGACTTCATCGAAGGTCTCTCGCCGGCGGTCTCCATCGACCAGAAGTCGACCAACCGCAACCCGCGCTCGACGGTCGGCACCATCACCGAGGTCTACGACTACCTCCGGTTGCTCTATGCCCGCGCCGGCACCCCGCACTGCCCGATCTGCGGTGAGCGCATCGCGCGTCAGACCCCACAGCAAATCGTCGACCAGGTGCTGGCGATGGAGGAGGGCATCCGGTTCCTGGTGCTCGCCCCGGTGGTGCGAACCCGCAAGGGGGAGTTCGCCGACCTCTTCGACAAGCTGAACGCACAGGGCTACAGCCGGGTGCGGGTCGACGGGGTGGTGCACCCGCTGACCGAGCCGCCGAAACTGAAAAAGCAGGAGAAGCACGACATCGAGGTGGTGGTGGACCGCCTCACCGTCAAAGCCAGCGCCAAGCAGCGGCTCACCGACTCGGTCGAGACCGCGCTGAACCTGGCCGACGGCATCGTGGTGCTGGAGTTCCCGGATGACCGGGACGAGCATGACCACCCGCGTGAGCAGCGCTTCTCCGAAAAGCTGGCCTGCCCGAACGGGCACGCCCTGGCCGTGGACGACCTGGAACCGCGGTCCTTCTCGTTCAACTCGCCGTACGGCGCCTGCCCCGAATGCGTCGGTCTGGGCATCCGCAAGGAGGTCGACCCGGACCTGGTGGTTCCCGACCCCGACCTCACTCTGGCCGAGGGTGCGGTGGCGCCGTGGTCGTCGGGCCACACCGCCGAGTACTTCACCCGGATGATGGCGGGCCTGGGCGACGCGCTCGGGTTCGACGTCAACACCCCGTGGCGAAAGCTGCCCGCCAAAGCCCGCAAGGCGATTCTGGAGGGTGCCGACGAACAGGTGCACGTGCGGTACCGCAACCGCTACGGGCGCACCCGGTCCTACTACGCGGAGTTCGAGGGCGTGCTGGCGTTCCTGCAACGCAAGATGGCCCAGACCGAGTCCGAGCAGATGAAGGAACGCTACGAGGGCTTCATGCGGGACATCCCGTGCCCGGTCTGTGACGGCACACGGCTCAAGCCGGAAATCCTGGCGGTGATGCTGACCGCGGGGCAGTACGGCCCCAAGTCCATCGCCGAAGTCTGCGAGCTCTCGATTGCCGACTGCTCGGACTTCCTGAACGCCCTCACGCTGGGCACCCGGGAGGCGGCGATCGCCGGGCAGGTGCTCAAGGAGATCCAGTCGCGGCTGGGCTTCCTGCTCGACGTCGGGCTGGAGTACCTGTCGCTGTCGCGGGCGGCGGCCACGCTGTCCGGCGGTGAGGCGCAGCGTATCCGGCTGGCCACTCAGATCGGCTCCGGGTTGGTCGGCGTGCTCTACGTGCTGGACGAGCCGTCTATCGGCCTGCATCAGCGCGACAACCGTCGGCTCATCGAAACGCTCACGCGCCTCAGGGATTTGGGCAACACGCTGATTGTCGTCGAGCACGACGAAGACACCATCGAGCACGCCGACTGGATCGTCGACATCGGGCCCAGGGCCGGCGAACACGGCGGCCTGATCGTGCACAGCGGTCCGTACAGCGAGTTGCTCACGAACAAGGACTCGATCACCGGCGCCTATCTGTCCGGGCGCGAAAGCATCGAGATGCCCGCGCTGCGGCGGCCCACCGACCGCAAGCGCCAGATCACGGTGGTCGGGGCCCGCGAACACAACCTGCGCGGCATCGACGTGTCGTTCCCGCTCGGGGTCCTGACGTCGGTGACCGGCGTATCCGGTTCCGGCAAGTCGACATTGGTGAACGACATCCTGGCCGCGGTGCTGGCCAACCGTCTCAACGGCGCGCGGCAGGTACCCGGCCGGCACACCCGCGTCACCGGCCTGGATCACCTGGACAAGCTCGTCCGGGTCGACCAGTCACCGATCGGCCGCACCCCGCGATCCAACCCGGCCACCTACACCGGGGTGTTCGACAAGATCCGCACCCTGTTCGCCGCCACCACCGAAGCGAAAGTACGCGGCTACCAACCAGGCCGGTTCTCCTTCAACGTCAAGGGCGGCCGCTGCGAAGCCTGCACCGGTGACGGCACCATCAAGATCGAGATGAACTTCCTGCCCGATGTGTATGTGCCGTGTGAGGTATGCCAGGGCGCCCGCTACAACCGGGAAACCCTGGAGGTGCACTACAAAGGCAAGACCATCTCCGAGGTGCTGGACATGTCGATCGAGGAGGCCGCGGAGTTCTTCGAGCCGATCAGCGGCATTCATCGCTACCTACGCACGCTGGTCGACGTCGGCCTGGGCTACGTGCGACTCGGACAACCCGCGCCGACGCTGTCCGGCGGGGAGGCCCAACGGGTGAAGCTGGCATCGGAATTGCAGAAGCGTTCGACCGGACGGACGATCTACATCCTCGACGAGCCCACCACCGGCCTGCATTTCGACGACATCCGCAAGCTGCTCAAGGTGATCAACGGCCTCGTCGACAAGGGCAACACGGTGATCGTCATCGAACACAACCTCGACGTGATCAAGACCTCGGACTGGATCGTCGACATGGGACCCGAAGGTGGGGCCGGCGGCGGAACCGTTGTCGCTCAGGGCACCCCGGAGGACGTGGCCGCGGTGCCGGAAAGCTACACCGGGAAGTTCCTGGCCGAAGTCGTGGCACCACCGGCCGCCCGGCGGAGCACCAAACGACGCAAAGTCAGCGCGTAATACCATCGCTCGGGCCGGCGCAATCGCTGAGTCACCGCCGCAGCGCTGACGCGGCTTCCTCTGTCTGCGCGCCTTCACCACGGGCCAGCGCAATCGTGGCCGCCAGCATGGCCGCGATCGCTGCCGGCAGCGCGACCGCCCCGACACCATGCGCCGTCAGATGCTCGCCGAGCACGGCGACGCCCAGCATCACCGCGACCACCGGCTCGCCGACCAGCATGATGGGGACGGACGCCTGCAACGCCCCCGCGTGAAATGCCCACTGCTGCAGCACTGTCGCCACGACCGCGAGGACCACCAGCACGTAAGGCGCCGGAGAGGTGAAAAGTGCGTTCCACCCACCGACCGCGTAGCGGTGCGTGCAGGTCTTGGTGAGCACGGCGATCATTCCGAGCAGCAAGGCAACCGCCACGCCCAGCCACGAGGCGCGGATTCGGCCTTCGGTCCGACGGGCGGCCAGCACCGCCACGAGCACCGGCACCGCCGCCCCGAGTGCCAACGTCCAGGCCGGTGTCGGAGGCCGGTAGTTTCCTTCTCGCGGTTGCCCCACCAGCACGAACACGGCGAGCGAGGCGGTCAGCAGACTTGCCCAGGCCCACTCGGAGCCGGGCACGCGGTGTCCCAGTCGGACCGCACTGAGCGGTAGGACGAACAGCAAAGAGGACACCAGCATCGGTTGCACCAGCAGCAGCGATCCGTGCGCCAGGGCCATGGCCTGAAACGCGTATCCGGCAGTGGCGGCGGCCGTGCCCGCCCACCACAACCGGTCACGAAGGACGGCGACGGCGCCGGCGGATCCGCCCTCAAGGGCGGGATTCTGCAGGGCGGCCTGGCGGACGACAATGCCCACCGCCGCGACAAACGATGCCAGCAACGCCGAGCCGATCGCGACCGCATGCGACATCAGCCAGTCCATGGTGCTCGCATACCCGGTGTCCCGTCCTTCGATGTCACCGTTGCGAAACCGACTTCGACAACGGTGACGGGAAACGTGCGCTGATCCGGACTCCGTCCAGCCAGTCGGTGAGCTCATCGGCCCGCTGCTGCAATGTCCGCCTCGCCTCGGCGCCCGGATCCTCCAACAGTTGCAGGTGGACGCGAGCGTCTTTCTTGTCGGCGGGGTCCTGACACCAGCCGCCCACCACCCGCCCGTCCCACCATGCCGTGGGTCCGGCGTTGCCGTTGCTGTCGAACACCTGCCCGCGATGCTCGCCCAGGTACCAGTCCCGCTCCGACCAGCCCATCGTGGTGCAGTCCAGGCCGGGGAGCAGCGCGCCCCACGGCGGCACCTCCGGTTCGACCGCCAGGTCGTTGGCCAACGCATAGCCTGGGCCGCCGTGCAGGTCCACTTCGACTGCGCCGATGGTGGCCAGCGCCGCCCGGACCGCCGTCAACGTGGTGCCGAACCACCACTTGATGTCGGTGACCGACGCCGGACCGAACGTCTGCAGCCAACGGCGGATCAACTCCGCCCGCGCAGCGGCCTCGGGTACCGGCTCGCCGGGCTCGGTCAGCCAATCTGTCGTGGCGCTCCACCGGGGTCGCGACGCGGTCCAGCCCCCGTCGTTGGGGCCGCGCACGATCTCGCCGCGCGCGGACAGCACCGTCAACACCCGCGGGGCCACCGGAACCGGCCCGCCCCAACGTTTTCCGGGTGCCGGATCATAGCTGCCGGCCAATTCCGGCAGCGCGGCCCGCAACTCGGTGCTGCTGGCCGGGCCGTGCTCAGACAGGTGGCGCAGCACCGCGGCGCAGGCCCGGTGGAGCCAGCCTTCGCCGTCCGAAGTCACCCCGGCCTTGTGCAGGTCGGCGACCAGGCGGCGCTGCTCGTTATCGGCGACCTGGCCGCTGGCCGCCGCCTGCACCAGCGCCACGTCATCGGAGTTCACCACCCACAGTGTCCTGCGCATCGCGAGATGCTTGAGCGCAGAGCGCTTTTCGTACAGCACGCGGTCCAGGTCGGTGGGGGAGAAGCCGCGGCAGCGCGCCCACAGCGACAGGTACGGAGTGGCGGGATCGGTGGCGTGCAGACCGATCAACCCGGCGGTGACCCGAGACACCGACCCGGAACCGCTGAGAAAGTGCCTGCGTGCCAACCGGTTCCGGCGCTCCGCGATGCTGAATTTACGCACGTCGGGCCAACTGTGTCGCGGCCCGGTCATACCGCAGGGTGTCAGTCATCGGTGCGCATAGACTCCCGGATCTTGGCCAGGCGCTCTGCGGCCGCCCGCTGACGCTCCTCGTACTGCTCCTCGACGGATCTGCCTTCGGTGGTCTCGGCCGCGAGTTCCTCGGCGCCCTGGGCTGCCCCGAAGCGTGTTTCGATCTTCTCGCGCACTGAGTCGAACGTCGGCACACCTGAGTCGTCGTATCCGGGGTCAGGGGTAGTCGGTTGGCTGGAGGCAGCCGGTTGATCGGGCATGCCCGACACGTTACTGGTGGTCGCCGTCGGCAACGTCGTGCCGCTCGAGGTATCGCACCATTTGCTGCCAATAGAGCATCGTCAGTGCCATCTGCGCCGCCACGGCGATCACCGCGGGCCGCAGCCGGCGTCGGCGAGCCGCGATCACGCCCACCGCTGCGGCGACCGAGGTCGCCCCGCTCACCACCATGGCGGCGTCGCGGGGTCGGCGGGTGATCCACAGTTCCTCACCCAGCATCGCCCGCGTCGCCCAGGCGCGGTGGTGGTGCGGCTCGCCGAAAACGAACGGGTTGATCGCCAGCCACACGCCGACCAGCACAGCGTGGACCGGCCGCCGGGTCCAGACCGGGACCAGGGTCAGGGGTGTGCTTGCCCACCGGGTCCACGCGCTCCACGGGTTGCAGTGCCGCGCGAAAATCGCGCGGCGGACCCGGGCAATTGATCGCACCGGCTACCGCCCGGCCGCGACTACTTGCGCATTCGCCGGCGGGGCGGGCGCCGGGGGAGTAGCGGTGCCCGGCAATGGAATCCGGGGCACTCCGGGAGTGCCCAGCCGCCCCGCCAGCCACGGCAGCGCCGTCGCGAAGACCTGGTCGGCGAAGGGCCAGTCATGCTTGCCCGGTTGCGAAATCACCGCACAGTCGATGTCGTAGGAGCGGCCGAGCGCACACAACGCGTTGGCGGCGGCAGTCTGGTTGCTGGGGTTGGCGGCGGCGTCTCGGCCGGCGAGTCGCATGGCGGGGGTGTCGGCGATGGACAGTTCGCGGTGCGCGGGGATCGCGAACCATCCCGCAACGCCGGTGTACGGGCCGTGCCGGGTGATCACCGTGGTCGGGTCGAATGCCGCCCAGGCCTCGGCGTTGCCACCGAACAGGCGGGATATGGTCTCCTCCTTGTTTCCCGCATTGGGGTAGAGGTCGCCGGCCACGTCGACAAATGCGCTGAACATGCCGGGGTGCATGACGGTCAGATCCACCGCGCAGGTCCCACCCATCGACCAGCCCGCGATGCCCCAATTGGCCGGTTCGGGGCTGGACCCGAATTTTGAAACCATAAACGGCACAACATCTTTGGTCAGATGGTCGGCGGCGTTGCCGCGCCGCCCGTTGACGCACTCGGTGTCGTTGTTGAACGCACCGCCGGAGTCCACGAAGACCAGCACCGGAGCGTTGCCGTCGTGGGCGGCGGCAAAGGCGTCGGCGGTCCGCACCGCATTGCCGGCCCGTGCCCAGTCGGCGGGCGTGTTGAATTGACCGCCGATCATCATCACCGTCGGCAGCCGCGGCGGTGGGTCACTGGCGAACCAGGCCGGTGGCAGGTACACCAGTTCGCCGCGATGCTTGAAATGCGATGCGTCGGAAGGGATGACGACGGGCACCACGCTCCCGTGCGGCGGGCGGACGCCCTTGCCCTTCATCGCGGTGACGGTGGCCGGATCGGTCTGGTCGGGTAAGGGGCCGGAGGTGAGCTGACCCCACGCCGCTTGCACCGTCGGGAAGTAGCCGACCCACATGTTGAGCGTCAACGCGGTGCTGAACAGACACAGCGGCACAGCCAGCAGTGCGATGCCCCGACGCCACCATTGCGCGCTGCGCCAGCCGAGCATCAGCACCGTCACCGCCAGGCCGGCCAGCCCGGCCCAGAGCCACAGCGCGCCCGGGACGGGCTCGGTGGAAAGCCGGCTGACGAATGCGCGCGTCCCGTACGCCGCCACGCCCCCGGCCAATGCCGCCAAGGGCAACCAGCGCAGCCGCCAGGCGCGCGTCCGCCAGCCGATCGCCAGCAGCAACGCCACGCCCGTCACGACCTGAACGGTGATCGGCACCCAGCCGTGCATGAGGGAGGTGTGGCTGAACGCCTGCGTCGAGAACCCGTCAGCCGACGCGGCGGGCGCCAAGCTATGAGGCGTCGACGCGGTCACGGGTTCATTGTTGTTCGCCGGGATCCCATCCGGGATCATGTTTCCGCAATATTTCCTGTGAGTTAACTGGACCCGGGCGCGTCAGCTAAGCCGGACCTAGTGCGGTTTGGCGAGGGGGAACGGCAGGGTTTCTCGGATGCTGCGACCGGTGATCAGCATGACGACACGGTCGACGCCCATTCCCAAGCCTCCGGTGGGGGGCATCGCGTACTCCATCGCCTGCAGGAAGTCCTCGTCGAGTTCCATGGCCTCGGGGTCGCCGCCGGCGGCCAGCAGCGACTGCTCCTCGAGGCGGCGCCGTTGTTCCACCGGGTCGGTGAGCTCGCTGTAGGCGGTGCCCAACTCGACTCCCCAGGCCACCAGATCCCAGCGTTCGGCCACCCCGCGCTTACTGCGATGTGGCCTGGTCAGCGGCGATACCGAGGTCGGGAAGTCGATGTAGAACGTCGGGTGCTCGGTGCGGTCCTCCACCAGGTGCTCGTACAGTTCCAGCACCACCGCGCCGGCGTCCCAGTAGGCCCGGTAGGGGATGCGGGCGGCGTCGCACAGCTTGCGCAGGGTCTTCAGTGGCGTGTCGGCGTCGATCCCCTCGCCGAGGGCTTCGGAGACCGCGTCGTGGACCGTCTTGACCGGCCACACACCGGAGATGTCGACGGGCTCCAGTCGCGCTCCGTGGCTAATCGAATCATCCTGAGTTCTGGGCCGCAGCGCGATCTGGGCGCCGTTGGCAGCTTCGGCGGCGTTCTGGATCAGTTCGCGGCATCCGTCGATCCATACCGTGTAGTCGGCGTGCGCCTGGTAGGCCTCCAGCAGTGTGAATTCGGGGTTGTGGCTGAAGTCGACACCCTCGTTACGGAAGGCCCGGCCGAGTTCGAAGACCCGTTCCACGCCGCCGACGCACAGGCGCTTGAGGTACAACTCCGGCGCGATGCGCAGAAACAGGTCCATTGCGTAGGCGTTGATGTGGGTCACGAACGGACGGGCGGTGGCACCCCCGTGGACCTGCTGGAGCATGGGTGTTTCGACCTCGATGAACCCTTTGGCGAACAGGGTCTCGCGAATCGACCGCAAGGCGCTGCTGCGGGCCGTGATCAGCTGGCGCGACTCCGCATTGACGGCCAGGTCGACATAGCGGGTCCGGACCCGGGCTTCCGGGTCGGTGAGTCCCTTCCACTTGTCCGGCAGCGGGCGCAGGCATTTGCCGATCAGTCGCCAGTTCGTGACGATCAGCGATCGGGTGCCCTTGTCGCTGAACCCCATCTGTCCGTTGGCTTCAACCAGGTCGCCGAGGTCGATCGCCGCGTTGAAGTCTGCCGCCCGGCCCTGCTGCAGGCGCGAATTGTCCAGGAGCACTTGCATTTCGCCCGACCAGTCGCGCAGGTGCGCGAACAGCACGCCGCCGTAATTGCGGACCCGGAGGATACGTCCGGCCACCGAGACGGGGGCTCCGTCTTCGGCGGCGAGCGCCTGTACGACGGTGTGGCTGGGCGGTTCACCTACCGGGTACGCCTCAATGCCGCTGTCCTGCAGCTTCTTCAGCTTGGCCAACCGGACCCGCACCTGTTCGGGCTGACGGCGCCGCATGTCGTCGCTCGCCGGCAGGTCTGCCACCTGCAGTCCACTGACGTCGGGTGCCGTGCCGTCGGGGTGCAATAGTCCGCTGTCCACCAGCTGCTGCGGCACGGCCGGGTGGTGGCCGGTGTGTACCTTGTCGCGCCGGGTGAAGGGCAACGTCAGAAAGCCCTCGGCGAACGCCGATGCGACGCCGACCTTGGGGATCAACCGAGCGTCGTCGTAGCAGGCGAACCGCGGCACCCATTCGGGCTGGTACTTCATGTTCGAGCGATACAGAGTCTCGATCTGCCACCAGCGCGAGAAGAAGATCAACAGTCCGCGCCACAGCCGCGCAACCGGGCCGGCGCCCAATTGTTCGCCCTGCTCGAACGCTGAACGAAACATCGCGAAGTTCAGCGAAATACGATTGATCCCAAGGCTTTCAGCGTGCAGCGCAAGTTCGCTGACCATGAGTTCGATGGTGCCGTTCGGGGATTCCCGGGAACGGCGCATCACATCCAGTGAGGCACCGGTGTTACCCCACGGCACCAGTGACAGCATGGCCACCACCTGGTTGTCCGGGCCGATCGCCTCGACCAATAGGCAGTCACCGTCGGCCGGATCGCCAAGGCGGCCCAGTGCCATGGAGAAACCCCGCTCGGTTTCGGTGTCGCGCCAGGAGTCCGCGCGCTCGACGGTCTGCTCCATCTCGTCCCGGGGGATGTCGCGGTGCCGGCGGATACGCACCGTCAGCCCGGCCCGCCGAGCCCGCGTCACGGCCTGGCGGACCCCCCGCATCTCCGGGCCGGACAACTTGAACTCCGACGGCCGCAGAATCGCCTCGTCGCCGAGCACCAGGGCGTTCAGGCCGGCTTCCCGATACACCCGGGCACCTTCCGAACTGGCGCCCATGACCCCCGGCGACCAGCCGTAGGTTTGGGAGAGTTCCATCCAGGCCGCGACTGCCTGCGGCCATGCCCGCGGATCGCCGATCGGGTCCCCACTGGCCAGGCAGACCCCGAGTTCGACCCGATAGGCGATCGCGGCGCGGCCGCTGGGGGCGAAGATCACCGACTTGTCGCGGCGGGTGGCGAAGTAGGCCAGCGAGTCGTTCTTCCCCCAGAGTTCGACGAGTCCGCGGATGGCGGACTCGTCCTCACCGGTCAGGGCGTTGTCGGCGCGCTGCGATAGGAACAGCACGATGGTGGCGGCGATCAGCGCAAACGCACCGAACAACCCGAAGATCGCATTGAGGAATGTGTGCGGCCGGCCGGTGAACAGGTCGGGATCGGCGAATCCGAAGCCGACGACGCGGTTTGCCACATAGGGCAACCGGTCCGGCGCCGCCAGCGTCCCGGGGAACATTTCCACCAGACCCCAGGACAGCAGGATCCCGATGGCGCCCCCGACCAGCAACACGCCCGCCGCCCGGAACAACGCGCCGCGGCGGACCTTGGCCCAGAACTCCCGGTACCCGAGGACCAGCAGCACGATGGTCACGACGTGGAAGGCGAACCCGAGGTTTTCGCCGAACGCCTCGGCGGGAGTGTTGCCGCCGGCGGCGATGTCGGCGGCATTGATTCCGGCGGCCACCACCATGTTGCCCAGCAACACCCACCAGGCGATGCGTTTGCGAGCCGCCAGCGCCGCCGCCAGCAAGGCCAGCACGAATGACCAGGCAAAGCTGGTATCGGGGAAGTTGAACAGGTACTTGTTGATGAACTCCCGCGGCTCGTGGATCAGCCACCGGATCAGCGGGGACACGCTGGCGAGCAGCGACACGGTCGCGATGACGCCGACAATCCACCCGGCTGCCGCTGGCAGCCAGTGATACCGGGAAGTCGGCCGGCGCGTCGGGCGCGGCTTAGTGAGTGTCACAGACCGCGAGGATATTCGCTTAGGCTGGGAAATTCCCGGCGTTAGCGACGACTTGCCAAGACTGGCTTGATAAATGGAGCCGGGTGTCTGAGCCTGGCGGATTGCCGGACCGATCCGTTATGCCTGCTAGACTGATCGCTGCGACCATCCCGGCGGCAAGCCAGGGACAGTGAAGAGGAGTCCCACTCCCACCGGTTGCCACGAGATTTCTCAAGGCAATCCGGTCCGGTCACAGGCATCGTGAAGATGCCTGTTCTGTGCATTGCGCAGGCGGTTTGACCAGGTCAAGCCGCGATCGGTCGGCAATGGGCCCTGCGTGTGCAGGGCTTTTTTGCTGATGGTTGGTGTGCCTCCACCACTGTTTCCAGGCCCCGTCCACGGCCGCACTGAAACAGAAGCCAACGAGGGAGGCCCCATCAGCACTGAGACCCGCGTCAACGAGCGCATTCGCGTGCCTGAAGTTCGATTGATCGGCCCGGGGGGAGAGCAGGTAGGCATCGTGCGTATCGAAGACGCACTCCGCGTTGCCGCGGACGCCGATCTCGACCTTGTCGAAGTTGCTCCCAATGCCAGGCCGCCGGTCTGCAAGATCATGGACTACGGCAAGTACAAATACGAGGCGGCGCAGAAGGCGCGTGAATCCCGCAGGAATCAGCAGCAGACCGTCGTCAAGGAACAGAAGCTGCGACCGAAGATCGACGACCATGACTACGAGACCAAGAAGGGCCACGTGGTCCGCTTCCTCGAAGCGGGGTCGAAGGTAAAGGTCACCATCATGTTCCGCGGCCGCGAGCAGTCACGGCCGGAGCTGGGCTACCGGCTGCTCCAGCGGCTGGGCGCCGACGTCGCCGAATACGGATTCGTCGAAACGTCGGCCAAGCAGGACGGCCGCAACATGACGATGGTGCTGGCACCGCACCGTGGCGCGAAAACTCGCGCCAGGGCGCAACATCCGGAGAGTGCGGCAGGACCGGCCGATGCGGCTGGCGACGCCCAACCGTCCTAGCAACAGCACGCAGCACCACCAGAACAGCTCACGAGAATCAGGAAAACCGAGGAAACATGCCTAAGGCCAAGACCCACAGCGGGGCTTCGAAGCGGTTCCGGCGCACCGGCACCGGCAAGATCGTCCGGCAGAAAGCCAACCGCCGGCATCTGCTCGAGCACAAGGCGACCAAGCGCACCCGTCGGCTCGACGGTCGCACGGTGGTGTCGGCCAACGACACCAAGCGGGTCAACTCGATGCTCAACGGCTGACGCCGCGCCGCATCCCCCAACGAAACCCCCATCGACAGCGGGCTTTTCGGCAGCCCCCGACCGATTTTGAACGAGAGTAGGAACACCCCATGGCACGCGTGAAGCGGGCGGTAAACGCCCACAAGAAGCGGCGCAGCGTCCTTAAAGCCTCGAAGGGCTATCGCGGCCAGCGATCCCGGCTCTACCGCAAGGCCAAAGAGCAGCAACTGCATTCGCTGCAGTACGCATACCGCGACCGTCGTGCTCGCAAGGGCGAGTTCCGCAAGCTGTGGATCTCGCGGATCAACGCCGCCGCGCGTGCCAACGACATCACCTACAACCGGCTGATCCAGGGCCTCAAGGCCGCCGGCGTCGAGGTGGACCGCAAGAACCTGGCCGACATCGCGATCAGCGATCCGGCGGCGTTCACCGCGCTGGTCGAGGTCGCACGGGCCGCGCTGCCTGAGGACGTCAACGCACCCTCCGGAGAGGCTGCCTAACCCACCGGGTCCGCAGACCATGACGGCTGCGCTCACCGAGCGCTCGGCCCGGGTGGCGGCGGCGGTCAAGCTGCACCGTCACGTGGGCCGGCGCCGCGCAGGGCTGTTTCTCGCCGAAGGTCCCAATCTGGTTGAAGCGGCCCTGCAGCGTGGGCTGGTCCGGGATCTGTTCGTTACCGAGGACGCCGCGCGCCGGCACGACGCGCTGGTCACCGGGCAGCGGGTGCCGGTGCACCCGGTGACCGAACGCGCCGCAAAGGCGTTGTCCGACACGGTGACTCCCAGTGGTCTGATTGCGGTATGCGAGATCCCGGCGACGAGCCTGGACGACGTGCTTGCCTCATCGCCGGGGCTGATCGCGGTTGCGGTGGACATCAGCGAACCGGGCAACGCCGGCACGCTCATCCGCATCGCCGATGCGATGGGCGCCGCGGCGGTACTTCTGGCGGGGCACAGCGTCGACCCCTACAACGGCAAGTGCCTGCGCGCCTCGACCGGCAGCATCTTCTCGATACCCGTCGTGGTCGCACCCGACACCGCGGAGGTGCTCGCCCTGCTGCGGGCGGGCGGTTTGCAGGTGCTGGCCACCGCGGTGGACGGCGAAATCTCCCTCGACGATGCCGACCCGATCCTCGCGCGGCCGACGGCGTGGCTGTTCGGACCTGAGGCGCAAGGGCTGCCGGCCGAGGTTGCCGCGCAAGCCGATCGCCGGTTGCGTATCCCGATGGCAGGGGGAGCGGAGAGCCTGAATGTTGCTGCGGCCGCTGCCATCTGCCTGTACCAGAGTGCCCGCGAATTAAGACTTGGTCAGCGAAGGTGACCTTTCGGTCGCCCGCTCGGCTCAATGAGGCAGGCCGAATCGGTAAAGCCTTTGAAACTCATTGGTGACAGTGCTGACGCCTGACTGTTACTATTCGGCTCTCGTCCAATAGGCGGGTCTGGGGTCGGCGGGTCTCCGTAAAGGGGGAATTCATGTCACTTCTCACGGTTGTTCCGGACGCTGTGGCGACGGCAAGCAGCAACATTGAAAGCATGGGCTCGTCGTTACGCAGCGCGAGCGACGCGGCGGTGCGCAGCACCACTGCGATCGCGCCGCCGGGTGCTGATGAAATCTCGGCGGCGATCACCTCGCTATTCGGAACACATGGCCAGGAATTCGCCGCAGTCAATGCCAGGGCCGCGGCTTTTCAAGCCGAGTTCGTAAAACTTTTGAACGGCGGCGCGGCCCAGTATGTGAACGCCGAGATCGCCAATGCTCAGCAGGCTTTGAGCGGTTTGTTGGGCGGCGCCGGCGTCATCAACCCGGCCGAGGCCGTCAGCCAAACCAGCTCGATCAGTACCCCGTTCGGCCCGATATCCATCACGCAGACGTTCGATGTCCCGTCGTCAGGCAACGGACCGCTGAGCGCAGCGATCAGTGCCGTCACGCCTCTTGGTCCCGTGTCATTCGCCGTCAACGGTGCGGTCTCCACAGTGGGCAGCCCCACGTCCGTGGTGTCGACACTCGGGCTCACCGGCGGGACGATCAGCGTGCCCACCCCGCTGCGACTCGCCATCGGCGCGGCAGGTCCGATGATCACCGGCGGCTACTCGCTGTTCAACAGCTACAACGCGTTTACCTCCGCCATGACCGGCGGAAACGTCCTGGGAGCGGCCACCGCCTTCTTCTCCGCGCCATTCAACTGGACGAATGCCGTCCTCTTCGGTCATCAGACGATCACCTTGCCGCTGGGGCAGATCGGTGGGACGGGTCCAGACGTCAGCCTTGGCATTCCGTTCGGTGGGCTCTTCGCGTCCTCGGCGCCGATCACGATGTCTGTGCCCGCATTCAGCATCACCGACGCCAGCGCCGTACCCTCCGTCACCCAGGCGTGGTCTGGTTCGAACTTCGCCTTCGGCGGCTCACAGTTCGGCGGTCTCGGCACGGAAGTCTTGAAGGCTTTCGGTCTTCCGCTTTAACCGACGGCGCACGGACCTAAACGGCGTCAGGTGCAGGTTATTCGCCTGCGATAGCAAATTATTTGCATGACGCAATTCCTCCGCGACATGCGAATTCGTTGAGCTGATATCGCATATCCCGCTGTTAGTATTCGCCTCACGTCGAATAGTCGACGCGTCGCAAGACTCTCGGGCAGGGGTTGGCTATGTCGCAATTAACCGTGGTGCCAGAACTTTTGAAGACGGCCAGTGGGTGCCTGGAATCGGTGGGTGCCGGGCTACGAACGGCGAATGCGGCGGCGGCAGCCCGAACCACCGCAATCGCGGCCCCGGCACTCGATGAAATCTCGGCGGCCATCACGGCGCTGCTGGGCCGGCACGGCCAACAATTCCAAGCCCTGAGCGCGCAGACCGCTGCCTACCACGACACCTTCGTCAACTTATTGAATGGCGGCGCCGCGCAGTATCTGAGTGCCGAATTCGCCAATGTGCAGCAAACTTTGGCGAACGCCGGCGGGGTGGGCGCGGCCGAGGCCAGCCCGTTGGACACCTTCATCAGCCTCACCACGGTTAGCCAGAACTCCAATTACGGCCCGTTGCAGATCTCCTCGAGCTACGGCTTAGGCGGGTTGTACCAATCCGCGGTCCTCACCAGTCCTCTGGGTCCGGTGGGATCGTTTTCGCTCAGTGCGGCACCGATCATCCCTGCCGACCTGTCCAGTGTGGGCGGCTTCGCCGCCAATATGACTGGCACCGCCTACACGGCGTTCGGCCCGGTGAACTGGCTGTCGGCGGGCGGCAACCTACTCGTCTCGCCGACCGGAGGATTCACCGGATCCCTGTCCGGACCCTCACCGCTGGGCCCGGTCGCGATCACCGTGAACGGAACGGTACCCACCGTCACCGGCGGCTCGATTACCGCGCTGGGCTGGGAGTTCTATTTCCAGGGCACCCAGTTCGGTTTCATCCCGCGATTCCTGCAGCCACTCGGTTTGATTTAGCGGCCCCAGGCCGCAGGGTTTGATCTAGCGGCCCCAGGCCGCCGGGCTTGATCCAACGGCCCCAGGCGCCCGGTTTGATCCAACGGGTCTCAAGCGGCCCGGCTGCGTCCGCGCGCCGGCCGCAGCCCGGCGATCGACAGAGTGCTGTGCACCAGCGCTCCGGCGCGCTCCATGATCAGCCGCGCCGGCTCGAGCGGCGAACGGGGCCGGGGCGGGAAGTAGTGCATCGGTAGCCCACGACGGTCCCGCGGTGGCGCCATGAACGCGGGCGCCTCGACCAACGGCGCGTCGCTGCGGATCCGTCCCTCGGCGCGGCGGTAGGCGGCCAACGCCCGAGGGTGCAGCCGGATCTCGTCGGGCACCGCCAGGAACGCCAGTTCAACCAGCTTGCCGAATGCCCGCAGCAGCACCTCATCGCCCGGGGTCCAGCGCATGCCCGCCTTTTCCCGGACCGCGGGCTCAAAGAGCCCCGCCGCGATCCAGCGCTGACCCGCGACCATGGGCTTGAACATCTGGTCCCAGATCGGAGTAGGGATCAGCACGAACTTCGGTTTGGGGATCCGGATCTGGAAGATGTCCAGGACCGCCTGGTTGATCTCCAGCTCCTCGCGCCCGACCCGCTCCCAGTACTCCTGAAATTCCTCCCACGAGTTGGGCACCGGCCGCATGCTCATGCCGTACATCCGGTACCACTGCACATGCTCGTCGAACAACTGACGCTTCTCGGCTTCGGTCAGTCCGCCGCAGAAGTACTCCGCGACCTTGATGACGAGCATGAAGAACGTCGCGTGCGCCCAGTAGAACGTCTCGGGGTTCAGCGCGTGATAGCGCCGGCCCGCGCCGTCGGTTCCTTTGATGGTGCGGTGGTAGCTCTTGATCTGCTGGCCGGTTTGGGCCGCCCGGTCACCGTCATAGACCACGCCCATGATCGGGTAGACGGACCTGGCCACTCGCTGCAGCGGCTCGCGCAGCAGGATGGAGTGCTCCTCAACCCCCGCGCCGAGCTCCGGATACATGTTCTGTATTGCGCCGATCCAGACACCCATCATCCCGGTGCGCAGATCCCCGAAATATTTCCAGGTCAGCGAGTCGGGCCCGAGGGGGTCAGCCGCTGTCGTCGAGGTAACAGTCATCACGGCCTCCAAAGCGCCTCATTTTGGGCTCACGATAATGGTGACAACGTGCGTTGTCTAGCACATCGACATATGCGTCGTATCTGTGTTACGGACTCTCCACAGCACCGCCGCACGCGCGTGATCAGCAGGTTTACCGCGACTTGTGACAGAAGTGGCGTGGGCCTCGTTGCCGGGTTCCGTCGAGAGCACCTACCCTTGCCGAGTGGAGGTCGGGTCTGGCGAAGCGGAGTCCGGCGTGACCGATGAGACCGCGACAGCGGTGGTGCAAGACGATGCCTCTCCTGATGCCGGGCCCCGGCGTTCTCCGGCCAAATGGTTCAGCAACACCAACCGCAGTCCGGGCGTGGTGGCATTCGTGAAGCGGGCGCGACGCTTGCTGCCGGGCGATCCCGAGTTCGGCGATCCGTTGTCGACGGCGGGAGACGGCGGTCCGCGGGCCGCCGCACGCGCCGCCGACCGGCTTCTGGGCGATCGCGATGCGGCATCGCGCGAGGTCAGCCTGGGTGTTCTACAGGTCTGGCAGGCGATGACCGAGGCCGTTTCGCGCAAACCGGCAAACCCTGAGGTGACGCTCGTGTTCACCGATCTGGTGGGTTTCTCGACGTGGTCGCTGCAGGCCGGGGACGACGCCGCCCTGACGTTGCTGCGTCAGGTCGCCCGGGCGGTCGAGTCCCCACTGTTGGACGCCGGCGGGCATATCGTCAAGCGGATGGGTGACGGCATCATGGCCGTCTTCCGTCGTCCCGGAGTTGCTGTCAAGGCCGTCCTCGCCGCCCAGGAGGCCATCAAGTCCGTTGAGGTGGAGGGTTATCGGCCCCGGATGCGGGTGGGCATCCACACCGGCCGACCACAGCGGCTGGGCGCGGACTGGCTGGGCGTCGACGTGAACATCGCGGCCCGGGTCATGGAGCGCGCCACCAAGGGCGGCGTGATGATCTCCAGCCCGACGCTGGACCTCATTCCGCAGAGTGACCTGGACGCGATGGGCGTCACGGCCAAGCGGGCGCGCCGGCCGATGTTCGCCAGCAAACTCACCGGCATCCCGCCCGATTTGGCGATCTACCGGCTGAAAACTCACAAAGAGTTGTCAACCAGCGATAACACAAATGAGACAAACGTCCATGCATAGTGGAAGGTGATGATTTCTAGTCTTGTCGCCCGGCTGTCGCGCGTCCGCTTCACGGTGGGCTACGTGGCGGCCCTGTTCGCGGTCAGCACCACGATGCTGATGTTGAGCCCGCAGGCCCACGACCGCGTGATCCGTCACGCCAGCACGAACCTGCACAACCTGTCGCACGGACGGCTCGGCACCCTGGTCGGTAGTGCCTTCGTCGTCGAGGCCGGCCCGTTGTGGTTCTGGCTGCCGTTTCTGACCTGTCTGCTGGTCCTGGCCGAACTGCACCTGCGCACCCTCCGGCTGCTGGTGGCGTTCATGGTCGGCCACATCGGTGCCACGCTGGTGGTCGCGGCGGCGTTGGCGACGGCGGTGCAGATGGGCTGGATGCCGTGGTCGATCACGCACGCCAGCGATGTCGGGATGAGCTACGGCGCGCTGGCGGCGCTCGGTGCGCTGACCGCCACCATCCCGCGGCCGTTCCGATCGGCCTGGATTACCTGGTGGATCACGGTGAGCGTGACGGCCGCGGTCATCGGCGGTGAATTCACCAACGCCGGTCACGCCGTCGCGGTCACCCTCGGTGTGCTGGTCTCGCTGCGGTTCCGCGCTCCGATCCACTGGACGCCGGTGCGGTGCTTCATGCTGCTGGGATCCGCCGGTTTCGGCTTCCTGATGCTGGCGCACAGCATGTGGGGCATGGCGGCCGGCATCGCGTTCGGCCTGTCAGGGGCGCTGATTGCCCACTTCGTCAGCGCCCGACTCGCGCTTCGCACGCCGGCGGACGCCGTCTCAGACGAGACGGTCATCGGCGCGCAGCCCGCAACGGTCTGAAAAAGCGGGACAGCAAACTAGAATCCGCTTCGGATATGGCGGCTCAATCCGGCGCCGAAATGCCGCCAGGTTGACGTCAACCCGAATGAACCCACAGTTCAGCGCGCCGAGTGTCTCCTGCCGCCACTTTCGACCGGCACGTGACGATTGAAAATTGTGCAGGCGCGTGGCAACGTAACCCGGGCGCGTCGAACCGACCGGAGGATGCCATGAGCTTTGTGATCGCCGATCCGGAGTCGCTGCTCAGTGCCGCGACGGACCTGGAAGATATCCACTCCACCGTGAGGGCCGCCGATGCAGGCGCGGGACTGACGACGAGGCTTGCGCCGGCCGCCGCCGACGAGGTGTCCACGGCGATAGCAGGGATGTTCGGCGCCTACGGCCAGGAATACCGCGCGCTCAGCGCCCAGCTGGAGGCTTATCACGCCCGATTCGTGCAGGCCCTGGCCGCGAGTGCGAATTCGTTCGCCACCGCCGAGGCAGCGAACGCCTCGATCCTGCAGACCATTGAGGAGCAGCTGCTCAGAGTTGTCAACGCGCCCACCCAGTTGCTGTTGGGCCGGCCGTTGATCGGCGACGGTGCCGACGCCTCGGTGGCCGGCGGCCGCGGCGGCGACGGCGGGCTGCTGGTCGGAAACGGCGGCAGGGGCGCGGCCGGCGCCAGCGGACAGGCCGGCGGTGCCGGTGGGGACGCCGGATTGTTCGGCAACGGCGGTGCCGGCGGCAACGGCGGCACCGGAGCGCCCGGCGGCGCCGGTGGGCGGGCCGGGCTGCTGTTGGGTCGCCCCGGGATCGCCGGGCTTGCCGGCAGCGTCACGCCGCCGCCACCCGTCGGCACGGGTGTGTTCTCTCCCTACGTCGACATGACGCTGTGGCCCCAATTCGACTTCACCGGAGCCAGCCGGATCGGCAGCATCGAAGACGTCACGCTGGGCTTCATCACCGCCAATGCCGCCGGACAGCCGGCCTGGGGCGGCTTCACCGAGTACACGATCGGAAACGGCGGCACCGTCGCAAACGGCAACCTGCTCTACCAGATCAACGGCCAGATGGACGCCATGCGCGCCGCCGGCATCAATGCCACCATCTCCTTCGGCGGCGCGGCCAACCAGGAACTCGCGCTGACCGGCGGAACAGCGGCTCAGTTGGCCGCCAAGTACACCTCGGTGATGAACGCCTACGGGATTCACAAGCTGGATTTCGACATCGAAGGTGCGGCCCTGGGGGACACGGCCTCGCTCAAGCTGCGCTCGCAGGCGATCGCGGCACTGCAGACCAGTGGCATCGCCGCCGGCAAGCCGGTGGATGTCTCATTCACGCTCCCGGTGATGCCGACGGGCCTGACCGCCGACGGTCTGCGGGCCGTTCAGATTGCCGTCGACAGCAACGTGCAGATCAGCCACGTGAACATCATGGCGATGGATTACTACGACCCGTCCCTGCCGTACGGCGGGAAGATGGGCGACTACGCGATCCAGGCGGCCACCGCCGTCCACGACCAATTGGTGCCGCTGTATCCGACGAAAACCAGCGCGCAGATCTGGTCGATGATCGACGTGACCCCGATGATCGGCGTCAACGACGACCCGGCCGAGATCTTCAGCCTGGCCGACGCCCAGAAGCTCACTACCTTCGCCGAACAGAACAACCTCGGCGGACTGCACATGTGGTCGGCAAACCGCGACTTCCCGGGCCCACTGGGGATGCTGTCGAACACCAGCAGCGGAGTGGCGCAGAACCCGTGGGAGTTCTCCCAGACCTTCGAGCAATTCGACTCCTGAGCTTTCCGTGATCCGGAACACAACCGACCATGACTTATGATCGGCAGTTGCGTCACACCCGTGCCGTGACCCTCCCGCCGACCGTGCGGGCCGCGCTCGAGCCCATCGCGCGGGGTAGAGGCCGGGCGCCCGACCAGCCTCAGCAAGGAGAGTGCCGCCGCGTGGGTGATCAACCCGTCGACCTGTCGCCGGAAGCTCTTGCCAAGGCGGTCGAGGCCGCCCAGCAGGCCATCGCGGCCGCCGGCAGTCTGGATGCGCTCGCGCAAACCAAGACCGACTACCTCGGCGACCGCTCCCCGCTGGCCCTGGCCCGGCAGGCCCTGGGCAGCCTGCCCAAGGATCAGCGCGCCGACGCGGGCAAACGCGTCAATGTGGCCCGCACCGACGCCCAACGCAGCTACGACGAGCGCCTGGCCACTCTGCGGGCCGAGCGCGACGCGGCAGTGCTGGTAGCGGAGCGCATCGACGTGACGCTGCCCTCGACCCGGCAGCCGACGGGCGCGCGGCACCCGATCACCATGCTGGCCGAGCACATCGCCGACACATTCGTCGCCATGGGGTGGGAACTCGCCGAGGGGCCCGAGGTCGAAACCGAGCAGTTCAACTTCGACGCCCTCAACTTCCCGCCCGATCACCCGGCGCGCAGCGAACAGGACACCTTCTACATCGCGCCGGAGGACTCCCGGCAGCTTCTCCGCACCCACACCTCCCCGGTGCAGGTACGCACCCTGCTCGAGCGCGACCTGCCCGTCTACATCATCTCCATCGGCCGGACGTTCCGCACCGACGAACTCGACGCCACCCACACCCCCGTCTTCCACCAGGTCGAGGGCTTGGCCGTGGACCGCGGGCTGACCATGGCTCACCTGCGTGGCACCCTCGACGCGTTCGCCCGCTCCGAATTCGGGCCGTTGGCGCGCACCCGGATGCGCCCGCACTTCTTTCCGTTCACCGAACCGTCCGCCGAGGTGGACGTCTGGTTCGAGGGCAAGAAGGGCGGTGCCGACTGGGTCGAGTGGGGTGGCTGCGGCATGGTGCATCCCAACGTCCTGCGGGCCGCCGGCATCGACCCGGAGGTCTACTCCGGCTTCGCCTTCGGCATGGGACTGGAGCGAACCCTGCAGTTTCGCAACGGGATACCCGACATGCGCGACATGGTCGAAGGCGACATCCGGTTCTCGCTGCCGTTCGGGGTGGGGGCCTGATGCGTATTCCGTACAGCTGGCTGCGTGAGGTCGTTTCGGCCGGGGCGCCGGGATGGGATGTCGGCCCCGGTGAGCTCGAGCAAGCCCTGGTGCGCATCGGTCACGAGGTGGAAGACGTCGCCAGGCTTGGTCCGGTGGAGGGCCCGCTGGCCGTCGGCCGGGTGTCCGAGATCGAGGAACTCAGCGGTTTCAAGAAACCGATCCGGGCGTGCCTGGTCGATGTCGGCAACCCCGAGCCGCAGGAAATCGTCTGTGGCGCAACAAATTTCGTTGTTGGCGATCTGGTGGTGGTGGCATTACCCGGAGCCACCCTGCCCGGAGATTTCACGATCGCCGCGCGCAAGACCTACGGCCGCAACTCCAACGGGATGATCTGCTCTGCGGCCGAGCTCGGCCTGGGGGCGGACCATTCCGGGATTCTGGTGCTGCCGCCGGGTACTGCGGAACCGGGCGCCGACGGCGCCGCGGTGCTGGGGCTGGACGACGTGGTGTTCCACCTGGCCATCACCCCCGATCGCGGCTACGGCCTGTCGGTGCGCGGGTTGGCGCGCGAGATCGCATGCGCCTACGACCTGCACTTCGTCGATCCCGCTGCTGTGGAGCCCTTGCCGGCTCAGGGTGAGGCGTGGCCGTTGACGGTGGACCCCGCAACCGGCGTGCGCCGGTTCGCGCTGCGCCCGGTCACCGGGATCGATCCGGCGGCGGTGTCACCGTGGTGGCTGCAGCGCCGGCTGCTGCTGTGCGGCATCCGCGCCACCTCGCCCGCGGTCGACGTCACCAATTACGTGATGCTCGAACTCGGTCACCCCATGCACGCCCACGACCGCGCCCGCATCACCGGCGGCTTCCGGGTGCGCTTTGCGCGGCCCGGGGAAACGGTCGTCACCCTCGATGACATTGAACGCAAGCTGGAGCCGGTCGATGTGCTGATCGTCGACGACGTCGCGACCGCGGCGATCGGCGGCGTGATGGGCGCCGACAGCACCGAGGTCCGCGCCGACTCGGCCGACGTGCTGATCGAGGCCGCGGTCTGGGATCCGGCGGCGATATCGCGAACGCAGCGACGGCTGCACCTGCCCAGCGAGGCGGCGCGCCGGTACGAGCGCGCCGTCGACCCGGCCATCTCGGTAGCCGTGCTGGACCGGTGTGCCAGGTTGCTCGTCGACATCGCCGGGGGAGTCGCCGAACCCGCCCTGACCGACTGGCGGGGCGACCCGCCGCGTGCGGACTGGTCGCCGCCCTCGGTCGAGATCCCGGCCGACCTGCCGGACCGCATCGCCGGCGTGGCGTACCCGCCGGGCACCACCGCACGGCGCCTGACGCAGGTCGGCGCCCGGGTCCAGCAAGACGGCGGCATGCTGACCGTCACGCCGCCAAGCTGGCGTCCGGACCTGCGGCAGCCCGCCGATCTGGTCGAAGAGGTGCTCCGGCTCGAGGGTCTCGAGGCGATCCCGTCGGTGCTGCCGTCGGCGCCCTCGGGGCGGGGACTGACCGCCACCCAACAGCGACGCCGAGCCATCGGCAAATCGCTGGCCTTGTCCGGCTACGTCGAGATCCTCCCGACGCCGTTCCTGCCGGCCGGTGTGTTCGATCTGTGGGGACTGCCCGCCGAGGATCCGCGGCGCAGCACCACCCATGTGATCAATCCGCTGGAAGCCGACCGCCCGCACCTGGCCACCACATTGTTGCCGGCCCTGCTGGAAGCCCTGCACCGCAACGTCTCCCGCGGCCTGGCGGACGTCGCACTGTTCGCCGTCGCACAGGTGGTGCAACCCACCGAGCAGACCCGTGCCGTCGATCTCATCCCGGTCCACCGTCGGCCCACCGACGCCGAGATCGCCACCCTGGATGCATCGCTGCCGCGGCAACCCCAGCACGTCGCCGCGGTGTTGGCGGGGTTGCGTGAACCCCGCGGGCCCTGGGGGCCGGGCCGACCCGTGGAAGCCGCGGATGCGTTCGAGGCGGTGCGGATCATCGCGCGCGCCAGCGGTGTCGACGTCACGTTCCGCGCCGCTCAGTACCTGCCGTGGCATCCCGGCCGGTGTGCCGAAGTTCTGGCCGCGGGCACCGTCGTCGGGCATGCGGGGCAGCTGCACCCGGCCGTCATCGAGCGCGCCGGGTTGCCCAAGGGGACCTGCGCGATCGAGTTGAACCTGGACGCCATTCCCGTCGGCGGAGTGCCGCCCGCGCCCCGGGTGTCGCCATTCCCGGCCGTTTTTCAGGACGTCAGCCTGGTGGTCGCGGACGACGTCCCCGCACAGGCCGTCGAGGACGCGGTGCGCGAAGGGGCCGGCGAACTACTCGAGCACCTGCAGTTGTTCGACGTCTTCGCCGGCCCGCAGATCGGCAAGGAACGCAAATCGTTGACGTTCGCACTGCGGTTCCGGGCGCCGGATCGCACCCTCACCGAAGACGACGCCACCGCCGCCCGCGATGCCGCGGTGCGCTGCGCCGCCGAGCGGCTCGGGGCTGAACTACGTAGCTGAGCTCCGTAGCTGGGCATCGCTTGCCGGCGCGTAAGTTCCGGGGTTGTGCCCGAGCTCACCACCTGCGTAAATTTATCGTGTCAGTTTGCTGACACACCCCCGCTTCCCGGCGCCGTCGGCGAGGAGCCTGCATGACGAGCTTGGCCGATCAACCGGACAACGTCATCGAGATGACCGCTGCGGGGGTGCTTCCGGACCTGACCGGCCGCTGGTTCGAAACTCCGTCGCGAGCTGTTTCTCCGGCGCAATGGGACCGGTTCGAGGCGTCGATCGCCGAGATCTTCAGCGCATTCGGGCTGGACCTGCAGACACCGGGCACCCGGGAAACCCCGAAGCGCTTCCTGAAGGCGCTTTACGACATCACTGCTGGATATGACGGTGATCCCAAGCTCGCGACGAGCTTCCCCGCCGAGCGCGGCGGCACCCTGGAAGCCGCGCCCTCGCAAGTGATCGAGGGGCCGATCGACTTCAACTGCCTCTGCGAACATCACGCGCTGCCGTTCTTCGGAACCGCGTTCATCGGCTACATCGCCGGCGACCAGATCATCGGTATCTCGAAGCTGACGCGGCTGGTCCGGCTCTTCGCGCGCCGGTTCACTGTTCAGGAGCGACTCGGCGAGCAGGTCGCCGACGGGCTGACTGCCCTGATCGAACCGCGCGGCGTTGCGGTGCACCTGGAAGCCGCACACCTGTGCACTCACGTTCGGGGAGTCGCGGAACACTCACGCACCACGACGACGGTCTGGCGCGGCGAGTTCGCGGACGCCGATCTGCGCCGCGAATTCCTCGCCGAGGTGCGTTCGCTGCGCCGCTGATGGCGGTCTCCTGACGGCAGGCGGGCTGCTGGCCACCATGCGTGGAGGCGGGTCATTGGCCGCTCAGAGCTATGACAAATTTAGATGCAAACAATCGCGTCTCGTGATCATGCCTGGTCGGCACTGCGGGCTTTCTGCCTGCTGAGTTCGAGAACGCTGCGAGTCGGCTGAGCCTTTTGCACATGCGTCCGATATCAGTTTGAATTCATCTCTGCGGCGGCAGATGACCGCCGGTCACTATCGGGGTAGTGGAGGAGAAGATATGTCGTTCGTGTTTGCGGCACCGGAGTTAGTCGAGGCGGCCGCCCAGAATCTGACCGGGATCAGCTCGGCGTTGGGCCAGGCGACGACGGCAGCCGCAGTTCCGACCACCGCGGTGCTGGCTGCCGGTGCCGACGAGGTCTCGGCAGCGATTGCTCAGCTGTTCGGTGCGCACGGCCAGGAATTCCAGGCCATCAGTGCACAGGCCGCGGCGTTTCACGACGAGTTCGTCGGACTGCTGAACGCAGGGGCGGGCGCCTATGCGAGTGCCGAGGCTGCCGGTGCGCAGACGCTGTCTGGAACGGGCCTCGTGGGCTTCGCCGATGCGGTAGCCGCGCCTTACCAGGCACTGGCTGCCAACACGGCCGCTAATCTGCAGGCCCTGAGCGGCGCACTGGCCGCCCATCCGGCGCCGGTGTTGACCCAGTTGGCCAGCAACCTGTCCGGCTACGGTCCGCAGATTGCCACGGGCTTCGCGAACGCGCCGGCCAGTATCGAGGCCGGGCTGAACGCGCTTTCGACGGCCAATCCGTTGGCCGCGTTGCAGGGGATCGTCAACCAGCAGATCGGGTTCGGGCAGGTGGTCGCCAGTTCGCTGCAGCACGCCGGGAACGACCTTGTCGCCGGTTTCAGCGCGCTGCCCTCGAGTTTCCAGGCTGCCTCGCAGGCTTTTGCTGCGGGTGATGTCACCGGTGGTCTGGAGCTGATCGGCGGCGGCTTCCTCAACCCATTCTTCTCCGGTTTCAACACGGTCACCGGGGCTGACGGAGTCATCACGGTGACGCCCACCGGTGCGTTGGGCGATCTGTTCCCCATCGTGGCAATCCCCGGGCAGATGGCACAGAACTTCACCGATCTGCTGCCAGTGGGCTCCGTCCCGGCTCAGGTGGCGCAGCACTTCACCAATCTGGTGAACACGCTGACCGACACCGGCGTCACCTCAACGGTTGGACTGATCGTCGACCCCAATGGACCGTTCGGCCTCGGGGTGACGATCGATGCTCACATGGGGTTGCCACTGACGCTGGCCATCGAGGCTTTAGGAGCGCCCGCCAACGGCCTCAATGCCCTGGGGGTCAGCGCTACGACGTTCGCCGGTGCAGTTCAGAGCGGAGATGTGTTGGGGGCTGCGAGCACTGTCCTCGGTGCACCCGCAGCCTTCGCGGACGGCTTCCTGAATGGTCAAATGAGCTTGCCCATCACCATCGAGGCCCTCGGCGCGCCCACCACCCTCAACCTGCCGCTGAGTGGGCTTCTCGTGCCCGCCGCTCCGTACACCGCAGTTGTGGATGCGGCTGAGCTACTCGGTGTCCCGGGACTGACCTTCAATTCGACCGTTACCGGTACTCCGATCGGCGGCTTGATTCCGGGCCTGTTGGACTTCCTGCCGCAGAGCCTCGCGGCCGCTCTGGGTGCGCCGGCGCCGGTAATTCCGCCCCTGGTGTTCGGGTAGCGATTGGGCGGGGCCCACTTGCCCGCCGTCCGAATTCTCTATTTGGCCGGTTTTGCCGCGTGCGGACACAACTCCGCCTTAGGCTCCCTCATGCCCTGATGAACGTCAGGTGAACTCCGCAACGGAGCGAGGGAGCCCGCAGATGTCGTACTTGGTTGCTACGCCGGATCTGGTCACTGCTGCGGCGGACAATTTAGCGGGCATACGCACGGCTCTGGGGTCGGCAGCCTCGGCCGCGGCGGGTCCGACGACGGGTCTCGCGGTTGCTGCGGGCGATGAGATATCGGCGGCCATCTCGCAGTTGTTCGGCAGCTACGGCGAGCAGTTCCAAGCGCTCAGCAGCCGGGCGACGGCGTTTCACGCCGAATTCGTGAGTTTGCTGAACGGCGGAGCGGCGGCGTACGCCGCGGCCGAGGCGGCCAATGCGTCGCCGTTACAGGCCGTGCTCGACGCGGTGAACGCGCCCACCCAGACACTGCTGGGACGCCCCTTGATCGGCAACGGCGCCAATGGCCAGGACGGGACCGGGTCGAACCCCGGGACCAACGGTGCGCCGGGCGGAATCTTGTACGGCGACGGGGGCAAAGGTGGGGCCGGTGGACCGAGCGGCGGCGCGGGCGGTGCCGGCGGGGCGGCCGGTTTGATCGGCAACGGCGGGATGGGCGGTGCCGGCGGTGCTGGCGCGGCAGTCGGCGGGGCCGGTGGCGCCGGTGGTGCTGGTGGCCTGTTGTCCGGCAACGGCGGTGCCGGCGGTGCTGGTGGCGTCGGAGCGACCGGGACCGGAGCCGGCGGCGCCGGCGGGAACGCCGTGCTGTTCGGCGACGGTGGGAACGGCGGCGGCGGCCCGACGGGCGGTACCGCCGGTCGCGCGGGAGTTTTCTACGGTAACGGCGGCGACGCCGGCGCCGGGTCTGGGCAGGCCGGTGCGGCCGGTGGTCTGTTCGGCAACGGCGGCAATGGCGCGTCCAGCGACACGGCGGCGGGCGGTGCCGGCGGTAATGCCTTCTTCGGCGACGGCGGAGACGGCGGCTCGAGCCTCGCCGGTGCGGGTGGTGCCGGCGGAAATACCATGATCGGGAATGGCGGCACCGGCGGCGCCGCTGGCGGCGCCGTGAGCGCGGCAGGCGGCACCGGCGGCAGCGTCGGGATCCTCGGCAACGGCGGGAACGGCGCGAACGGCGGCGGCGGCGTTGTGGTTCCCGGCCTCCTCGGCCTTTCTGGCGGCTTCGGCGGGAACGGCGGCACCGGAGGACTGCTGGGCGGTAACGGTGGGGCCGGTGGGGCCGGCGGCACCGGTGGGGACGGCACTACCCTCGGCGGCGGCGCGGGTGGTAACGGTGGGGCCGGCGGGAACGCCAGCTTCTTTGGTAACGGTGGGGCCGGTGGGGCCGCCGGCACAGGCGGCGCAGGCAGTTTGCTCTTCGCTGGCGGTGACGGCGGCGCCGCCGGTAACGGGGGTAGCGCCGGGGTGCTGATCGGCAACGGTGGTGCCGGTGGGGCCGGCGGAGCCGGCGGCGTTGGCGGCACTACCGGCGGAAGGGGCGGGCACGGCGGCGCTGCCGGCGTCGGCGGCAACGGCGGACTGCTGTACGGGAACGGCGGGGACGGCGGGGCCGGCGGGGCCGGCGGGCCCCGCGCGAACGCTCTCGGGTCAGCCGGAAACGGCGCGAACGGCGGCGATGGCGGCAATGCCACGTTGTTCGGTACCGGCGGCGCCGGCGGCGCAGCCGGGGCGGGGGGAACCCCCGGCGGAGGCGCCGCAGGAGTTCCGGGCAATGCCGGCACCAATGGGCTGCTCGGGACGGGCGGTTCACCAGTCGCCGCTGCGATGTCGTTTTCAGCTGCGAGCACCGCTTCGCCGCTTGGGCCCTATGAAGACCTGCTGAACAACACGCGCGCCAACCTGCAGAGCATCAGCAATACATGGCTGGCCGATCCGGTGCCATTCCTGAACCAGTTCCTCACCAACCAGTTCAACTACGCTTCGCTGACCTTCACGGCGCTTACCAGTGCCACCCGGGACTTCACTATCGGGCTGGCCAATGTGCCTGCGAGCCTGCGAGCCGGCGACGTGGCCGGCGCTTTGGTCGGACTCTTCGTCAGCGGCATCAACGCAAGTGACTTCGCCAATATTCAACTGCTCGGCACCGTGGGAGACCTGTTCCCCCCGCTGACCATCCCCGGCGACATTTCGCAGAACTTCACGAACGTGCTTCGGACGGTCCTGGACACGAACATCGCCTTCACGCTTGACACCACAACCTTGACTGGGGCGGCGACCGTTGGTTTGCCGCTGGCGATGACGCTCAACGCTGTTGGTTCGCCGATCACCACAGCGCTGGCGTTTGCAGACAGCGCAACTGCGGTAACGAGTGCTCTGCAGGCCGGAAATATCCCGGCGGCAGCGACCGCACTGATCGGTGCGCCGGCGAATATCGCCGACGGCTTCCTCAATGGCGAGGCTGTGCTGCCGCTGGAACTGCCGCTGTCGGCCACGGCGGGCGTCCCGGTGACGCTCGATATACCCGTTGGAGGGATCCTCTCGCCGCTCAGGCCGTTGGTGGCTAACGTGGTCGCCCCTGTGATCGGCCCGGTCTCCGTCACACTCGGTGGGACGCCCGCCGGAGGTATCGTTCCCGCCCTGCTGAGTTACGCACCCGGGCAGCTCGCCAACGCCATCGCGTAGCTGCCGGGCGGCGCTGAGCGTCGGTTATCGACGCGAACGCGCCGTGCGTCAGCGTGCAAGCGGTCTCGACCGCGCGACGTGATGCGTCCCGCAGTAACACCCGCTAATCCCACGTTTGAAAACCGTCGGCAGTGGGTACCTGCGCGTGTACATCGGGTGTACAACGAGGGGGGCGACCGTGTCATTTGTGATCGCAGAGCCGGATTTCGTTACCGCGGCAGCCGGACAACTGGCTGATATTCGGTCTTCGATCACAGCGGCCGCCGAGGCTGCCGCAGCTCCAACGACCGGCATCGCAGAGGCTGCAGCCGACGAAATCTCCGCAGCGATCTCCCGTCTGTTCGGCGCGTACGGACAGGACTTCCAGGCAGTCAACTCTCAGGCCGCGGCATTCCACGCCGAGTTCGTGCGGCTGCTGAACGGCAGCGCAGCCGCCTATCTGTCCGCCGACATCGCCAACGCTGAACAGACTCTTCTGAGCGGCGCCACGGGTTTCCCAACGGCTGCGCCAACCGACCCGCTCGGAGGCCTGCTCGGCGGGCTGCTCGGCGGCGGAACCACCAGCGGCGGCGGCCTCCTCGGCCCTCTCACCGGCGGCACCGGTGGACTCAACCTGGGCGGAGTCAACTTCGTCCTTCCGTCGCTTCCGTCGCTACTGTCCCCGAACACCCTGAATTCGGCACTCGGCAGTCTGAGCGGGGCTACCGGACAATTGGGTCCGATCCTTGGGGGCATCGGGACCTCCGTGCAGAATCTCCTGTTCCCCCAGCTCGTCGCCGCACCCGGTGTCGCTGCCGCGCCCAACCCGTACCAAGTCCTGTTCGAGAACACCGTCCGGAACCTCAGCGATCTCGGTGCCAACTACCGGCCGTTCCCGATCTTGAGCCAGGTCGCCGTAAACCAGGCTCACTACGCGCAACTCGCGGGGAATGCGCTGGCGCTCAATCTGCAGGGCTTCCCGGGCAATGTGCCGGCGAATATCCAACTGGGCTTGCAGGAAGCGGCGCACTTCAACCCGGCAGTGGGAGCTCAGGCGTTCATCAACGGGACGACCGGCTTCTACGGCACGCTGGGAACGCAGCTGGCCAAGTTCGGCGAAGGCATCCAGCAGACGTTCCCCACATTTCAGCGGGACTTGAACCTCGCTGGTATGGCGATCCAGCAAGGCCAGTATCCCCAAGCGGTGCAGTACGGAGCGCACTCACTTGTGGACCTCTTCATCACCGGGTTCGACACCAGCGGTCTCGGGATTTCTGTCGATGTTTCGAATTTGCTGAAGCCTGAGCTCGTGATCTCGGGGCCGATCGGGGTGGAGGGTCCGGCAGGAGCGTTGCTGCCGATTCTGACCGCCGTGGGTCAGCAGGTGCAGGGTGCCGCCAGCCTGATTCCGGCGAACTCGATACCAGGAATGATGGCGCAGAACTTCGCCAATGGAGTCAACACGCTTACTAACGCAGGCGTTTCGGCAGATTTCGCCGTGACTCTCGATCTGTTGAACCCGGCGGCCAGCGGTCTCGCCGGAGAGGCGATCTTTGGTTTGCCGCTGCAACTGGGCTTCGCCATATTGGGCCCGCCCTTCGCCGGCCTGAATGGTCTGGCACAGGGCGCCTCGGCGTTTTCCGCCTCCATGGCTACCGGCAACCTGTGGGGCGCGGCAAACGCCATAGGCAACACACCGGCCTTCATCCTCGACGGATTCCTGAACGGCGAAGTGGTGATCGATCAGCCGCTGCCGGTGACTGTGACCATCCCCGTGCCTCTGCTGCCGCTCCCGATCACCATTCCGACGATTGCCCACCTGCCGCTAACCGGTCTACTGGTTCCGCCACACCCGATTTCGGCTACGGTGCCGCTAAGCCAGGCACTAGGCATTCCTGGTCTTCCGAACCTCAATGTGCCTCTCGGCGGCACAGAATTCGGCGGAATCTTCCCGTTCCTGCTGAACACGCTGCCGCAGCAGATCGCCCAATCCATGGCATACACGAACACTGCGGCGTAACTGCCGAAAACTCTAAAAGCGTTGGCCGGGCGCCAGTCTGATCGGATCGGCGCCTGTACGAGCGACTGATGTCAAGGTCGATTGCCGGCTAATAGAGCGGCTCCAAGGCATATTGGTCTGGGATTTCCGCGGTGCCTGTTAAGACTCGACGTATGCTCTGCTTTACCCAATACGTTTAGTTTGCTGTCGCCTGGTAGAGAGGGCCGAATGACGGTCGAGTTCCGCCTGCTCGGCGACGTCGAGGTGTGTGTGGACGGGCAGCGGCTGGATATCGGGCATGCGCGACGGCAGTGTGTCCTGGTCGCGTTGCTGGTCGACGTCAATCACGCGGTGTCACCGGAGCAGTTGGTGGATCGGGTGTGGTCGGATCGGCCGCCGCGTCGGGCCCGAAATTCGTTGGCGGGCTACGTGTCTCGCCTGCGGAGTCTGCTGGCCGACATCGACGGCGTGACGATCTCCCGGGGACCCTCGGGCTACGTGCTGGGTGCGGATTCGTTGTCGGTGGATCTGCACCGGTTCCGGGATCTGGCGGCGCGGGCGCGAGCGAGCGCTGACCCGGTGGAGGCGACGGCGTTGTTCGATCAGGCGCTGGGGGTCTGGTCCGGTGAGCCGTTCATGTTCCTCGACACGCCGTGGGTGAACGAAGTGCGCAGTGCGGTGCGTGCGGAGCGGTTCGCGGTAGAGCTCGATCGCAACGATGTGGGTTTGCGGGCGGGTCGTCATGGTGAGTTGCTGGTGGAGTTGACCGCATCGCAGGCTGCGCATCCCCTCGATGAGCGGCTGGCGGGGCAGGTGATGCTGGCGCAGTACCGGTGTGGGCGGCAGGCCGATGCGCTGGAGACCTATCGCCGCACCAGACTCCGGCTCGTCGAGGAACTCGGCGTCGAGCCCAGCCCCGCGCTGGCCCGCGTTCACCAGCAGATCCTTGCCGGTGAAGCGCGCCATCGCACGGAGCCGGCGGTCGCTGTGGACGTCGTGCCGGTGCGTCCGGTGGTGTGTGATCGACCGCATTCGGGGTTGCTGCGGCGTGCGACGAGTTTCGTCGGTCACGAGCGGGAGTTGGCGCAGACAGTGGCGGCGTTGCGGGTCGGACCGCTGGTGACGCTGGTCGGGGTTGGGGGTGTGGGTAAGACGCGGCTGGCATGGGAGGTGGCGCGCCGTGACCAGCAGCGATTTGCCGACGGGGTATGGCTGTGCGAGCTCGGGCCCTTGGAGCACGGCGAGGCGGTGGGGCATGCGGTGGCGGCGGCGTTGCGATTGCGTCAGCAGCACGGGATGGGCGTCGAGGAGTCGGTGATCGAGTACCTGCGGTCGCGGTCGGCGTTGCTGGTCTTGGATAACTGCGAGCACGTGGTGGAAGCGGCGGCGGGGTTGGCCGAGCGGATTGTGGGTCAGTGTCCGGGGGTGTCGGTGCTGGCCACGAGTCGGCAGGGGTTGGGGGTCGAGGGCGAGCAGATGGTGGCGATTGCGCCGCTGTCGGTGGAGGATGCGACGCGGTTATTTGTGGATCGGGCGCGGGCGGGGGTCCCGGGGTTCGGGGCGGAGGGCCAGTCCGCCGGGGTGGTGGCTGAAATCTGCCGGCGAGTGGATTGTCTGCCCTTGGGCGTCGAACTGGCGGCGGCGCGGATGCGGGTGATGAGTGCGGCTGATGTGGTGCGCCGGTTGGATCGGCTGGGGTTTCTGCGGGGTGCCATGCGGGGGGCGTTGCCGCGTCAGCAGAGTCTGGTGGCCACCATCGACTGGTCGTACCGGTTGCTGACCGAGGCTGAGCAGGCATTCTTTGCGCAGTTGTCGGTGTTCGCGGGGTCGTTTGATTTGGCGGCCGCTCACGTCGTGTGTGCCGGGGGCGACGAGGACGACACGCTGGATGTGCTGGCGGGTTTAGTCGACAAGTCGATGGTGGTGGTGCGCAACGTCACCGACCGCACCCGCTATGCCGTGCTGGAAACCCTGCGCGCCTACGGACGAGAACGCCTGCAGGAATCAGGGACCGAACAACAATTGATGATTCGCCACGCGGAGTACTTCACCGATCTGGCCGAGCGGGCGGGAGCCGGCGTGGAGACCGCCGAGGAACGCGAATGGATCGAGCGGGTTCTGCCCGACTACGACAACCTGCGCACGGCGTTCGAGCGGGCGATGTCCGACCACAACATCGACCTGGCGTTGCGGTTGGTCGCCGCCTGCGCGGAGATATTCGGTATCCGCGTCGGTTATGAGGTTTTCCGGTGGGCCGAACGCGTCGCCGCGGCCGCCGATTCCGATCATCCGCTGTATCCGGCCGTGGTCGGCACGGCCGCCAGGGGAGCCTGGGCCCGCGGCGAGTATGCGACAGCACGAAGCCTGGCGGAGCTGGCCGGGGGGCGGGTGCCCGGACCGGGTACGTCGCGGATCGCATATCCCGGAGATGTGCTCGCTGATCTGGATCTCTTCGAAGACAAGGCCGAGCAGGTTCTCAACTACTGGGACGAACAGGTCGCGGTGGCCCGGCAGGGCAGCAATCCGATCCGGCTGGGGCAGACACTTTCCACCGGCGCCGTCCTGCACGGGGTGCTGGGAGGCGATTTCGACCCGTACTTGCCGGCTGCGCGCGAAGGCGTGGAAATCGCCGAAACGACCGGCAATCCGACGGCCCGGTCCACCGCCTATTTCGGGCTGGCTTTCCTGCTCAAGAGGTCCGAGCCAGGCCGAGCGCTGGCGCTGTTCGACGAGGCCGCGAGCCTGGCCGGCGACGTGCAGAACTTCTGGTGGTACGGCATCGCGTTGATGGAAGCTGCCGCCACTCGCGCAGTGCACGGTGACCCGGTCGCGGCAGCGCAATTGTTCGACGACGTGCTGGACCATTGGGACCGGGTAGGCGACTGGACCGAACTGTGGATCAGCCTGCGCTATGTGACGCGGTTGCTGGCTCGACTCGGCGCTGAGGACGATGTTGCATTCCTGCACTGGGCGCAGCTCAAAGCGGGGAAGGGATCCCCGTTACACGCCGACCAGCTGTCGGCGCTGCAGGAGAGTTTGGGTGCGGCACGTTTCGCTGCCCACGGCGACGCGGATGCCGACGGGGCCGAGGTAGTGGCTCGGGCGCGTTCGGCGCTGCAGCGCTATGCCCAGCGCACCGCCTCGGTGTAGCCGGGCGCTCTACCCAAGGACGCGGCACCGAACGTCAGCTGCTGCCGCGCGTCCGGTGCCGCGTCGTCGGGGGCTGGTGCTCAGCCGACCTGGACGCCTGCGCTTCCGCTGAACGCGGCCTGCAAGGCCAACTGCAGGTTGAGCAAAATGTTGCTGATCGAAGCGCTCAGGCCCAGGCCGGCGTTGTTGAGCGAGGCCAACAACGAGCCGCCGGTTTGGGTGAGACCAGCCAGACCCGTCTGGAGGCTAGTCACCAGTGCGCCGCCCGTTTGCCCGAATCCCGACAGACCGGCACCGAGGCTTGCACCCAGCGCGTTGCTGAAGACGTTCGTCACCTGGGTAACCGCATTCACCCAGATGTTGGCCAGCGCCATACCGGTTTGACCGCTTCCTGCCAATGCTGCGACGAGGTTGGCGGCGATCGCCGCGCCGGTCTGTGCCAGCCCGGACAGGCCCCCGCCGAGCCCGGCGGTTAGGCTCCCACCCGCGTTCAACAGGCCGTTGATCCCGGCGTTGAGGGCTGCGGACAGGCCAGCCAGGTTCAGGTTCAGGTTGGCGTTGAGTGCTAATGAGAGGTTGGGTAAGGCCGCCGTGAGGTTGGCCGCCAGGTTGGCGCCGGCGTTGAGGAGGGCGTTGAGGCCGGCTTGCAGGGCCGGTGCTCCGTTCAAAGCGGCGGATAGCGCGGCGTTGAACGCTCCCGAAAGGGCGCCCAGACTCGCCTGGAAGGCAGGCAGGCTACCCGAGAACGCTGCGGTCAGGGCACCCGACAGAGCAGCGTTGAGGGCGGGAAGGGAGGCGCTGAAGCTGGCCGCAAGGGCCGGCAGGGCACCGCTGAAGGTCGCGGCCAGGTTCGCCCCGGCGTTGATCAGGGCATTGACGCCGGCCTGGAACGCCGGGGCGCCGGCCAGGGCGGCATTCAGGGCTGCGTTGAACGCGCCGCTGAGGGCGTTCAGGCTGGCCTGGAAGGCCGGCAGACCGCCCGTGAGGGCGGCGTTGATGGCCCCGGTGAATGCTGCCGAGAGGGTCGGCAGGGTACCGCCCAGGGTGGCCGAGAACTGGGCGGCCAGGGCCGGGAACGCGCCGCTTAAGGTAGCCGCCAGGTTCTGCCCGGCGGTGACGAAAGCGTTCAGGCCGGCTTGCAGAGCCGGGGCCCCGGCGAACGCGGCGTTCAGTGCAGCGTTGAAGGCCGTGTTCAGCGCGCCGAGGCTGACCTGGAACGACGGCAAGCTGCCCGACAGCGCGGCATTGAGGGCCCCGGTGAACGCTGCAGACAGGGCCGGCAGCGTGGCGCTGAACGATCCGGAGAGCTGCGCCGCTAGCGCCGGCAGGCTCGCACTGAAGGTCGCTGCGAGGTTCTGGCCGGCGTTGATCGCAGCGTTGAGGGCCGCGGAGAGGCCGTTGAGGTTGGCACCGAGGTTGCCGGTGAGCATCGCGTTCAGGGCGGCGCCGAAGTTGGGCAGCACCAGGCCGGGGAAGCCGGGGATGTTCAGCGGCGGGAGCCCGAAGTTCAGCGGCGGGAGCTGGAAGCCGGGGAAGCCGGGCAGCGGGGGCAGGGTCAGGTTGCCGGCCAGGTTGACCAGCGTGTTCAGGCCACCGGTCAGGGCGGCGCCGAAGTTGGGCAGCACCAGGCCCGGGAAGCCCGGCACGTTGAGCGGCGGCAGGCCGAAGTTCAGCGGCGGGAGCTGGAAGCCGGGGAAGCCGGGCAGCGGGGGCAGGGTCAGGTTGCCGGCCAGGTTGACCAGGGTGTTCAGTCCACCGGTGAGGGCGGCGCCGAAGTTGGGCAGCACCAGCCCGGGGAAGCCCGGCACGTTGAGCGGCGGCAGGCCGAAGTTCAGCGGCGGGAGCTGGAAGCCGGGGAAGCCGGGCAGCGGCGGCAGGGTCAGGTTGCCGGCCAGGTTGACCAGGGTGTTCAGTCCACCGGTGAGGGCGGCGCCGAAGTTGGGCAGCACCAGGCCGGGGAAGCCCGGCACGTTGAGCGGCGGGAGCCCGAAGTTCAGCGGCGGGAGCTGGAAGCCGGGGAAGCCGGGCAGCGGCGGCAGGGTGAGGTTGCCCGCCAGGTTGGCCAGCGTGTTCAGCCCGCCGGTCAGGGCGGCGCCGAAGTTGGGCAGCACCAGCCCGGGGAAGCCCGGGATGTTCAGCGGCGGCAGGCCGAAGTTCAGCGGCGGCAGCTGGAAGCCGGGGAACCCAGGCAGCGGGGGCAGGGTCAGGTTGCCGGCCAGGTTGGCCAGCGTGTTGAGCCCACCGGTCAGGGCGGCGCCGAAGTTGGGCAGCACCAGACCCGGGAAGCCCGGCACGTTGAGCGGCGGGAGCCCGAAGTTCAGCGGGGGCAGCTGGAAGCCGGGGAACCCAGGCAACGGCGGCAGGGCAAGGTTGCCACTCAACGCGGCATTCAAGGCGGCCGACAGGCCATTGAGGTTAGCGCCGAGGTTCGCCGTGAGTGCGGCACCCAGGTTGGGCAGCACCAGGCCGGGGAAGCCCGGCACGTTGAGCGGGGGCAGGCCGAAGTTCAGCGGCGGGAGCTGGAAGCCGGGGAAGCCGGGCAGCGGGGGCAGGGTCAGGTTGCCGGCCAAGTTGGACAGGGTGTTGAGTCCGCCGGTGAGGGCGGCGCCGAAGTTGGGCAGCACCAGCCCGGGGAAGCCCGGCACGTTGAGCGGGGGCAGGCCGAAGTTCAACGGGGGCAGTTGGAAGCCGGGGAATCCGGGCAGCGGCGGCAGGGTGAGGTTGCCGGCCAGGTTGACCAGGGTGTTCAGGCCGCCGGTGAGGGCGGCGCCGAAGTTGGGCAGCACCAGGCCCGGGAAGCCCGGGATGTTCAGCGGCGGCAGGCCGAAGTTCAGCGGCGGCAGTTGGAAGCCGGGGAATCCGGGCAGCGGGGGCAGGGTGAGGTTGCCGGCCAGGTTGACCAGGGTGTTGAGGCCACCGGTGAGGGCGGCGCCGAAGTTGGGCAGCACCAGCCCGGGGAAGCCCGGCACGTTGAGCGGGGGCAGGCCGAAGTTCAGCGGCGGGAGCTGGAAGCCGGGGAATCCGGGCAGCGGCGGCAGGGTCAGGTTGCCCGCCAGGTTGACCAACGTGTTCAGACCACCGGTCAGCGCGGCGCCGAAGTTGGGCAGCACCAGGCCCGGGAAGCCCGGCACGTTGAGCGGCGGGAGCCCGAAGTTCAGCGGGGGCAGCTGGAAGCCGGGGAACCCAGGCAACGGCGGCAGGGCAAGGTTGCCACTCAACGCGGCATTCAAGCTGGCCGACAGACCATTGAGGCTGGCGCCCAGGTTTGCACTGAGGGCCGCCCCGAGGTCGGGCAGCACCAGGCCCGGGAAGCCCGGGATGTTCAGCGGCGGCAGGCCGAAGTTCAGCGGCGGGAGCTGGAAGCCGGGGAACCCGGGCAGCGGGGGCAGGGTCAGGTTGCCGGCCAGGTTGGCCAGCGTGTTCAGGCCACCGGTCAGGGCGGCGCCGAAGTTGGGCAGCACCAGCCCGGGGAAGCCCGGCACGTTGAGCGGCGGCAGGCCGAAGTTCAGCGGCGGGAGCTGGAAGCCGGGGAACCCGGGCAGCGGCGGCAGGGTCAGGTTGCCGGCCAGGTTGACCAGGGTGTTCAGTCCACCGGTGAGGGCGGCGCCGAAGTTGGGCAGCACCAGGCCGGGGAAGCCCGGCACGTTGAGCGGCGGGAGCCCGAAGTTCAGCGGCGGGAGCTGGAAGCCGGGGAACCCGGGCAGCGGCGGCAGGGTCAGGTTGCCCGCCAGGTTGGCCAGCGTGTTCAGCCCGCCGGTCAGGGCGGCGCCGAAGTTGGGCAGCACCAGCCCGGGGAAGCCGGGGATGTTCAGCGGCGGCAGGCCGAAGTTCAGCGGGGGCAGTTGGAAGCCGGGGAAGCCGGGCAGCGGGGGCAGGGTGAGGTTGCCCGCCAGGTTGGCCAGCGTGTTCAGCCCGCCGGTGAGGGCGGCGCCGAAGTTGGGCAGCACCAGCCCGGGGAAGCCGGGGATGTTGAGCGGCGGCAGGCCGAAGTTCAGCGGGGGCAGCTGGAAGCCGGGGAACCCGGGCAGCGGCGGCAGGGTCAGGTTGCCGGCCAGGTTGGCCAGCGTGTTCAGGCCACCGGTCAGGGCGGCGCCGAAGTTAGGCAGCACCAGACCCGGGAAGCCCGGCACGTTGAGCGGCGGGAGCCCGAAGTTCAGCGGGGGCAGCTGGAAGCCGGGGAACCCAGGCAACGGCGGCAGGGCAAGGTTGCCACTCAACGCGGCATTCAAGCTGGCCGACAGACCATTGAGGCTGGCGCCCAGGTTTGCACTGAGGGCCGCCCCGAGGTCGGGCAGCACCAGGCCCGGGAAGCCCGGCACGTTGAGCGGCGGGAGCCCGAAGTTCAGCGGCGGGAGCTGGAAGCCGGGGAACCCGGGCAGCGGGGGCAGGGTCAGGTTGCCGGCCAGGTTGGCCAGCGTGTTCAGGCCACCGGTCAGGGCGGCGCCGAAGTTGGGCAGCACCAGCCCGGGGAAGCCCGGCACGTTGAGCGGGGGCAGGCCGAAGTTCAACGGGGGCAGTTGGAAGCCGGGGAAGCCGGGCAGCGGCGGCAGGGTGAGGTTGCCGGCCAGGTTGACCAGGGTGTTCAGGCCACCGGTGAGCGCGGCGCCGAAGTTGGGCAGCACCAGGCCCGGGAAGCCCGGCACGTTGAGCGGGGGCAGGCCGAAGTTCAACGGCGGCAGCTGGAAGCCGGGGAACCCAGGCAGCGGCGGCAGGGTCAGGTTGCCCGCCAGGTTGGCCAGCGTGTTGAGCCCGCCGGTCAGGGCGGCGCCGAAGTTGGGCAGCACCAGGCCCGGGAAGCCCGGCACATTGAGCGGCGGCAGGCCGAAGTTCAACGGCGGCAGCTGGAAGCCGGGGAACCCAGGCAGCGGCGGCAGGGTCAGGTTGCCCGCCAGGTTGACCAGGGTGTTCAGGCCACCGGTGAGCGCGGCGCCGAAGTTGGGCAGCACCAGCCCGGGGAAGCCCGGGATGTTCAGCGGCGGCAGGCCGAAGTTCAACGGGGGCAGCTGGAAGCCGGGGAAGCCGGGCAGCGGGGGCAGGGTCAGGTTGCCGGCCAGGTTGGCCAGCGTGTTGAGCCCGCCGGTCAGGGCGGCGCCGAAGTTGGGCAGCACCAGCCCGGGGAAGCCCGGCACATTGAGCGGCGGGAGCCCGAAGTTCAACGGCGGCAGCTGGAAGCCGGGGAACCCAGGCAGCGGCGGCAGGGCAAGGTTGCCACTCAACGCGGCATTCAAGCTGGCCGACAGACCATTGAGGCTGGCGCCCAGGTTTGCACTGAGGGCCGCCCCGAGGTCGGGCAGCACCAGGCCGGGGAAGCCCGGCACGTTGAGCGGCGGGAGCCCGAAGTTCAGCGGCGGGAGCTGGAATCCGGGGAACCCAGGCAACGGCGGCAGGGTCAGGTTGCCGGCCAGGTTGGCCAGCGTGTTCAGGCCACCGGTCAGGGCGGCGCCGAAGTTGGGCAGCACCAGGCCGGGGAAGCCCGGCACGTTGAGCGGCGGGAGCCCGAAGTTCAGCGGCGGGAGCTGGAAGCCGGGGAACCCAGGCAGCGGCGGCAGGGTGAGGTTGCCGGCCAGGTTGGCCAGCGTGTTGAGCCCGCCGGTGAGCGCGGCGCCGAAGTTGGGCAGCACCAGGCCGGGGAAGCCCGGGATGTTGAGCGGCGGCAGGCCGAAGTTCAGCGGGGGCAGCTGGAAGCCGGGGAAGCCGGGCAGCGGGGGCAGGGTGAGGTTGCCCGCCAGGTTGACCAGCGTGTTCAGTCCACCGGTCAGGGCGGCGCCGAAGTTGGGCAGCACCAGCCCGGGGAAGCCCGGGATGTTCAGCGGCGGGAGCCCGAAGTTCAACGGCGGCAGTTGGAAGCCGGGGAACCCAGGCAGCGGGGGCAGGGTGAGGTTGCCGGCCAGGTTGACCAGCGTGTTCAGGCCACCGTTCAGGGCGGCGCCGAAGTTAGGCAGCACCAGCCCGGGGAAGCCCGGGATGTTCAGCGGGGGCAGCCCGAAGTTCAGCGGGGGCAGCTGGAAGCCGGGGAACCCAGGCAGCGGGGGCAGGGTGAGGTTGCCGGCCAGGTTGGCCAGCGTGTTCAGGCCACCGGTCAGGGCGGCGCCGAAGTTAGGCAGCACCAGGCCCGGGAAGCCCGGGATGTTCAGCGGGGGCAGGCCGAAGTTCAGCGGCGGGAGCTGGAAGCCGGGGAACCCGGGCAGCGGCGGCAGGGTCAGGTTGCCGGCCAGGTTGACCAGCGTGTTCAGCCCACCGGTCAGGGCGCCATTGAATGTTGCTGCCAACGAGGGGAGGCCCCCGAGACCCGCCGAAAGTGCCGCGCTGAGCTGAGCGCCCAAAGCGGGCAGACCGACGCCGAGGTTGCCGGCAAGGTTGACACCAGTCTGAACCGCCTGGGACAAAGCAGCCGAGAAGTTGCCAATAATTTGCCCACCGGTTTGAGCGAGCACCGCCAGGGACGGAAGCGCGCCGGTGAAGTTGGCGCTCAGGTTTGCGCTGAGATTTGCGCCCAGGGTTCCGTTCAACAGCGCGGCGAGGGCAGCGTTACCTTGGCCTGTGAGCGCGGCACCCGCTGCCGACAACGAAGCTCCCGCGCCGCCCAATCCGACGCCGAGGTTCGTGATGACTTGGCCTGTCTGAGCAAGTCCAGCGCCGAACCCGGACGCGAGCGCCCCGCCGGTCTGCAGGGCCAGACCCGCGCCGAGGCTGGGGAGGGCGGCGACGGCACGTAGTGCGTTAGCGGCGTTGAGCCCAAGCGATCCCGACCCACTGATTGAGCCACCGAGGCCGGGTAGTGAACCGGAGAGGCCGCCTTGGAAACCGGCGGCGATGTTGCCCAGGCCGATCTCGATGTTCGCGACGATGTTGTTCAGGTTGAACAACGCGGAGATGTTGACGGCTTCCGCCGCTGCGTAGGCCGTGGCGCCGCGACTCAGTGCTGCCACGAACTCTTCGTGGTACGCGGCAGCTTGTGCGCTGACGGCCTGATAGTCGCTGCCGAGGGTGCCGAACAACCGCGCTATGGCAGTCGACACCTCGTCGGCCGCAGCAGGCGCTAACGCGGTCGTAGCACCAGCGGCTGATGAGGTGATTTCACCCAACGACGAACCGATACCGGCCAACTGCTCAGCAGCAGCCTCGACGAATTCGGGCACAGCAATGACAAAAGACATGTCCATCTCCCCAGATGACCCCAATGGAACAGCCGTGGCCCCGCCGACGCCCGATCGTCACAGTGGCAACACGTGGGCAATAGATCCCCGTACGGAGGGCAGGTTAAACCCGTTATTTCTAAGAATTTTCGGGCAGAATCTTATAGTCTGCGATTGACCTTGCGGTCCTACCTTTTGCCCGAAATCAACTGTGCCAGAGAGCAACTGCTCCCTCGTGTATAGCAGTGGTTTCCGAGAATGTGAAGGGGCACTTCGGCGTGTCGTGTTGACAGTGATCGGCTCGGGACTCGCCGCGACCGCGGAGCGTGAGTACCACCCGGGCAGTTTCGAATGAATTTGCAAACCGCTGCATAACCATGCAAAATCGTCGAATGGTCGACACAGTACGGGTGGCGGTCGCCGGTGCCAGCGGTTATGCGGGGGGCGAGATCCTCCGCCTGCTTCTCGGGCACCCGGCATACGTCGACGGTCGTCTGACGATAGGGGCAGTGACGGCGGCCAGCAGCGCCGGCAGCCTGCTCGGCGAGCACCATCCGCACCTGGTGCCGCTGGCCCAGCGAGTCGTCGAGCCGACTGAGCTCGCGGTACTGAGCGGCCACGACGTGGTCTTTCTTGGCTTGCCCCATGGTCATTCGGCGGTCCTGGCCGAACAACTCGGTCCAGAAACACTGGTCGTCGATTGCGGAGCGGACTTCCGGCTCAGCGACGCGAAAGCGTGGGAACGCTTCTACGGCTCTCCGCACGCCGGCAACTGGCCGTACGGGTTGCCCGAGTTGCCTGGCGGGCGGGACAAATTGAGAGGAACGCGCCGCATCGCGGTGCCAGGCTGTTATCCGACGGCAGCGCTGCTCGCCCTGATGCCCGCAGTGGCGGAAGGCCTCATCGAGCCGGCCGTTACCGTCGTCGCGGTCAGCGGCACCTCCGGCGCGGGCCGGGCGGCCAAGACCGATCTGCTCGGTTCTGAGGTCATCGGCTCGGCGCGCGCGTACAACATCGGCGGCGCCCACCGTCACACCCCCGAAATTGTGCAGGGGCTACGGTCGGTCACCGACCGCGACGTGACCGTTTCCTTCACGCCGGTGCTGATACCCACTTCGCGTGGCATCCTGGCCACCTGCACAGCGCCCACCCGCGCACCGATCTCGCAGCTCCGCGACGCCTACGAAAAGGCCTACGATGGAGAGCCTTTCATTCACCTGATGCCCGAGGGACAGTTGCCCCGCACCGGCTCCGTGATCGGCAGCAATGCGGCGCACATCGCGGTCGCCGTCGACGAGGACGCGGCGACCTTCGTGGCGATCGCCGCAATCGACAACTTGGTCAAGGGAACGGGAGGCGCCGCGGTGCAGTCGATGAATCTGGCGCTCGGTTGGCCTGAGGCTGAGGGACTTTCGGTGGTCGGGGTGGCCCCGTGACCGAGCCCCTGACCGACCCGGTCACCGATGCCGCCGGCCAGACACGGTTGCTGCGCGCACAAGGGGTCACGGCCCCGGCCGGGTTCCGGGCCGCCGGCATCGCTGCCGGTATCAAAGCGTCCGGCGCCCTCGATCTGGCGATGGTCTTCAACGAGGGCCCGGACTACGCGGCAGCCGGAGTGTTCACCCGGAACAAGGTGAAGGCCGCGCCGGTGCTCTGGACTCAGCAGGTGCTCACCACGGGGCGCCTGCGTGCGGTGATTCTCAATTCCGGTGGGGCGAACGCATGTACGGGCCCGGGCGGCTTTCAGGACACCCACGCCACCGCCGAAGCCGTCGCGGCCGCGTTGTCGGACTGGGGCACCGAGACAGGTGCCATCGAGGTCGCCGTCTGTTCCACCGGCCTGATCGGCGATCGGTTGCCCATGGACAAGGTGCTCGCCGGAGTGACCGACATCGTGCACGAGATGCACGGCGGGCTCACCGGTGGCGACGACGCCGCCCACGCCATCATGACCACCGATACCGTGCCCAAACAGGTTGCGCTGCATCACCAGAACAAGTGGACGGTTGGCGGAATGGCTAAAGGCGCCGGGATGCTGGCGCCGTCACTGGCCACCATGCTGTGTGTGATCACCACCGACGCCATCGCCGATTCAGCCGCGCTCGAACAAGCGTTGCGGCGGGCCACGGCGCGCACATTCGACCGGCTCGACATCGACGGC